>SHVM01000026.1 GCA_009694265.1 Pseudolabrys sp.
CGAAAGCTGGCGACGGCACTACAACGCCATCTGACCGCACGCATCGCTTGGCTACCGTCCGCCCGCGCCCGAAGTCTTCGTGCCCGCCTTCGCCGCGTGGCCGGCTCCGCAATCCCGGCCAGCTCCGCCGGCCACGCTGGCGCAACGGCTAACGCTAAACTAATATTCTACCCGGACCACTCAGTGGGGGCCGATCAGTATCGCCGCCCGTGGTCTTGCAGCCGGCCACCGACAGCGCCAGCACGGCCGCAACGGCGACCGAGGCAAGCAGACGGGCGGCGCGGGAGCGTTCCAGCGGCATTCCCGAGCAATAAAACGTTAACCCTAATGAGTGGTTAACTTGTAAACTGGAAGCCCCACTGGGCTTATGATCACAGCATGAACGATCCGATTTTCGCAAAAGCCGGTGAAGCGCCGGCGGTGCCGATCCTGTTCGTCAACGCCGCCAATTTCGACCAGGCCACCAAGATCTTCGACACCCGCGAGCGCGCTTTTGCCCAAGCCGCCGGATTTGAGCCCAAGGCGGGACGCCATCTGGTCGTGCCGGCGGCGGACGGCACGCTGGAGGGCGTGTTGTTTGGGATCGAGACGGCGGACGAGCCGGTGAAAGACCCGTTCCGGCCGGGGCAGCTTGTGAACGTCCTGCCCGCGGGCCTTTATCGTTTCGCCAATGCCCCGCACGATGCCCGCCTCGCCGCGCTCAGCTTTGCGCTCGGCGCCTATCAATTCAGCCGCTATCGCAAGGCCGGAGCACGCAATGTCCGGCTGGTGGTGCCGGACGACGTCGATGGCGGCGATCTCACCCGCATCGCCGAGGGCGTCACGCTGGCGCGCGATCTCATCAACACGCCGTCCAACGATATGGGCCCGGACGAGCTGGAAGCCGCCGCCCGCGAGCTGGCCAAACAGCATGGCGCGGCCGTGCAGACCGTCAAAGGCGATGCGCTCGTCAAGGGTTTCCCGTTGATCCATGCCGTCGGCATGGGTTCGCCGCGTGAGCCCCGGCTGATCGATATCACCTGGGGCAAGGACTCAGATCCGAAGATCACGCTGGTCGGCAAGGGCGTGTGTTTCGATACCGGCGGCCTCGACATCAAACCCGACACCGGCATGCTCAATATGAAGAAGGACATGGGCGGGGCTGCGACCGCGCTGGCGCTAGGCCACATGATCATGGCGCGCAAACTTAAAGTGCGGCTGCGCGTGCTGATCCCGGCGGTGGAGAATTCGATCTCCGGCGCCAGTTTCCGCCCGCGCGACATCTACCCATCACGCAAGGGTATCACGGTCGAGATCGGCAATACCGACGCGGAGGGCCGGCTCGTGCTCGCCGATGCGCTCACGCTCGCCGATGAGGAGAACCCGGCACTGATCGCCGATTTCGCCACGCTCACCGGTGCTGCGCGCGTCGCGCTCGGGCCCGAACTGCCGGCAATGTTTACCGACGACGATGCGCTCGCCGCTGAGCTGTCCGCCGCGGGCACTAGCGAAAACGATCCGCTGTGGCGGCTGCCGCTGTGGCGGCCTTATGAGGCGATGCTCGATTCCAAGGTGGCGGACACGAACAATGTCAGTACCGGCGGCCAGGGCGGCGCGATTACCGCGGCGCTGTTCCTGCGCAAGTTCGTCAACGCGAAATCCTGGCTGCATCTCGACATCTTCGCCTGGACGGCCACGGCCAAGCCTGGCCGGCCGGAAGGCGCCGAGTTGCAGACCGCACGCGCGCTCTACGCCATGCTGTCGGCGCGTTACAGCGCATGATCCCGAAAAGTGGGAACCGGTTTTCGGATAAGATCATGCTCAGGGAAAATATGTAATGGTTGAGCTCGACCCCCGCATCAATCCGTTCCGCCCCGAGATCGCGGCGAAGCATCTGCAAGGCCAGGTCGAGGCCAAGCGCTTCGTCGAGGGCATGCGCCATCAGGTGATCGAGCCGATCGCGGATGTGCGGCGCGCGCCCTCGCATGAGGCGCCGCTCGACACACAGGCGTTGCTCGGCGAAAGCATGATGGTCTACGAGGCCACCGAGGAAGGCTGGGCCTGGAGCCAGCTTGAGAATGACGGCTATGTCGGCTGGCTGTCGGCGAATGCGCTTGGGGCTCCGGGTGCCGCGCCGACGCACAAAGTCGCAGTGCCGCGCACGCTCGGATTTCCGGGGCCGGACATTAAATTGCCGCCGATGATAGCGCTGCCGATGGGCGCGAGACTTACCATCGTGCGCCAGGATGAACGCTTCGCGGTCAACGCATTCGGGTGGCATTTTCCGCTCGCGCATCTGACGCCGATCAAGGCGAGGCAGCAGGATTTTGTCGCTGTTGCCGAAGCATTTCTGGCCGCGCCCTATCTGTGGGGCGGCAAGACCTCGCTCGGCATCGATTGCTCGGGGCTGGTGCAAGTCGCGCTGCAAGCGGCCGGCGTTGCCTGCCCGCGCGACAGCGACATGCAGGAACTGGCGCTCGGTAAACTGTCGTCAGTCGCTAGTCTGCGGCGCGGCGATCTCGTGTTCTGGAAGGGCCACGTCGCTATTGCGCGCGACAGTGAAACGATCATCCATGCCAATGCGCATCATATGATGGTCGCGATCGAGCCGGTCGCCAGCGCCTTCGCGCGCATCAAGGCGGCGGGCAGCAACGTGACGAGTGTGAAACGAATCTGATTTTTATTGCGCTACCACGCCCTCGGGCGCGGTTTTCAGATTGAAGGCGGCGGCGAACAGTGCGCGGGTGTAGTCGCTCTTCGGATTCTTGAACAAGTCGGCGGCGGCGCCCTCTTCCACCATCTTGCCGTTGCGCAGCACCAAAAGCCTGCTCGCTAGCGCCGCCACCACGCGCAGATCGTGCGAGATGAACATGTAAGTGAGATCACGCTTCTTCTGCAGGTCGCGCAGCAGATCGACCATCTGCGACTGGATCAGCATGTCGAGCGCGCTGGTCGGCTCGTCGAGCACGATGAAGGTCGGCTCCAGCACCAGCACGCGGGCGAGCGCGATGCGCTGGCGCTGGCCGCCGGAAAATTCATGCGGATAGCGGAAGCGGGTGTCGACATCGAGCCCGACATCGGTAAGCGCCGCCACCACCTGGCGCTCGCGCTCCTCCTCCGACAAATGCGGGTGATGCACCCACAGGCCCTCCTCGATGATGTCGGATACCGACATGCGTGGACTAAGCGAGCCGTAAGGGTCCTGGAACACGATCTGCATGTCGCGGCGGAACGGCCGCATCTGCTTGAACTTGAGGCCTTGAATGGTTTGACTCATGAACACGACCGGGCCGTTGGACGAAATCAGCCGCAAGATGGCGAGGCCGAGCGTTGTCTTGCCCGAGCCGGACTCGCCGACCACGCCGAGGGTCTCGCCCTTGCGTATGTCGATGCTGATGCCGTCGACCGCCTTGATGTGGCCGACCACCTTGCGCAGCACGCCGCGTTTGATCGGGAACCACACCTTCAGGTTATCGGTCGAAACCACGATCGGAGCGTTTGGCTTCGGCGGCGCCGGATCGGGCTTCGGCTCGGCGGCAAGCAGCGCGCGCGTGTAAGAATGCTCGGGCGCGGTGAACACACGCTCGACCGCACCCTGCTCGACAATCTTGCCCTGCTGCATCACGCAGACCTTGTCGGCGAGCTTGCGCACGATGCCGAGATCGTGGGTGATGAACAGCATCGACATGCCGAGGCGCGTCTGCGTGTCCTTGAGCAGCTTGAGAATCTGCGCCTGCACGGTCACGTCGAGTGCGGTTGTCGGCTCGTCAGCGATCAGCAGATCCGGTTCATTCGCCAGCGCCATCGCGATCATCACGCGCTGGCGCTGGCCGCCGGAAAGCTGATGCGGATAGCTCTCAAGCCGCCCGGCCGGATCGGGAATGCCGACCTGATCGAGCAGCTTGAGGATGCGCACGCGCGCCGCCTGCCCCGTAAGACCTTGATGCAACAGCAATATCTCACCGATCTGCTTTTCGATCGTGTGCAGCGGATTGAGCGAGGTCATCGGCTCCTGGAAGATGATGGTGATATCGTTGCCGCGCACCCGCCGAATTTCGTTCTCCGGCATGGTCAGCAATTCCTGGCCCTTGAACACAATCGTACCGGACGGATGATGCGCTGACGGATAGGGCAGCAGCTTCATCACCGACAGCGCAGTGACCGACTTGCCGGAACCGCTCTCGCCGACCAGCGCCACGGTTTCGCCCTTGCCGATGTCGAACGACACGCGGTTGACCGCCAGCACCTCGCGGTGGCCTGCGCCGAAGGCGACAGAGAGATTGCGGACGGAGAGAAGTTGTTCGGGTGCGCTCATCGGAATGTCTTCCTTGGATCGAAGGCGTCACGCACCGCTTCGCCGATGAAGATCAGCAGCGAGAGCATCAGCGCGATGCTGAAGAATCCGGTGAGGCCCAGCCACGGCGCCTGCACATTGGCCTTGCCTTGGCTGAGCAATTCGCCGAGCGAGGGCGAGCCGGGCGGCAGGCCGAAACCGAGGAAATCGAGCGCGGTCAGCGTCATCACCGACGACGATAGGATGAACGGCAAGAATGTCATGGTCGCCACCATGGCGTTCGGCAGCAGATGGCGGAAGATGATGACCGCGTTTGACACGCCGAGCGCGCGCGCGGCCATGATGTATTCGAAATTGCGCCCGCGCAGAAATTCCGCGCGCACCAGGCCGACCAGCGCGACCCAGGAGAACAGCAGCAGGATACCGAGCAACACGAAGAAGCCCGGCACCAGCACTGAGGAGATGATCAGCAACAGATAGAGCGACGGAATCGATGTCCAGATTTCAATGAAGCGCTGGAACAGCAGATCGACCCAGCCGCCGAAATAGCCCTGCACCGCGCCGGCGGCGACGCCGATGACCGAGGACACGATGGTCAGCGCCAATCCGAACAGCACCGAAATGCGAAAACCGTAGATCAGTCGCGCCACCACGTCGCGGCCGCCATCGTCGGTGCCGAGCCAGTTCGATTCGAGCTCGCCGCATTTGGCGAAGTTGTTCTTGGCGGCGAAAGCGCAATCTTTCTCATTGAGCAGCCAGGTCGGCTTGGACGGAAACGGCGACGGTGGCTTGCTTACTTGCGTGTTGTAGGAGAAGCGCACCAGCGGCCAGACAATGGCGCCGCCCTCCTTCACTATCAGGCTCATCAGATAATCGTCGCGATAATCGGCAGCGGTGCCGAACAGGTTCGGATCTTTGGCATCGCCGAACGCCGTGTCGGGGTAGGTCATCACCGCCGGAAAAAAAGATTTCCCGTTGACGTGAATGAAGACCGGCTTGTCGTTGGCGATGAATTCCGCGAATAGCGAAATGAAGAACATCACGAGGAAAATCCACAACGACCAATAGCCGCGCCGGTTGGCCTTGAAGCTCTCCCAGCGCCGCATGTTGAGCGGCGAAATCCTGATCCAGCGCCGTCCCACGTCGAGGCCGGCAACGCCGGCAGCCGTATTTTCGGGCGACTTCATGCCGGCGCGCGCGTCCACCTCAGACCTCCCGCGTCTCGAAATCGATGCGCGGATCGATCCAGGTGTAAGTGAGATCGGAGATCAGATTTACGACCACGCCGATGAGGGAGAAGATATAAAGCGTGGCGAACACCACCGGGTAATCGCGGTTGAGCACGCTTTCAAAGCCGAGCAGGCCAAGACCGTCGAGCGAAAAGATGGTCTCGATCAGCAGCGAGCCGGTGAAGAAGGCGTGCACGAAGGCGGAGGGAAATCCGGCGATCACGATCAGCATGGCGTTGCGGAAGACGTGACCGTACAGCACCTGATTTTGCGAACAGCCCTTGGCGCGGGCGGTGAGCACATATTGCTTGCGGATTTCCTCCAGGAACGAGTTCTTGGTCAGCAGCGTCATGGTGGCGAAGGCGGCAAGCCCCATCGACACGATCGGCAGAACCATATGCCAGGTAAAATCGGCGATCTTCTGCCACCAGGTCAGTTGCGACCAGTTTTCCGAAAATAATCCGCGCAACGGAAATATGTCGAAGAACGATCCGCCGGCGAACAGGATGATCAACAGGATCGCGAACAGAAAGCCGGGGATGGCGTAGCCGATAATGATCACGCTCGATGTCCAGGTGTCGAACTGCGAGCCGTCGTCGACCGCCTTCTTGATGCCGAGCGGAATCGAAATCAGGTAGGTGAGCAACGTCATCGTGATGCCGAGCGACATCGAGACCGGCAACTTCTCCTTGATCAGCTGCAACACGCTGACGTCGCGGAAATAGCTCTTGCCGAAATCGAAGCGCGCGTAGTTCCACAGCATCAGCGCGAAGCGCTCATGCGCTGGCTTGTCGAAACCGAACTGAACTTCCAGCTTCTTGATGAATTCCGGATCGAGCCCCTGGGCGCCGCGATATTTGGAACTCGCGGCGTCGACGCCCGAGCCGCCCTGCACGGCGCCGCGGCTGCCGAAGTCGCCGCTGGGCGAGCCGGAAATGCGCGATGTCGCGCCGGTATCGCTGCCGGAGAGCTTGGCGATCACCTGCTCGACCGGGCCGCCGGGAGCGAATTGCACCACGGCGAAGGCCACCAGCATGATGCCAAACATCGTCGGCAGAATGAACAGCAGGCGGCGGATGATATAGGCGGTCATGCGACTCTCACTACGTCATTCCGGGGCGCCACCCAAGTCGGCTATAGCCGACTTGGGCATCATAGTGCTGATCTCGGGTATATCCGAGATCAGTAGCGGCGAACCCGGAATGCCCATTGAAGGACATCGCCTAGCCTCTTTGTTCCAGTTTTGCCGCCTTGGCCTTGTCATACCACCAGGTCGCCGGAATACCGCGGGAGTAGCGCGGTTTGGCGGCCGGGCGGTCGAACACGTCCCAATAGGCGATCCAGTGCGACGCTTTGTACCAGTGCGGGATCCAGTACCGCCCGGCGCGGATGACGCGATCGAGCGCCCGGCAGGCGGTGGTGAGTTCGTCCCGCGTCTTGGCCGCGATGATGATGTCGATGAGCGCATCGACCGCCGGATCGGTAATGCCGGCCAGATTCTGCGAGCCCTTGGTAGCGGCGGCGGTCGAGGAGAAGTAGGTGCGCAGCGAATCGCCCGGCGTCTCGGAAAAGCTGAAGCGCGTCACTGTAATGTCGAAATCGAAGTCGTCGACGCGCTTGCGGTACTGCACCGGATCGACGATGCGAAGCGTGGCGGCGAGGCCGAGCACTTCGAGATTCTTGATATAGGCCAGATGGTGCGGCGTGAATGTCGGCTCATCGATCAGGAATTCCATGCCAATCGGCGCGCCATTCGGTAGCACGCGCTTGCCGTCCTTGAGCGCAAAGCCGGCCTCGCCGAGCAATTGGTTCGCGCGCCGCAGCCAGCGGCGGTCTTGGCCCGAGCCGTCCGTCACCGGCGGCGCGTAAGGCACGTCGAACGCCGCGTCCGGCACCTTGCCGCGGAACGGCTCGAGCAGCGCGAGTTCGGCTGCGTCCGGCTTGTCCTTCGCCATCATCGTCGAATTCTGGAACACCGAATGGGTCCGCGTGTATGACCCGTACATAATGTTCTTGTTGGTCCATTCGAAATCGAAAGCGTCGATGAGCGCCTCGCGCAGCCGCCGGTCCTTGAACTGCTCGCGCCGTAAATTCATGAACCAGCCCTGCGCACCGGACGGCGTATCGTCGGCCAGCACGTCGCGCTTGACGCGGCCATCCTTGAAGGCCGGAAAGTCGTAACGCGTCGCCCAGACGCGCGAGGTAAACTCCTCGCGGAACAGATAATTTTTGGCGGTGAAGCCTTCGAAGCCGACTTCGCGGTCGCGGTAATATTCAAAGCGCACAATGTCGAAATTATTCTGCCCGATTGAGACCGACAGATTGGCGCCCCACCAATCCTTGACCCGCTCGAATTCGATGAAATGTCCGGGCTCGAAACGCCCGACCTTGTGGCCGCCGCTGCCGAGTGGAATCTCAAGCGTCGACTGGTCGAAGGGCTGTTTGGAATAATAGGCCTTGGAGAAGATCGGCAGCGAGGCGACAAACAACGGCACATCGCGGCCGCGATTTTCGGCAAAGCGTACGACGACAGTGTGATCGCCGGTTGCCTCCGCGCTTTTGAAGTCACGCAACAGCTGCGTGATGATCGGATGGCCTTTTTCCTTCAGCGTAGTGAGCGTGAACGCAACGTCATAGGCGGTGAGCGGTGTGCCGTCGTGGAATTTAGCTTCAGGCCGCAAGCTAAAACGATAAGTCAGCCCGCCGTCGGAGATCGCAACGCTGCGCGCGGCCAGCCCATACATGGCGTCGGGCTCGTCGCCCGAGCGCACCATCAGGGTCGCGAAAGTCAGCTCCATGCCCTGGGCGGCGTCGCCTTTGAGAATGTAACTGTTGAGCGAATTGAAGGTCTGGAACGACTGATTGAACTGCCGGTTCGGACCGATCTGCGAGAACACGCCGCCCTTGGGCGCGGCCGGATTGACGTAATTGAAGTGCGGAAAGTCCGCCGGGTATTTCAAGTCGCCGAAGGCGGACATGCCGTGCCGCTCGGCGTCTTGGGCGAAGGCGGACGAATTGAATTTAGCCGAGGCAATCGCGCCCGCCGACAGCACAATGGCTTGCCTGCGGGTAATCAAGAGCGCTGCGGCACCTTGGCCGCTTTTTCCGCGTCCCACCACCAGATGGTCGGGAACGCCGCCAGTCCGTATTTCGGCATGTTGGCCGGACGGCCGAAGCGGTCCCAGCGCGCCGAGCGCACCTTGCCGTAGGTCCATTGCGGCACGACGTAGAAATTCCACAGCAGCACGCGGTCGAGCGCCTTGGTGGCGGCGACCAGATCGGCGCGGTCCTTGGTGAAGATCACGCGGTCGATCAAGCTATCGATCGCCGGATTCTTGATGCCGATCAGATTGCGCGAACCGGGCTGGTCTGCGGCGGCCGAACTCCAGAAGCCGCGCTGCTCGTTGCCGGGCGACAGCGATTGACCCCAGGACGCGACGATGATGTCGAAGTCCCATTGCCGCAGCCGGTTCTCGTATTGCGCGGCATCGACCACGCGCACATTCACCGTCATGCCGATGCGCTCAAGCGAAGGCTTGTAGAACAGCACAAAGCGTTCGGTCGCCGGATCGTCCACCAGGAGTTCAACGCTGAATTGTTCGCCGGTCTTGGCGTTGACCAATTTGGTATTGTGGATTTCATAGCCGGCCTCGCGCAACAGCGCGAAGGCCTGGCGATAATTGTCGCGCACCGCCTGCTGACTGCCGCCGACCGGATTGCTGTAAGGCTTGGTGAACAAGTCGGCCGGCACCTTGTCCTTCACGGTTTGCAGAATTTCCAGCTCCTTGCCTTCCGGCAGGCCCGAGGACGCGAGTTCGGTGCCCTCGAAATAGCTCGAAATACGTTTGTACTGGCCGAAGAAAATCGTCCGATTCATTTCCTCGAAATCGAACGCGAAGTTGAAGGCACGGCGCACGCGCGCGTCCTTGAACTTGTCGCGCCGGCTATTGAGTGTGAAAGCCTGCATGACGCCGAAATTGCGGATCGGAAATTCTTCCAGCACCACGCGCTTGTCCCGCACGGCGGGGAAATCGTAGGAGGTCGCCCAGTTCTTGGCGCTATTCTCGGTGCGATAGTCGACCTGATCGCCCTTGAACGCCTCCAGCGCGACGGTGGAGTCGCGGAAATATTCGTAGCGGATCTGCTGAAAATTTCGCGTGCCGATGACAACATTGAGGTCCTTGCCCCAATAGCCGGCAACTTTCTCGTAAACGATCGAATGGCCCGGCACGAAATCCTTGAGGCGATAGGGCCCCGAGCCAAGCGGCGGCTCGAGCGTGGTCTGGGTCACGTCGCGCTTCTTGCCCGACTTGTCGGCGCCTTCCCACCAGTGCTTCGGCAGCACCGGCAACTGGCCGACGATCTGCGGCAATTCGCGATTTCCCGGACCGTCGAAGGTGAAGGTGATCTCGCGCTCGGCCGTCTTCTCCGCCTTCACCACATGGCGATAATAGGCGCCGAGCTGCGGGCTGTTGGCCTTGTAGGCATTAAACGAAAAAATGACGTCGTCCGGCGTCACCGGCTTACCGTCGTGCCAGCGCGCATTAGCCCGCAGGCGATAGGTGACGGACGCAAAATCTTCGGGGTGGCTGACGGCTTCCGCCAGCAGCCCGTATTCGGTGGAGACCTCGTCGAGCGCCGTCGTCATCAGCGTTTCGTTGAACAGATCGGTGCCCATGGCGATGCTGCCCTTCACGCCCGCCACCACGCTGTTGAAATTATCGAAGGTGCCGAACGCGATCTGCCGCACCGTGCCGCCTTGCGGCGCTGCCGGATTGACGTAGTCGTAGTTCTTGAAGCCTTCGGGATATTTCAATTCGCCGAACAGCGAGAGGCCGTGCTGCCATTTTTTCGCAAGGCTTGAAATTTGGGCCGGAGTTTGCGCCCTGGCGCTACCGGCAAACGGCCCGGCGCCGAGCGCACCCAAAGCGGGCGCCGCGAGCGTGGCCGCGGTGGCGCGGATGACGGACCGTCGGGTCAATTCCATGGGCTATGCTCCGGCGCGCAACATGCGGGTCATGATGCAACCGCGGGTGATTATGTCTGTTTTTCGATCCGCCACCAACGGCCTGCCGCCCTGTGAACCCCGGTCGCCGTCAAATTTCCGTGGCCAAAAGCCGCAACTAACCACTAAAAACAAAACGACCGGGCTCATGCCCGGCCGCTGAATGGTTGATTTGCCATTCCGTCTATTTGGCCGCCGCTTTCGGCATCGGCACCGGGCTATCCGCGTGACTGCGCAGGAAATCGATCACGTCGGCGCGCTGCTGGCCACGCGACAGGCCGGCGAAGGTCATATTGGTGCCGGGAATAAAGCCGCGCGGATTGGCTAGGTAGGCATAGAGGTCACCGAAGGTCCAGGCGCCGCCTTTGGCCTTCATGGCGGCCGAATAGTTGAACCCGGCTACCGACGCCTTCGGACGGCCTACGATATTCCACAGGTTGGGACCGACCCGGTTGGGGCCGCCCTTCTCAAAAGTGTGGCAGGCCGCGCACTGCTTGGCGGTCGCCTGGCCCTTTTCCATCGAAGCGCTGGCCATCATCGCTTCCATCGGCTGTTCCGGCTCCTTGGCCACAGCCTTATCGCCCGCGCCATGCTCCTGGACCGCGATCGCGTAGCCGGGCTTGGCCGGCTTCTCGGGGGCGAAAATGGCGCCGGCGGCGATATTAAGCGAGAGGACGATCAGGCAGGTGCCAAGGATGGCGCCGAGGATCTTGTTGAGCTCGAAGGAATTCATCGAAATGAGGCTCCCGAGGCGGGAAATGGCGAGGCAGGGCGGATGGCCGCTAGGGTCCCGGCGGCGGCGGACAGATACCGTTTTGCCTCGCACCTGGCAACCCGTATAAGCGCGCCGACCCTATCGACATTCGTCTTGTCCGGCCTGACCGGCGCCGGTGACCGATGCCCAACACCATCATCCTTATCCCGGCCCGCATGGCCTCGACCCGTCTACCCGGCAAGCCGCTGGTGGATATCGCGGGCCTGCCGATGATCGTGCATGTGCTGCGCCGCGCGCAGGCGGCGAAAATTGGCGAGGCGGTGGTGGCGACCGATTCGGAAGCCATCCAGGCAGCGGTGGAAAAGTCCGGCGGCCGCGCCGTGATGACCCGCGCCGACCATGTGTCCGGCTCAGATCGTATCTACGAGGCGCTGGAGGCGCTCGACCCGGAGCACGCCATCGAGATCGTGGTCAATGTGCAGGGTGACCTGCCGACCATCGATCCCGCCGGCATCGGCGCGGCGCTGGGGCCGCTGTCCGACCCCGCGGTCGATATCGCAACACTCGCCGCGGTTATCAGCGACCCGGCCGAGCGCAGTAATCCGAATGTGGTCAAGGTTTCCGGTGCCACGGTCGCGCCCAACCGGTTTCGCGCCGTCGCATTCACACGCGACAATGCGGCCGGTCCGGGCCCGCATTATCATCACATCGGCCTTTACGCCTATCGGCGCGCGGCGCTGGAGCGCTTCGTCAAACTGCCGCCCTCCGTCAACGAGCAGCGCGAGCGGCTCGAACAACTGCGCGCGCTCGATGCCGGCATGCGCATCGATGTTGCGATTGTCAAAAGTGTGCCCCTCGGCGTCGATACGCCGGAAGAGCTGGCAAAAGCGCGCGCATTGCTCGGCGGTTGACTTGTCGCCGGTTGACTTGGGGTAGAAGGTCCGCGTACGGATCGCGTTAAAGGTAGTAAGTCATGGCCAAGAAAAAGATCATTTTCCAGGGCGAACCGGGCGCGAATTCCGATCTTGCCTGCCGCGAAGCCTATCCGAGTTACGAGCCGGTGCCTTGCCCGACCTTCGAGGATTGTTTCGCCGCGTTGACCTCGGGCGAAGCCGATCTCGGCATGATCCCGATTGAAAATTCGGTCGCCGGCCGCGTCGCCGACATCCATCATCTGATGCCGACCGCGAAGCTGCACATTATCGCCGAGTGGTTCCTGCCGATCCGCAATCAATTGATGGCGCCGAAGGGCGCGTCCTTGAAAACCATCAAGTCGGTGCAGAGCCACGTGATGGCGCTCGGCCAGTGCCGCAACATCATCCGCGAACTCAAGCTCAAGCCGGTGGTCGCCGCCGATACCGCGGGCTCGGCGCGCGAAGTGTCGGAAGCCAAGGATGTCACCCGCGCGGCCATTGCCTCGCGGCTGGCGGCGGAGATTTATGGACTCGACATCTTGAAAGAAAATGTCGAGGACGAAGCCAATTCGACCACGCGCTTCATCGTGCTCTCGCGCGAAAAGAAATGGGCGGCGCCGGGCAAGGACAAGGTCGTTACTAGCTTTGTCTTCCGGGTGCGCAATATGCCGGCCGCGCTCTACAAGGCGCTTGGCGGCTTCGCCACCAATGGCGTGAACATGACCAAACTCGAGAGCTACATGATCGGCGGTAATTTCTTCGCCACGCAATTTTATGCCGATGTCGAGGGCCACCCGGACGACCGCGCGCTGGTGTTCGCGCTCGAGGAACTCGCCTTCTTCTCCAAGGAGCTGACCATCCTCGGCGTCTATCCGGCGCACCCCTTCCGCGACTCGTTTACGGAAGAGAAGGACTGAGCGTTTTCGGCGAGCCGGGGGCAGCATGAGCACAGATCCGCAAAAAGTTGCGCTGGTCACCGGCGCCGCGCGCGGCATCGGGCTGGCCACCGCCAAGCGTTTTCTCGCCGACGGCTGGCGCGTCGCGCTGCTTGACATCGATGGCGAAAACCTCAAGCGCACCTTCGCCGCGCTGGGGAAGCCCGACACGACCATGGCGATCGAATGCGACGTCGCCAACCCCGGCGCTGTCGCTGCCGGAATGGCGAGTGTTACGAAACGCTTTGGCCGCCTCGACGCACTGGTCAATAATGCCGGCATCGCGATCTTCAAGCCGATCCTCGATGTCACCTATGAAGACTGGTCGCGCGTGCTGGCGGTCAATCTCACCGGCCCGTTCCTGTGCACGCAAGCCGCGGCGCCGCTGATGCGCGACAGCGGCGGCGGCGCTATCGTCAACATCACCTCGATCTCGGGACTGCGCGCGTCGACCTTGCGTACCGCCTATGGCACCAGCAAAGCGGGCCTCGCGCACCTCACCAAACAGCAAGCCGTCGAGCTCGCCTCGCTCGGCATACGCGTCAACGCGGTGGCGCCGGGTCCGGTCGACACCGCCATGGCCAAGGCGGTGCATACGCCGGAAATCCGCGCCGACTATCACGACCACATGCCGCTCAACCGCTACGGCCTCGAAGAAGAACTGGCCGAAGTGATATTCTTTCTGTGCAGCGACCGTTCGAGCTACATCACCGGCCAGGTCATCGCCGTCGATGGCGGATTTGATTCCACCGGCATCGGCCTGCCGACGCTGCGCGCGGAAAAGCGCAACAGCTAATTTTTCTCGCGCTCATATCGCTCCACAAAGCGCGGCGACAGCTTGCGCAGACGCTCGATGTCGATGCGCCCCGACCGCATGATGTAACTCATGGCGAAATTGACGGGCGAAAGCTGCATATGCTCGGCAAAACGCTCGTACCAAGCCGCGCTCGCCGTCGCGCCACTGACGATCTTTTCCACGATCGGCCGCCGTGCGGCTTCGAACGCCGGCAGCGCCGCGGCGACATCGTCGCCGTGTTCGGCCAAGGCGCGGTCGAGCGCGATGGCGTCCTCCATGGCAAGCCGCGTGCCCGAGCCGATGGAAAAATGCGCGGTCCGCAACGCGTCCCCGATCAGCACATATTTGCCGTGATGCCAGCGTGCGTTCCACACTTGCGGAAAGCGTCGCCAGACCGAATTGTTGGATATCAGCGGGCGGCTATCGAGTGCATCGGCAAAAACTTTCTGGCAAATGCCACGCGATTCTGAATCTTCCATTCTCTCAAAACCCGCGCCGGCGAAGGTCGCCTCGTCCACTTCCACGATGAAGGTGCTGCGCCCCGGCGCGTAGCGGTAATGATGCGCGGTGAAATTGCCGATCGGCGTGTGGCGAAACGTTTGCGTCAGCGTGTCGAAAACCTTGGCTGTGCCGAACCAGGCGAACCGATTGGCGAGAAAAGTGACGCTGGCGCCGAATTGATCAGCGAAAGTATTCCGCACCAGCGAATTGACGCCGTCGGCGCCCACCACCAGATCGGCATCCGCGATGCCGTCAAGCGACGTGACGGTGCGGCCAAATAGCGGGTCGATGCCAACCGAATGCACGCGCGCCTGCAACAGTTGCAGCAGCTTGAGCCGGCCGATGGCCGCAAAGCCGATGCCGTCGATGGTCATGCGCTCGTTGCGGTGAACCAGCGTGATGTCGTTCCATTGCTCCATCTGCGGCGCGATCGCCGCGAATGTTTCGGGATCGTCCTCGCGCAGGAATTCCAGCGCGCGGTCGGAGAACACCACGCCGAAACCGAAGGTGGCGCCGGCCGGATTCTGCTCGATCAGTGTGATGCCGGCGTCCGGGCGGCGGCGCTTGATCAGATAGGCCAGATAGAGGCTCGCCGGGCCGGCGCCGAGAATGGCAATACGCATAAGTTATAGTCTTGCAGACTGTCGAGCCGCGCGAAAGCTTGTTCAAATCGTCTGATTATATTTGCCGACGTTCGGATGCGTGCGCAGCACGGCATCGACCGCCTTGAACATCTCGTGCATGCGAGCCTCCGACACGGGGCTTTCGACCACCACCACCAGCTCCGGCTTGTTCGACGAGGCGCGCACCAGGCCCCAGCTGCCATCCTCGACGGTGACGCGCACGCCGTTGACGGTGTTGAGATCGCGGATCGGCTGGCCGGCGAATGCCTCGCCCTTGGCTTTCATTGACTCGAAATGTTTCACGACCTGCTCGACGATGCCGTATTTTTTTTCGTCGTCGCAATGCGGCGCCATGGTGGGCGAGCCCCAGGTCTTAGGCAACGCCTTGCGCAAATCGGCCATGGTCTTGCCGGGATTGCGGTCGAGCATGTCGCAAACGGCAAGCGCAAAGATCATGCCGTCGTCATAGCCGCGGCCGAACGGCTTGTTAAAAAAGAAATGCCCCGACTTCTCGAAGCCGGCGAGCGCGCCGAGCTCATTGACGCGCCGCTTGATGTAGGAATGACCGGTCTTCCAGTAGTCGACCTTGACGCCGTTGGCCTTGAGCAGCGGATCGGTGAGAAATAGGCCGGTGGATTTCACGTCGACCACGAAGGTCGCGTTCTTGTGCAGCGACGACATGTCGCGCGCCAGCATCACGCCGACCTTGTCGGCAAAAATCTCCTCGCCCTCGTTGTCCACCACGCCGCAACGGTCGCCATCGCCGTCGAAGCCGAGAGCCACGTCGGCGCGATTGACCAGCACCGCGTCGCGCATGGCGTGCAGCATCTTCATGTCTTCGGTATTCGGATTGTAGCGCGGGAAGCTGTGGTCGAGCTCGCAATCGAGCGGCACCACCTCGCAGCCGATCGCTTCCAGAATTTTCGGCGCGAAGGCGCCGGCGGTGCCGTTGCCGCAGGCGGCGACCACCTTGAGTTTGCGTTTGATCTTCGGCCGCTTGGTCACGTCGGCGATGTAGCGCGCCGGGAAATTCTCGACAAAAACATAACTGCCACCGCCCTTGAGATCGAATTTGGCGCCCAGCACGATCTCCTTGAGCCGCTTCATTTCCACCGGCCCAAAGGTGAGCGGGCGGTTGGCACCCATCTTCACGCCGGTCCAGCCATTGTCATTATGCGAGGCGGTGACCATGGCGACGCAAGGCACGTTGAGTTCGAACTGCGCGAAATAGGCCATCGGTGTGATCGCAAGACCGATGTCGTGCACTTTGCAGCCTGCCGCCATCAGGCCGGACACCAGCGCCATCTTCACGGCGGCCGAGTAGCTGCGGAAATCGTGCGCGGTGACAATCTCTTGCTTCACGCCCAGCTCGGAGATCAGCGTACCGAGCCCCATGCCCAGCGCCTGGATACCCATCAGGTTGATTTCTTTTTCCAGCAGCCAGCGCGCGTCGTATTCGCGGAAGCCGGTCGGCTTCACCAGCGGCGAGGACTCGTATTCATAGCTATTGGGCGTCAGCGCGGATTTCGGCGTCGGAAACATCAGGTCCTCAAAACGGCGAAGCGGATCAAGCACGGACTCAATACCCTAACGCCGGAGTGCCGCAAAGCGCTCCGTCCCCGTTCAGGAAAGCCGGAAAACGACGCCTACTGCTCAAGCACCATGCGGCCATTGGCATATTCGTAGCGCTTGAGCCGCGACAGGAACGACATGCCGAGCAGATTCTTCCCCAGGGCCTCGTCGGGCAGCACCAGGGCCGCAACGTCATAGACGGTGATGCCGCCGACCTCGATGCGGTCGAGTTTGGCGGGCGCGGTCTTGATCTTGCCGTTGGCGGTCGAGACGGTCGCGGTGTATTCGCTGCGCATCGGACGAATGCCGATCCGCGCGGCATCCGATTCGCGCATGATCACCAGCGAGGCGCCGGTGTCGACCATGAAGTCGATATGCCGGCCTTCGATCCTGGCCTCGAGCTGGAAATGACCGTCGCGGCCGCTTTCCAGCGTCAGGCTGCGGCCCGACGTTACCGGCTGGCGCGGCTGGTAATTTGTCTGCACCGCCGCCGCCTGCAGGGGCGGCTTACCGTCAACCGCCTTATCGGCGAAGCGCGCTACATAGCCGCCGATCAGCAACACCGCGACGGCAATGATGAGGATGGAACGCATGACGCGACACTCGCATGCGTTAAGCCAATGCTGCCTTAACGCGACACCACCCGCTTTTGCCGATGGTGAGCGAATGGTTAAAAAAATGGTTTGAATTCTATTCGCCGCGGCGCTTGGCGCGGCGGGTGGCCGGCGCGGTCAGCGGATCGTCGGGCCAGGGATGGCGGGGATAGCGCCCGCGCATGTCCGCTTTCACATCCGAATAGCTGCCGCGCCAGAATCCGGGCAGATCGCGCGTGACCTGCACCGGCCGGTGCGCCGGCGACAGCAACTCGATCACCAGCGGCACACGGCCGCCGGCAATCGCGGGATGCCTGGCGAGGCCAAATAATTCCTGCACGCGGATCGATACGGTCGGCCCCTGCTCGGCTTCGTAGTCGATCGGCACAGACGAGCCGGACGGCGCGGTGAAATGAGTCGGCGCCTCGACGTCGAGCCGGCGGCGCAAATTCCATGGCACCAGCGCGGCAACGGCGTCGGATAATGCCTCGGCCTTTAGTTCACTGCGCGCGGTTTTGTCGAGCAGTAGCGGCTCCAGCCAATCGGCGGCGGTACGCGCCAGCCCTTCGTTGGACAGATCGGGCCACTCCTCGCCTTCCGCGCGGCGCAGAAACATGACGCGGTTGCGGAATTGCAATGCCGGTTTGCTCCAGGGCAGTCGGTCGAGACCAAGACCGACGATACCCTCTGACAAAATGTGCGCCGTGCCGACGTCGGGCACGACTTGCTTGATTTGCTCGGCCAGCACCAGCGCGCCCAGGCGGCGGCTGCGCCGCGCCCGCAGCGAGGCGGAGGCGGCATCGAAAGTGACCGCCTCACGATCCTCAATTTTGCCGGCAAAGCGCGCCTCGATTTCGGCGAGCATTATCGGCGTCGCCAGTACGATGCGGCTGGCGCTCGCCGCGCCGGTGAGTTCCGCCACCGCGAGGAACGGCTCGCGCGCCAGGCTCGATGCCTTATCGACCGCGCCGCCACGCCCGCTCGCCAAAAGGAAAGCTCCGGCCCCACCGCCGCGATTCTTGGCAATGCGATCGGGATAGGCGAGCGCAAGCAGCGAGCCGGGCGACACTTCGCCATCTTTCCTTTGCTTGTCGAGCGTATCGACCCACCGCTTCACCATGGCGCGCGCGTCCTCGGCGCGGCGCGAGCGGTCGCGGCGGAATTGATCGAGCCGGTGCCGCAAATCGGCATCGTCGCCGCCCAGGCCGCGTTCGGTGAGCACCGCGGCGATTGCAGCGGCAAGCTCGCCCGTACCTTCCGCGCCCGCATCGACCACCATGCGCGCCAGCCGCGGCGGCAATGGCAGCGCGCGCAAGCGTTTGCCTTCCCCGGTGATACGGCCCTGGCCGTCGATGGCGCCGAGTTCAGTGAGCAGCAGCTTCGCCTCGTTGAGCGCAGGCTCCGGCGGCGGATCCAAGAATGCGAGCTTGCCCGGATCGGTGGCGCCCCATTGCGCGAGATCGAGCACGAAAGACGACAAATCGGCGGAGAGGATTTCCGGCCGCGTATAGGGCTCCAATGAACCGGTCTGCGGTTCGTCCCATAGCCGGTAGCACACGCCGGGCTCGGTGCGCCCGGCGCGGCCGCGCCGCTGGTCGGCGGCGGCACGCGACACGCGCACGGTTTCCAGCCGCGTGAGGCCGACATCCGGCTCGTAACGCGGCACGCGCGACAGACCGCTGTCAATCACCACGCGCACGCCTTCGATGGTGAGCGAGGTTTCCGCGATCGAGGTGGCCAGCACCACCTTGCGGCGTCCGGCGGGTGCCGGCGATATCGCGCGATCCTGCTCGCGCGCATCGAGCGCGCCGAACAGCGTGACGATATCGACGTCTGCATCCGTGATGCGCTCCTTGAGCTGCGTCTCCGTCCGACGGATTTCGGCAGCACCCGGCAGAAATACCAGAACGGAGCCGGTTTGCGCGCGTAACGCCCGCGCCACCGCATCCGTCACTTGCCGTTCAATCGGCATGCGCGGGTCGCGGCCGAGATAGTGCGTCTGCACTGGAAAACTGCGGCCTTCGCTCGCGACCACCGGCGCATCGCCGAGAAGCGCCGCCACGCGCGCGCCGTCGAGCGTCGCCGACATCACCAGAATTTTGAGATCCTCGCGCATGGCCGATTGCACATCTTTTGCAAGAGCAAGTCCGAGATCGGCATCAAGCGAACGCTCATGAAATTCGTCGAACAGCACGGCGGCAATGCCTTCGAGCGAGGGATCGTCGAGGATCAGCCGCGTGAACACGCCTTCGGTGATCACCTCGATGCGTGTGCGCTTGCCGATCTTGGAGCCGAAGCGCACGCGCAAGCCGACGGTTTCGCCGACCTGCTCGCCCATTGTCGACGCCATGCGGCTGGCGGCGGCGCGCGCCGCCAGCCGGCGCGGCTCCAGCAGCAGAATTTTTTTATGGGCGGCCCACGGCTCGTCGAGCAGCACCAGCGGCACGCGCGTAGTCTTACCGGCGCCCGGCGGCGCCACCAGCACGGCGGCATTATTCGCGCGCAGCGCGACGGTAAGGCGCGGCAGCGCGTCGTCGATGGGAAGCGGTTCAGGAAATTCGCGCATATAGATCGGGCACTCTTAGCCCGGCCGCGGCACGGTCGCTAGGAACTTCGCACCCGCCCGATACCCTCATAGTCAAAACCATGGCGGGCGATTTCCTCAGGGCTGTAGATATTGCGCAGGTCGACCAGCACCGAGCGCGCCATGATCGTCTTCAACCGCTTGAAATCGAGCACGCGGAATTGCTCCCATTCGGTAACGATCACCAGCGCGGAGGCGCCTTCGGCGCAGGAATAGGCGTCTTTGCAGAAGGTGACGCCGGCCATCAGCGGTTTGGCCTGTTCCATGCCCACCGGATCGAAGGCGCGCACCTTGGCGCCCAGATCCTGTAGCGCGGTGACCAGCGGGATCGATGGCGAGTCGCGCATGTCGTCGGTGTTCGGCTTGAAGGTTAAGCCCAGCACGGCAACGGTAAGGCCGCGCAGCTCGCCGCCCAGCGCGTTCGCGACCTTGCGCGCCATCGCGCGCTTGCGCGCATCGTTAACCGCCACCACCGCCTCGACGATGCGCAGCGGCGCCTCGTAATCCTGGCCGGTCTTGATCAACGCCACCGAATCCTTGGGAAAGCACGAGCCGCCGAAACCGGGACCGGCATGCAGGAATTTCGAGCCGATGCGGTTATCGAGCCCGATGCCGCGCGCAACCTCCTGCACGTCGGCGCCGACTTTCTCCGCCAGATCGGCGATCTCGTTGATGAAGGTGATCTTGGTGGCGAGGAAGGCGTTGGCGGCGTATTTTATCAGCTCGGCGGTGCGCCTTCCGGTGAACAGGATCGGCGAACGGTTGAGATAGAGCGGGCGATAGATTTCCGTCATCACTTCGCGCGCGCGCGCATCCTCGGTGCCGACCACGATGCGGTCGGGATGCTTGAAGTCCTGGATGGCGGCGCCTTCGCGCAGGAATTCCGGATTTGACACCACGGCGCATTCCGCTTCCGCGTGCGTTTCGCGGATGATGCATTCTACCTCGTCGCCAGTGCCGACCGGCACGGTCGACTTGGTGATCACCACCGTGAACCCTTTGAGCGCGGCGGCGATCTCACGGGTGGCGTCAAAGACGTAACTGAGATCGGCATGGCCGTCGCCGCGGCGCGAGGGCGTGCCCACCGCGATGAAGACCGCGTCGGCGCCGGCGACCGCGCCGGACAAGTCGGTGGTGAATTTGAGGCGGCCGGCGCGCGCATTGGCGGCGACCAGATCGGTGAGCCCCGGCTCGTAGATCGGCACCTCGCCCTTTGCGAGCACGGCGATCTTGCCCTTGTCCTTATCGACACAGGTCACCTCGTGACCGAAGTCGGCAAAGCAAGCCCCGGAGACGAGGCCGACATAGCCAGTACCGATCATGGCAACGCGCATTGAGTGCCCTTATCGAAATCGGTTTTTCGATTCTAGCCGCCAAGGCCGGCGGGTCTCATAGCAGAGGCCGTCCAGCGAGGCGAGAGGCGCAAAAATGGGCGCATTTCCTGTGGTCGCGTCACGCGGCCGATTGATAATCGCGGCGCGCGGGGCCACATTCGGACCATGCCAGCTTCAGTCAAATCCAAAGCCAAAGCCGCCACGCGACTAAACCCTGCGGCGCGCCCGCTCAAAAAGGGCGACCACCTGTTTCTGGTGGATGGCTCCGGCTACATCTTCCGCGCCTATCACGCGCTGCCGCCGCTCACCCGCAAGTCGGACGGCTTGCAGGTCAATGCCGTGCTCGGCTTCTGCAACATGCTGTGGAAGCTCTTGGCCGAGATGAAGGTCGACAAGCCGACCCATCTGGCGGTGGTTTTCGACAAATCGGAGAAAACCTTCCGCAACGAACTCTATGCCGACTACAAGGCGACCCGGTCGGAAACGCCGGAAGACCTCATCCCGCAGTTTCCGCTGATCCGCGAGGCGGTGCACGCTTTCGAAATCCCCTGCCTGGAACAAGCGGGCTTTGAGGCCGACGACCTGATCGCGACCTATGCGCGGCTGGCCTCTGAGGCCAAGGCGACAACGACGATTGTCTCGTCTGACAAGGACCTGATGCAGCTCGTGGGCAATGGCGTGACCATGTACGACACCATGAAGGACAAGCGCATCGGCACTGCCGAGGTGATCGAGAAATTCGGCGTCGGGCCCGACAAAGTGATCGAGGTGCAGGCGCTGATCGGTGATTCATCCGACAACGTGCCGGGCGTTCCCGGCATCGGCGTGAAAACCGCGGCGCAGTTGATCGGCGAATATGGCGACCTGGAAACACTGCTCAAGCGCGCCAAGGAAATCAAACAGGACAAGCGCCGCGAATCTTTGATTGCGAATGCCGAACTGGCGCGGCTGTCGAAACGGCTGGTGACGCTCGACCGGAATGTGCCGCTCGATGTGGCCGTTGACGAACTCGCCGTGCACGAGCCCGACTACAAGAACCTGATCGCGTTTCTCAAGGCGATGGAATTTTCCACCATCACCCGCCGCGTGGCCGAAAAGAGCGGCATCGATGCGTCACAGATCGAGGCGGATGCGAAGCTTACTTCTATCCCTCCCCACTCTCAGACCGTCATGGCCGGACTTGACCCGGCCATCCATGAAGGCTCGCCAAGCGCTCGGAACAGCGATCGTATGAACCCCCGGGTCAAGCCCGGGGGTGACAGCGTGGGAGTTGGGGGAGGGATAGGAAGCCCCATCTCGCTCGCCACTGCCCGCGCCAACGCCGCGCGCAATACCAAGTTCGACCGCTCGAAATACGAATGCGTGCGCACGCTGGCCCGGCTGAAAGAATGGGTCGCGCGCGCCTACGACCTCGGCGTGGTCGCGGTCGATACCGAGACCACCAGTCTCGATCCGATGACCGCCCAGCTGTGCGGATTCTCGCTTGCCGTGGCGCCGAACGAGGCCTGCTACGTGCCGATCGGCCACCGCGATGGCGGCTCGGCCAACAGCGGCGACCTGTTCGCGCCGGAATCGAAACTTTGCGCCGATCAGATTCCGGGGGCCGTCGCGCTCAAGGCGCTTAAAGCTTTGCTGGAGGACAAGAGCATCCTCAAAGTCGCGCAGAACATGAAATACGACTGGCTGGTGTTCGCGCAGCGCGGCATCGAGATCGAAGGCTACGACGACACCATGCTGATCTCCTACGTGCTCGACGCCGGCAAGGGCGGCCATGGCATGGACGATCTCGCCAAGCGCTGGCTCAATCACGACACCATCCATTTCGCCGATGTCGCCGGTTCCGGCAAAGGCCAAGTGACTTTCGATCACGTCGCCATCGACAAGGCGACCGAATATGCCGCCGAGGACGCCGATGTAACGCTGCGGCTGTGGTCGGCGCTCAAAGCCCGGCTCGCCGCCGAGCAGGTCGCCACTGTCTACGAAACATTGGAGCGCACCATGCCGTCGGTGCTGGCGCGCATGGAGCGGCGCGGCATATCGATCGACCGCCAGGTGCTCTCACGCCTGTCCGGCGAATTCGCCCAGAAGCAGGGAGCGCTGGAAGAAGAGATCAAAGTGCTGGCCGGCGAGCCGCTCAATCCCGGCTCGCCCAAACAGCTCGGCGATATCCTGTTCGGCAAGATGAAGCTGGAAGGCGGCAGCAAGACCAAGACCGGGCAATGGTCGACCGGCGCGCGCGAGCTTGAGGAACTGGCCGAGCAGGGCCACCAGCTGCCGCGCAAGATTCTCGACTGGCGGCAGGTGTCGAAACTGCGCTCGACCTATACCGAGGCGCTGCCCAATCACGTCAACCCCGACACACACCGCGTGCACACCAGCTATTCGCTCGCCGCCACCAGCACGGGCCGCCTCTCCTCGTCGGAACCGAACCTCCAGAACATCCCGGTGCGCACCGAGGAAGGCCGCAAAATTCGCAAAGCCTTCGTGGCCTCGCCCGGCATGAAGCTGGTCTCCACCGACTATTCGCAAATCGAGTTGCGGCTGCTCTCGGAAGTGGCCGACGTGCCGGCGCTGCGCAAAGCGTTCCAGGACGGCGTCGACATCCACGCCATGACGGCCTCGGAAATGTTCGGCGTGCCGGTCAAGGACATGCCGAGTGATATTCGCCGCCGCGCCAAGGCGATCAATTTCGGCATCATCTACGGCATCTCGGCCTTCGGTCTCGCCAATCAACTGAGCATCGAGCGCGAGGAGGCCGGCGCCTATATCAAGAAATATTTCGAACGCTTCCCCGGCATTCGCGACTACATGGACGAGACGCGCGAATTCTGCCGCAAACACGGCTATGTGCTCACGCTGTTCGGCCGCAAGTGCCACTACCCCGACATCAAGGCCAGCAACGCCTCGATCCGCGCCTTCAATGAGCGCGCCGCGATCAATGCACGATTGCAGGGCACGGCCGCCGACATCATCCGGAGAGCTATGATGCGCATGGAGGGCGAACTCGCCAAGGCCAAGCTCAAGGCGCAGATGCTGCTGCAGGTGCATGACGAACTGATTTTCGAAGTGCCGGACGGCGAAGTCGCGAAAACCATCCCGATCGTCAAAAGCGTGATGGAGCAAGCCCCGCACCCGGCGATCTCGCTGCACGTGCCGTTGCAGGTCGACGCCCGCGCCGCCGGCAACTGGGACGAGGCGCATTAGCCTCGTCCGCTCATTCCCGCGCTAACGCCTTTTCTTCTTCGACGCCTTCTTGGAAGATTTCCTGGCGGATTTTGACTTACTCGGCTTGCCTGCAACCTTCGCCGGCAGCACGGCGATCGCCTCGACTTCGAACAGCGCGCCCGGCCGCGCCAATTGCGAAATCGCCACGGTGGTGCTCGCCGGCGGCGCCTTGGTGTTGATGAAATTGTCGCGCACCCCGCGGAAGATCGCGATATGCGACATATCGACGAGATAATTGTTGAGCTTCACCACGTCATTGAAAGTCGCGCCGACCGCCGCCAGCGCGAATCCCAAATTCTCGAATGCCTTGGCGCATTGCGCGCGGAACTCGCCGGGGCCGCCGACCAGCTTGTTGTCGAGATCGAGGCCGAGCTGGCCCGCGATAAAGATGAGACGGTTCGGCCCGGTCGCCTCGACCACATAAGTGTAGCCGGGCGGCTTGGCCATAGTCTTCGGATTGGTGAAACGGACATTGCCGACCATTGGTCCCCCCGACGGTTTTTTGAACTGAGCTTAACTGATCACGACGCCGCGACTGTAAACCGCGAAGCGGCCTAATGTCACCGTGCCGCCTCGGTATATAGCGCTATATTGAGGCCATGATCCACGTCATCGTAGTTGCGCTGGGGTTTCTTTGGGTGGCCCTCAATTTCTATCTTTGGTCCATGCAGCAGAGCCATCTGATGTTGTTCTGACAATCATTGGGGATGGCCGCCATCGCCTTTCCGGCGCTCTATTTTTACGTGACGCATCCGGCGGAATGAAACCGGGACGCGAACTGGTCGCCGGCTGGCTTGACTTGGCGCGAGGCATGCCCGAATTTGCCGCCTGATTTCAGGGGCGCATGCGGCCGCGCGGCTGCGTGAAGAATGAAGAATATAGAGGGGGCGTCAACATTACCGCGCACGCGGCTTCCAGCGTTTATTTCGGCCTCAATCCGATGTGGGTGTCCACCTGCGTCCTGGCCGTCACCTACGCCATCATCATGTCGGAAAAGGTCAACCGCGCGATTATCGCGCTGGTCGGCGCCGGCGTGATGATTCTCGTCGGCGTGATGAACCAGGAAGAGGCGCTCAAGGGCGTCGACTGGAACACCATCGGGCTGCTCACCGGCATGATGATTCTGGTCTCGATTTCGCGCCGCTCCGGCATGTTCGAATATCTCGCCATCTGGTCCGCGCAGGCGGCCAAAGCGCACCCGGCCGGCATCCTTTTCTTATTGCAGATCACCACCGCGGTGCTGTCGGCTTTTCTCGACAACGTCACCACGGTGCTGCTGATCGTTCCGGTCACGCTGGCGATCGTCAAGACACTGAAGGTGCCGGCCTATCCCTATTTATTTGCGGAGATCTTTGCCTCCAACATCGGCGGCACCGCGACGCTGATCGGCGACCCGCCCAACATATTGATTGGCACGCAAGTCGGCCTCACGTTCAACCAGTTTGTCATTCATCTGACGCCGGTGATCATCGTTGTGATGGTCGTACAGGCGATCATGATCCATCTGGTATGGGGCCGCGATCTCAAGGCCACCAAGCCCGCGCAGGATCGCGTGATGGCGATGCGCGCGACCAGAACCATCAAAGACTGGCTGCTGCTCAAGCAGTCTCTCGCCGTCCTCACCATCGTGATGGTCGCATTCGTGCTGGCGCGTCCGCTGCATCTGGAGCCTGCGACCATAGCCATGTTCGGCGCGGCGGTGCTGATGCTGCTCGACAACTGGGCGCATCATTCCGAGAAAGCCGCACACAATATCCATAAGACCTTCGGCGACGTGGAGTGGATCACTATCTTCTTCTTCATTGGCTTGTTCATCGTGGTGCACGGCGTCGAGGTCGGCGGACTACTGGCGCTGCTGGCCAACAAGCTGGTCGCCGCCACCGGCGGCAACATGGCGCATGCCGGCTATGCCATTCTGTGGGCGTCGGCAGTGCTGTCGGCGATCGTGGACAACATTCCATTCGTCGCCACCATGATCCCGCTGATCAAGGCCATGGCGCCATCGTTCGGCGGCGCCGACAAGATCGAGCCGCTGTGGTGGTGCCTGTCGCTGGGCGCCTGCCTCGGCGGCAACGGCACCTTGATCGGGGCATCGGCCAATTTAATCGTGGCCGGCATTGGCGAGCGTAACGGCGTGCCGTTCCGCTTCATCACCTATTCGCTCTATGCGTTTCCGATGATGCTGGTGTCGATTGCGATCTGCCACGTCTATGTGTGGTGGCGATATTTCTGACCCTGATAACGGGGCATTTACCACCCTGCCTAACCGGACCTTTACCCGGCTCCGCTTTGCTCGCTGAACCTTCCAGACAGCGGCTGCGACCAATAGCGGGCGCAACTTTCCGCGCGTCCGGGCGTTGAGCTATGCCGCTTCGCGGGATGTCTGCGAGGCGCCGAGTAAAAGCAGGGATTTGGTATGGCTGCCCGTGGCAAGAGACTGGTGTTTGGCGCCCTAAGCCTTGGCCTGCTGACGCTGAGCCTGTCCATGCCGGCGTCCGCGCAAGGAATTTTCGAACGCATTTTCGGCGGGTTGCGCCATACGACCGAGGCGCCGGCGCGGATGCCTACGAATATCCAAGCCTTTGCCGATCCGTTCACCAGCCTTGCCCACGCCCTCAATCCGCAGCCGCAATTGCGCGTCGAGACCGGTCCGGCGCGCGCCTTTTGCGTACGAACCTGCGATGGCCACTTCTTCCCGGTGCAAGCTTATGCCGGGTTGAGCGCGGCCCAATCGTGCCGTTCATTCTGCCCGGCCAACCAGACCCGTCTGTATACCGGCGGCGCCATCGACTACGCGGTGGCGAGCGACGGCAGCCGCTATACCGATCTCGGCAATGCGTTCGTTTATCGCAAGCAGTTGGTGGCCGGCTGCACCTGCAATGGCCGCGACGCGTTCGGCCTTGCCCGCATGGATGTGAACGCCGATCCGACACTGCGGCTGGGCGATCTGGTGGCGACCAAGACCGGGCTGGTGGCCTTTACAAGCGCCAAAAACAACGTCGCCGACTTCACGCCGATTGACGCCTATCGCGGCCTGTCCAAGAACGCGCGCGACAAGCTGTCCGAGGTGAAGATCATGCCGCCCAATCCGGGCGCGGCCGAGGCCACGACCGCGACGATCCCGCCCGCCACCGTGCACGCACGCAACGACGATCACCGCCGCGCTCAGCTCTCAAGATAACCCGCCACCTCGTCCGCCAGCGACAGCGAACTGGTCAACCCCGGCGATTCAATCCTGAACATCTGCACCAGGCCCGGCAGTCCATGCTGCGCCGGCGCATCGATCATGAAATCCGCCTGCGGCTCGCCCTGCCCGCTGAGCTTGGGACGAATGCCGGAATAATCCGGCGACAGCGTGCCATCGCGCAAACCCGGCCAATAGGTGCGAATGCGGTCATAGAACGCGGCGGCGCGGCCGGGATCGACGTCGTAGTTCTCGCGTTCGATCCATTCCACATCCGGGCCGAAGCGCATGCGCCCCGCCAGATCGAGCGTGACATGCACGCCAAGCCCGCCCGGCATCGGCGTCGGATAGATCAGCCGCGAGAACACCGGCCGCCCCGCGTAAGCGAAATAATTACCCTTGGCCAGCACCAGCCGCGGCACGCGAGCGACCGGATAATCGGGAATCGATCGCGCCACGCTTTGCGCGCCAAGGCCTGCGCAATTGGCGATCGCGTCGAATTCGAAGTTGCCGCCATCGCTGCCTCCGAAACTGA
>SHVM01000116.1 GCA_009694265.1 Pseudolabrys sp.
GCGTTCAAGCCCCCTCAGACGCTGCGCTTGTGACAGTTTCAAGCCGCCGAACTCCTTGCGCCACCGATAGAAAGTCTGCTCCGAGACAGCTAGGGCGCGACAAACATCTGGTAGCGTCTCGCCCTGTCCAAGACGGATTTCCGCCTCTCATCAGCTTGCTGATGATCTGTTCTGAAGTGAACCGTTTCCGAGGCATCTTGATTGATCTCCCGTTTCAAAAACGGGCCTCGGACTAACATTCAACCTGGACCACTTTTCAGGGGGCAGACCAGTGCGAAAGCGCTTTCCCGGAAAAGATCATGCGCAAGCAAATAGCCGCCTATTTGGCTTCGACCACCACCGCCCCGCCTTCCATCGTCATGGTGACTTTGAGCCCGCAGGCCTTGGCCAGCATTCCGGCATAGAACGGCTGAATGCGATGGGCGTCGAGCGCCTCGGCGCCGGCGTCCCCGGCGAGCAATGCCGACACCGCAGGGGGAACCTTGGCATTGGCGCCGGCGGCGCTGACCTTGAAGCCCGTGCTCTCTCCCGACCCAATCGGATCGACCGTAAGCTGGCCGCCGCGTGGGATCGTCTGGCCGGCGATCAGGAGCATATTGAGCAGCAACTTGACCCGGTTTTTGGGGCTAAGGACCCGCGGCAGGTTCCAGGCGAGCTTGGTCTTGTTGTCCTCCAAAAACCCACGCGCCGTGGTCTGCGCATCGCCAAGATCGATCTGGACGCCGGCCGCGCCAAAGGCGATACGGCAGAACTGCAACTTGGCGGAGCCGTTGCGGGCGCTCTTACGGATCAGGTCGAGCGCAAAAGTCTTGGTCTCTTCGTCCTTGGCTTCCTCCAGGACTTCCAGCCCATTGACGACGGCGCCGACCGGGCTGATCAAATCATGGCAGACGCGCGAACATAGCAATGCGGCGAGATCGAGCGCATCGATGGAAGATCCGGACATGGGCTGGTCTCCGCTGGGCTTGCAGGGTTCAATGCGACAGGCGAATCGCTCACCGCATCTACGTCGAGGCGTGATACACCGCACTTGCGCAACCGCCAAGGACTGCACGCCCAAGGAAAGAAGAAGTAAGGACCGGCCATTTGACGCGCGATACCGAAATCCCGCCCGCCCTGGCTGCGAAGCTGCTGGACGAATTGACCGCGATCGTCGCGCGCGCATCCGCGCTGATCCGGGCGATTTCGCCCGCCACCGTGGCGCACCGGATCAAGCCCGACCAATCGCCCGTCACGGCTGCCGATGAGGCATCGGAAGCAGCCATCCTCGAAGGGTTGGCGCGGCTGCTGCCCAATGTGCCCGTTGTCTCGGAGGAAATGGCGGGCCGCAAGACGCCGCCTGCGCTCGATCACAGCTTCATCGTCGTCGATCCGCTCGACGGCACCAAGGAATTCCTCGCCGGCACCGATCAGTTCACCGTCAACCTCGCGATTGTCACGCGCGGCGTGCCGATTGCGGGCATTATTGCGGCACCCAACCGCGGTCAGATCTGGCGCGGTATTGCCGGGGGTAAGGCCGAGCGCCTGCGGCTGTTAGCGGACGGCGCCGACCAGCCGCAGGCGATCCGCACGCGGCGCTGGCCTGCCCAAGGCGCGGTGGCGGCGGTGAGCCGGTCGCATCTTGATCCCAACACCGTTGCCTTCCTCGATCGACTCGCGCCGATCGCGCGCAATCCGAGCGGCTCGGCGATCAAATTCTGCCAACTCGCGGAGGGGACGGTGGATATCTATCCGCGGCTGGCCACCACCTGCGAATGGGACGTGGCGGCCGGACATGCCTTGCTCGTCGCCGCCGGCGGCATAGTGACGACACCGCAGGGCACAGCCCTGCCCTATGGCCGCGTGGCCGAAAACTTTCGCGTACCGGCTTTCATCGCTTGGGGCGATCCGGCCAAGGCCGCTGCAGTCGGGCATTGACGACGGGCGCGACCGCTATTCAGCGCCCGATGGTGCGCGCCACGTCGGGCCATTTGCGTTCGGCGGCCTCGATGATGCGGCCGGGATCGGCGATGAAGGCCGCGCGCGCCGTGTCGCTATAAAAGAGATAAAGCCGATTTCCGACCACCGCCCAGAATAGCGGATGACCCGGCACCGATGCGCCACGAGCGATAGCCACCGGATCGTAGCCGCCGAAGCGCGGCATATAGACGTCAGGGCGTCCGGCGAAAGCCGCCCGGATGCCCTCATTGCGAAACCGCCAGACCGCGCCACCCAGGCTCAATTCCATCTCCGGCCGGCCGACAGCCGGTTTGGCGTCGATGAAATAAGCCACCGGATCGAAGCCGCTAATCGCGAGGCCGCTGTGTGAATTGACCACGGTCCCGCTCGTCACTGGCGGCCTGCACGCTTGCGGGTGCCAAAATGCCACCACACAAGGCGAGCCCGAGCGGCCCCCAAACGGCTAGCCGCGACTTCCCTAGTTGCCGTGCTGCAGTCATAGTTCTCAACAACCTTTGAGCGATTCGGGGCACACTCGATTTCGCCGCCACATTACGGCCGTTGGCGTGAGCAACCAGTTAAACAGGGTATGGGGTCTCATCATCCAATGGAGCATTCTATGCGCACTATCCTGCGCCTTACGGCCCTGACGCTGTGCCTGCTCGGCTTTGGCACCAATATCGCCCATGCCCAGAGCCAACCCCAACAGGCCCGCACACAGCCAAGCACGTATTCCCCCGGCGAGATTGTGACCGAGGGACATCGGTTCTTCGGCACGGTGTCGCGCGAGCTGGCGCAAGTCGTGGAGAAAGCCGTCAGCCACTGGGGTCAGCCCAATGGCTATATCCTCGGCCAGGAAGGCAGCGGCGCTTTCGTGGTGGGTTTGCGTTATGGCGACGGCAATCTCTACACCAAGAATGCCGGCGACCGCCGTGTATTCTGGGAAGGTCCGTCGATCGGGTTCGATACCGGCGGCGAAGGCGCCCGCACCATGATGCTGGTCTATAAGCTGCCGGCGACCGATGCGATCTATCAGCGTTTCGGCGGCGTCGACGGCTCGGCCTATTTCATCGGCGGCTTCGGCATGACCGTGCTCACCGCCAATAATATTGTCTTGGTTCCGATCCGCTCCGGCATGGGTTTCCGGCTCGGCGCCAATATCGGCTATCTCAAGTTCACGCCAAAGGCGACCTGGAACCCGTTCTGATCGCCGCCACTCTGCTTATTAGTGAACGCAGACCCGCTTAGCGTCCGGGACGAGGCGCGGGTTTAGGTTAATCTTGGGTTACGCTGGAAGTGCTTGCCCCGCCGTGGCATGGTTTCCGCGGGTTTTGGGTGAGTTTGGAGGCGTCGTTCATGATTGAACTGATCATGTTTTTCGGGATCGGGTTTCTCGTCGCAGCCCTGGTCGGGCTCGTCGTCGTTCCACTTGTCCATGGCCGTGCGGTGCGCCTCACCATGCGCCGGCTCGAGGCCGCCACGCCCCTGTCGATGGCCGAAATCCAGGCCGACAAGGATCAGCTGCGCGCCGAATTCGCCATGTCGACGCGGCGCCTTGAAGTGAGCGTCGAAAACCTGCGGACCAAGAGCACCAGCCAGCTTGCCGAGCTCGGCAAGAAGGGCGACGCCATCAACCGGCTCAAGATTGAACTCGGCGAAAAATCCGCCACCATTTTCGCGCTCGAAGCACGCGACAAGGCGCTGCGCGATCAGTTGCGCACGACCGAGGAGGAATTCTCGGTCAAGAGCAGCATCATGCTCGATGCCCAGCGCGCGCTGTCCGACAAGGAAGCCGAACTCGCCAAGCTGATCGACGAACTTGATGAGCGTTCCAGCATCGCCGACGCCCAGAAGATCGATATCGTCGCGCTCAAGACCCAGGTCGATGCGCTCAAGGACCGGCTCGACGCAGCCGGCAACGAGGTCAAGGCGGTGGAAGATCGCCGCGACGCCGAGCGGGTCGAGCTCAAGGCTGCCACCCAGGAACTGTCGGAAGAGCGTGGCAAGGTCGAGAATCTCGGCCGCCGGGTTTCCGAACTCGAACAGGCGCTGGTGGCACAGACCACCGAAGCGGAAATCCTTGGCCGCCGCGCCCAGGATCTGGAAAACCGGCTCGGCGAGCAGTCGCGCCTGCTCAACGAAAGCGAATTCGAACTGAAAGCTCTGCGCGGCGAGATCGACACCGCGCGCAAGACCGAAGGTGATCTGCGCTCGGCCATCGCCGAGATCGACGGCCGCACCAGCTCGGCAACCGAAAAACTCAAAACCGAAAATTCCCAACTGCGAACCGAGATTGAGCGCACCAGGGACGAGCGCGACCGGCTCTCCCGCGACCTCGGCGCTATGAAGCGCGACACCGAGGAAAGCTGGGCCTCCGAACGGGTGGAGAACGCCATGCTGCGCGAGCGCATCAACGATGTCGCGGCCGAAGTGGCCCGGCTTGCCTCGGCGCTGGAAGGCCCGGACTCGCCGATCGATGCTATCCTCGCCGCCGAAACGGCGCGCGACCGGGCCAGCGGCGGCATCGTGGCTGCCATTGGCGGCGCCAAACTCAGCGAGGCACCGTCAGCGAACGGAAACCTTGCCGACCGCATCCGCGCGCTGCGGACCCATGCCTCGCGCTTGCCGCATGGCGATGAGCCGAAGAGCCGGAATTAAGAATCGTAATTCAACCAGGCTCGCTTGACACTTCTAATACGCACTCCTTATATCGCCCGGCCGTAACAGGCCGGGCGCTTAGCTCAGCGGGAGAGCGTTCCCTTCACACGGGAGAGGTCGAAGGTTCGATCCCTTCAGCGCCCACCATTTAAATCCCAGAAATACAGACGTTTGCTTCAACTCCTATCATCACCTTCCGGCTACTCGAAGCAGAACGAAGCACGAAAACGACATCTGAAACGGTGCAAAATCCGTGCAGATCGTTCTCCACACGTTCCGACTACAACACCCTCGTTTTCGACGACACGAAGACGACGTTTTTACGTTTTCACGTCTCAATTGTTTTGGCACACGTCAGGTATCGTGAACCTATCACTGATGGCTTTTCGACTGCTCTAGTGGCTAGACTCGTCCTCCAGAGACAGCCTCTCCCTCTTTGAAGTGGCTTAGCTTGATGCATGTCTTCCTACGCCAAGAAGAGCCACTTCAAGAGGCAAGATAAGCGTCAAGCTACTTCCGGCTCATCTGTTTCGTCATCCTGTGCGGGGCACCAGACCTCGTCGGCCCAGACGTTGGCTGTTCTACCGTCGACGAGCCCTTCGTCGAACAGGTATGCCCAGCGAGATTGGTCCCAGCTATCGGTCTGACCGCGCCAAAAATTCGTAATGACTTCTTTCGCGGCTTCCACTGGACTTAAATTTCCATCAGTCACGCCAATTGCATGATCCGAACAGCCCCAAGCATCGGGGCCGTCTCGGCTTGCTGTGACGACAAATTT
>SHVM01000027.1 GCA_009694265.1 Pseudolabrys sp.
ATAATGTGATTTGGTGGCTCTCGGTGGTGCTCGGTATCGTGTCGGCACTCATCAACCTGCCCATCGTCGAGAAGCCGGTCGAACGCGCCGCCATGGCTCCGGCCTAGATACTTGCCTAAGCTCCTATAGCGCGCCAAGTATGCCTCGGGTTTGTGAAACAGCGAGGCGCGCGTGGGCACATTCAAAGCGATCGTGATCGAAAAGTCGGACACCGGCACCAAGGCCGCGCTGACCGATTTCGACGAAGCCAATCTGATGGACGGCGATGTTACCGTCGCCGTCGAATATTCCACGCTCAATTACAAGGATGGGCTCGCCATCACCGGAAAAGCGCCGGTGGTGCGCCGCTTCCCGATGATCGCCGGCATCGACTTCGCCGGCACGGTGGAGGCCTCCAGCAATCCTGCCTGGAAGCCGGGCGACAAAGTGATCCTCAACGGCTGGGGCTGCGGCGAGACCCATCTCGGCGCCTATGCCGGCAAAGCGCGCGTTAAAGGTGACTGGCTGGTGAGGCTGCCCAAAAGCATGAGCGAGCGCGAGGCCATGGCGATCGGCACCGCCGGATATACGGCGATGCTGGCGGTGATGGCGCTGGAGCGCCACGGTCTCACCCCCGCGAGCGGGCCGGTGGCGGTGACAGGCGCCGCCGGCGGCGTCGGCTCGGTCGCGATCGCCATCCTGGCCAAACGTGGCTTTAGCGTCAGCGCGGTCACCGGCCGCCCCGAAGAGGCCGACTACCTCAAAAGGCTGGGCGCTACCGAGATCGTCGAGCGCAAGGATCTCACTGGTCCCGTGAAGATGCTGGCCAAGGAACGCTGGGCAGGAGGCGTCGATGTGGTCGGCTCGACCACCCTGGCCAACCTCCTGTCGATGACCCGTTATGGCGGAGCGGTGGCCGCCTGCGGGCTTGCGGGCGGCATGGACCTGCCCAGTTCGGTCGCCCCCTTCATTTTGCGGGGGGTGTGTCTTTACGGCATCGACTCGGTGATGTGCCCGATCGAACGCCGGCGAGAAGCGTGGAAAAGGCTGGAAACCGACCTGGATCGCCCCAAACTCGCCGCTATGACCCGTGAAATAGGCCTTTCCGGGGTTACGGAGGCGGCGGCGGCCATTTTAGCCGGCCAGGTCCGCGGGCGGATCGTGGTCAAAATCGGGTAACCACGTTCAGGATTTAGCGACGAACGGTGTGCATAGTTCGGCAGGCTTGAAATACCGGGCCTGGGTTCGTTAAATCGGTGGCGTCAGTCGGGAGTTGTGCGATGTTGCGTGGAATTGCGTTAGCGCTCGGCCTTTTGGCCGCCGTTCCGGCTGTCGCCGGCGAGATGAGTGCGGAAGAAGCCCACCGTTTCGTCGTCGGCAAGCTGTTCAATTACAACTGTTTCGAAGGCACGCGCGGCCAAGGCCGCGTGCTGAGCGACGGCTCGGTAGTTGGCTCCATCCAATTCCAGGGCTCCGGTCAGGTGCGCTATGCGATGCTGCCGGCCGGGACGCTGCAAGTGAAGGGCGATGTGGTTTGCGCGCAGGTGCGCGGTTTGCCGGTGCAGCCCTGCTTCAACCTGGAGCGCATCGACAACAATAGCTTCCGCGGCTCCGTTTCCGGGCTGGGTTTTGCCTCTTGCGAGTTCACCCGCCAGCACGCGCGCGCCAAGATAGCGCGCAGCGCGCACAGCGCCCATCCGCTTGGCTTGCGGTCGGCGCTCACCGCCAATAAAGACTGAAATCCGCCAGACACGGTCTTTTCCGCGCCTATAGCCGATGGATCGGCGTGACGCCGATCCGGAATCTCAAAATTAACGAAGATTGATAGAGGACGGCACGAAATGATTCGTGCCCGTTCGGGGCGCCATCAGGGAGCTTCAACGAACGGACCCCGACATGCGACTACCACGGTGTTTGGTAGCGTCAGCCATTGCATGCGTCTTTGTTTTTTCATCGGGTTTCGCGCGAGCTTCCGATAAGGCTGCGTCCGATAAGGTTGCATCCGACCGGGCGGATTGGCATTGGCGCAAGCTGTTGCAGTCATGCAATGGCGATTGCGCGTTCATGGTGTTTGCCGGGAAATCGGTCAACACCAATGTACAGGACATTTATTTCAAGGCGATTTCACCCACGTCATGGGATTACGACGATGGCGGAATCGTCGGCGCGACCGCCTCGCGGCGGGTTGCAACTGTTTTCCGCATCATTGACATCGAAGCTGAGGTCGGCGCCGCCAAGCGTTTTGGCAACCAGGAAGAGGGCGAGTTCTGGGGCGCCATGTATGTCAGGTACACCGCATTCCCCTGGAACAAATACATTTACACGACCCTCGCGCTATCGTCAGGCCTGAATTACGCAACCGGAGTTTCGGATTTTGAAAAAGCGCACTCCGGACTCAATCCGCTAGCCGGAACGCATGTGCAGCATTATTTCTCGCCGGAGCTGACCTTTGCATTGCCCGATCATAAGGACCGGCAATTAGTTATACGCCTGCATCACCGTTCCGGCGCCTATGGCGTCATCAGCGGCGCCTTCAGCGGCGCCACCTATCTGTCGGTCGGTGTGCGAGCCTGGTTCTAAGGCGAATTTTTCTTGAGCATGATCTTATCCGAAAACCGGTTCCCGCTTTTCGGGATCATGCTCCTGCCGGAAAAATCATGCAGGTGGTGGTGGCGTGGGCATAAAGCTTGCCCGCGCGATCCTTCAAGTCGCCTTCCGATGTTGCGACCGTGCGGCCGCGATGCACGACGCGGCCTTCCGCGCGCACCAGCCCGGCGTCCTTGTTTATCGGACGCACAAAATTCAATTTGAGCTCCGGCGTGGTCCAGGCCTCGCCCTTGGCGATGGTAGAAAAGATTGCGCAGCCGAGCGCGGAATCGAGCAAGGTCGCGGCAATCCCGCCATGCACGGTGCCGATTGGATTGTAGTGGCGAAACTCAGGCACGCCCTCGAACGCCGCGCGGCCCGCTTCGGCCTCGACCAGGTGAAAGCCCAGCAATTCGCTGATCGGCGGATTGGGCACCGTGCCGTCGATGATCGCCTTGAGAAAGCCGAGCCCGTCATAGGATTTGAGAATGTTCGGCGTCACCACGCCATATGTCTTGCCCGTCACATCGCCCCCCGCATTTGAATGCGCTAATTTTCTTTGCGCATGATCTTACCCGAAAACCGGTTCCCACTTTTCGGGATCATGCGCTATGCGATATCGAGTCGGAACGGGTCGCCTTCGGCTGCGGCGTGGCCGGGACCGATGGTTTCGACCGCGCGCACCATGCGGCCGTCGCGCTTGAGCAGGCGGTCGGCGATGGAAACGATGCGCGAATTTGGCTGCGCCGTGCGCGAGGCGCGCCTGATCTCCCAGGCGATCTGCTGCTCGTCGCGCTGCGGATTGAGCACGCAGGCGGCGACATAGGCGCCAGCGGTCGAGCGGCTGATGCCGGCGAAGCAATGCACCACCATCGGCGCCGCGCGATCCCATTGGCCGACAAAGTCGATCAGCCGTTCCACATGCCCGGCGTCGGGGGCGGTGTAGCCATCCATCGGCATGGCGATGTCGTCGACGCTGATGACGAGATGGTTTTCGCGCACGATATTCGGCAGCACAACCCGGTCGCTGTGCTTCAAGATTGTGACGACGTGGCGCGCCCCAGTTGCGTCGACCGTGGCATGCAGGCGCGCGAGCGAGCAGACGTGAATCATGACGGCTTCACTAGAGAAGACAGTTTTGTCATATCTATGACTGCGCTGCGAGGAAATCATCCACGAAGAAGTTTTTCGAAACGCTCGCGGTAGCGCTGCTCGGCGGCGCCGGCCGTCCAGGGTGTCAGATAGTCGCGCTCGATCGCGGCGGAGAATTTCGGCGGCTGGCCAAAGAACTTGCGCGCCTCGCCGTCCACAAACCCGGCGAGCCGCGTGGCCTCCAGATAGGCCGCCGCGCGGTCGGAAGTCTTGATCAGGTTTTGCAGCGTCTCGGGCAACTTCGCCGGCAGGCCGAAGCGCAGATGGATGGTGGCGAGCAGGCGATGTTCCACCGCCTTGTAGCTGTCGCCGATCACCGCCTTGAACGGCGAGATCATGTCGCCGATCACATATTCCGGCGCGTCGTGCAGCAGCACCGCGAGCCGCCCGTTACGGTCGAGCCGTGGCACCTTGGCGCGCGCCAGCGCCTCGACCAGCAGCGAATGCTGGGCGACCGAATAGATATGAGCGCCCTTGGTCTGGCCGTTCCAGCGCGCGACACGGGCGAGTCCATGCGCGATGTCCTCCATCTCGACATCGAGCGCCGACGGGTCGAGCAGATCGAGCCTGCGGCCCGACAGCATGCGCTGCCAGGCGCGCGCACTTCTCCCTCCCCCCTTGCGGGGGAGGGTTGGGGAGGGGGGTGTTCGCATCTTGCTCATTTGTGTTTGGAAAGTTTGGCGCAAGGCCCGTGGCGATGGCACGTCACCAGATGGTCGTTGACCATGCCGACCGCCTGCATGAAGGCATAGACGATAGTCGGCCCGACGAATTTGAATCCGTGGCTCAGGAGTTCCTTGGACATGGCGCGCGATTCATCGGACTCGGTCGGTGTCTGCGAGCGGCTGTTGAGCTTATGGTCTATCGGCTTGCCGCCGACATGCTTCCATAGCACCTCGGAAAATCCGGGGCCGCTGTCCATGATCTTGAGCCATGCGCGCGCCGAGGTGACCGCGCCCTCGATTTTGGCGCGGTTGCGCACGATACCGACGTCCTGCATCAGCTGCTCAATTTTGCGCTTGGGATAGCGCGCGATTTTTTCCGGGTCAAAACCGTTAAAGGCGCGGCGGAAGTTTTCGCGTTTGCGCAGGATGGTGATCCACGACAGCCCGGCCTGAAAACCGTCGAGCATGAGCTTTTCATACAGCGCACGGTCATCCCATTCCGGCACACCCCATTCCTCATCGTGATAGGCGACGTAAAGCGGATCTTGCTTGGGCCAGGGGCAACGCGTGAGCCCGTCGGAATGGAGAACGCCCGCGCTCATGACTTAAGCTTTGGTCTCGCCCGGCCACGGGAAGGTCGCCCATGCCGGCTTCACCAGCGCGATGGTGACGCCGCCGGCGGTGAGCGGCGTCGCGGCGGCGAGCGCATCGGCGACCCGGTCGAGCCGTAGCAAGGCCAGACCACGGCCATTCGATGACGATCCGACCATGCCCAAAGTCTTGTCACCCGCCGTCACTGGCAGGCCTGGGATCGGCGCGAGTTCGAAGGCGATCGGCACCACGCGGTTACGCGCGCTGGCGCGATGTTCGACGCGCGACACCACTTCCTGGCCGATATAGCAGCCCTTGTCGAAATCGACGCCGGCCAGCTGATCCATGTCGGCTTCGTGCGGGAAGGTGTCGCCGTAGCTGAAATCGTTGCCGCCGCGCGGCACGCCGAGCGAAATGCGGTGGGCGTCGTAAGCCTCAGGCTCGGCCAGCGCCGCGCCGAGATCGGCGGCTGCTTCGGGGCAAAGATGCGGCGGCAGGATGATGCGCAAGCCCAGCGCGGCAAGGCGAGGATCGGCGTAACAGAGGCCGTAATCGCTGTCCCCGGTTCCGTCCCAGACCGCCATCACGCCAAGGCCGTCCGACAAATCCTCGATCGTCACTTTGGCGCGCAGTTTGTAGAAATTGAGCTTTTCCACAAGTGCTGTCGCCAGCGCGCGCGGGCAATCGAGGAAGAAGCCGCCGCCGTCCTCGGGCGAAGCCTCGGCGACGATGAAATCCACGATGATCTTGCCCTGCGGCGTGAGCAGCGCGGCAAAGCACGCCCTGCCTGGGGCAACCTTGCCCATATCGTTGGTCGCGAGCCCATTGAGGAAGCGCCGGGCATCGTCGCCGGCGACCTTGACCACGCCTCGTTCAGGAAGCAGTGCTGCTTGCATCGATAAATTCCACCTGTGGAATAGTCTCTTGCCAGAACTCACGGCGAAACGTAAGCGCTGTTGGGCGTGCCTTAAGGCCCCTGCCTCATCCTGAGGAGCGGCTGAAGGCCGTGTCTCGAAGGATGAGGCGCGTGTCTATTGACCACATCCTTCGAGACGGCCGCTGTCGCGGCCTCCTCAGGATGAGGGCATTGATGGCCGACACCTACGACCTGATCCTCAAGGGCGGCACCGTCGTCAATCACGACGGCGAGGGCTCGCGCGATTTAGGCGTTCGCGCCGGCCGGTTTGCCGCCATCGGCGACCTGTCGCGCGCCTCGGCCGGCGAGGTGGTTGACTGCCGTGGACTGCATTTGCTGCCCGGCGTCATCGACACGCAAGTGCACTTTCGCGAGCCGGGCCTGACCCACAAAGAAGACCTGGAAACCGGCTCGCTGTCGGCGGTCATGGGCGGGGTCACCGCGGTGTTCGAAATGCCCAACACCGATCCGCTGACGATCGGCGCCGCGGCCCTGGCCGACAAGGTCAAACGCGGCCATCACCGCATGCATTGCGACTTCGCCTTCTTTGTCGGCGGCACCGCCGATAATACCAAGGATCTCGCCGAGCTCGAACGGCTGCCGGGCTGCGCCGGCATCAAGGTGTTCATGGGTTCCTCCACCGGCTCGCTGCTGGTGGCCGATGATGCCGGCTTGCGTGCGATCCTCAAGGTGATCCGCCGCCGCGCCTCGTTCCACGCCGAGGACGAACCGCGCCTGACCGAACGCAAAAATCTGTGCATCGAGGGCGATCCGCGTTCGCATCCGGTCTGGCGCGACGAGATCGCCGCGCTCAAGGCCACGCAGCGTCTGGTGCGCACCGCGCACGAGACCGGCGCACGCGTGCATGTGCTGCATGTGTCGGCGGTGCAGGAAATGGAGTTCCTGCGCGACCACAAGGACGTGGCCTCGGTCGAGACCACGCCGCATCATCTCACGCTGGAAGCTCCGGACTGCTACGAGCGTCTCGGTACCCGCGCGCTGATGAACCCGCCGGTGCGCGATGCCGTGCACCGCGCCGGCATTTGGCGCGGCCTCATCGACGGCGTGGTCGACGTGCTCGGCTCCGACCATGCGCCGCATACGCTTGCCGAGAAAGCCAAGACCTATCCTGCCAGTCCTTCCGGTATGACCGGCGTGCAAACGCTGGTGCCGATCATGCTCGATCACGTCAATGTGGGCCGATTGTCACTGATGCGATTTGTCGATCTCACCAGCGCCGGCCCGGCGCGGCTGTTCGGCATCGCGGCCAAGGGCCGGATTGCCGTCGGCTACGACGCCGACCTGACTGTGGTCGATCTCAAACGGCGGGAGACCATCGCCAACGCTCAAATCGCCTCGCGCGCCGGCTGGACGCCCTATGACGGCGTCACGGTGACCGGCTGGCCGGTGGGTACCGTGATTCGTGGGCAAAGGGTGATGTGGGAGGGCAGCCTGACCGCTGCGGCACGAGGGGAACGCGTGCGGTTCCTGGAAACCTTGGCCAGCTAGCGGAATTTTGGCCTTTAGCCGGTTTTATTTACCCGATTTTCCATGTTTCCCGCCGTTAAAGTTTGCCCCAGGCATTTCACGCATAGCTGTTCTGTGGAATTGCAAACTCCGCACGACTGTCTATCAACGGTAACAGCACACCCCTGTTTCAGCCGGGCTTCGCCGGGACATTGGGGTCAAGGGCTAACATGAGCGGCGACCTCGTCTCTCTATGCATGCTGGTGATCGCGGCCGCGCGGCCGGATCAAGAGCTTTGGCGTCAAGCCACGGCGATGGCATCGGTTCCAATCGAATTCGCAACCCACGACGCGGCGTCCGCCGCCAACGCGATCGTCAAAAACGGCGCGGATATATGCGTGGTGGATGCGGCTTTGTCCGATGCCAACAGGGCCGCCGTGGTCAATGCCGCGCGCGCGGCGAAGTCGGCGCCACTGGTCTTCGTTTCAGCTCCAAAGAGCACGGGCCGCGTCGACGGCGTCGACGGCATGTTGACGAAGCCGGCCAATGTGGACGAAGCGATCAAACAGGTCGAGATTTGCATCCGCGCAAAGTTCCCGACCCGCGTGCTGGTCGTGGACGATTCCGGCACCATGCGTAGCATTGTGCGCAAGATCCTGTCGGCCAGCCGTTTCGCAATGGACATCCACGAAGCGGCGGAAGGCATTGCCGCGCTCAACCAATTGCGCGACGGCAATTTCGGCATCGTGTTTCTCGACTATAACATGCCCGGCCTCAACGGCTTCGAGACGCTGTCGGAAATCAAGCGCGAATGCCCGAAAGTGGCGGTGGTGATGATGATCTCGACGCTCGACAAGGCCGTTGCGGACCGGGCGCATGCGTCGGGCGCGCTCGCCTTCCTCAAGAAGCCGTTTTATCCGGCCGATATCGATGCGACGCTTGAGCGCTGTTTCGGCCTGAACGGGGCCGCGGCTAGATTTTTTCTAAGGGAGGTTCGTCAGCGGCGGCGCGGGAGCGGCTATTGCCGCTGCTGTTCGAGGGTGAATTCGCCGTTGCGGATGCGCGGCCCGAGCCGTTCGGCGAAGGTGGCGGCTGCTTCCTCGCCATAGGTGGTGACGAATTCGGCCAAGGCGGCAAACAGGCAGGCCTGCGCCAGGCAATCGCCGTCGATGCCGTCGAGGCGGGCTTCGGCCCAAGCTTCGTGCAGATAGCCCAAGGCTACGCGCTTCTGCTCGTGGTCCGGCACTGGCTCGCGCGTCGGAGTGGATCGCCCCGTTGTCGTCATTGTCACCCTCGTCCCCAAGCATCCGGCTAAGGACACCCGTCCCAATTCCCGAGACGGACGTTAGCAGGGGGCCTTGGGGGGACATAGCCCGCACATAGGGGAAAGGTTAATAACGACGGGCTTAACCGCGCCTAGTTGGCGTAGCGCGCGGTGATTTCGCGGGCGATTTTGGCGCCTTCATCGAGATAGCGGCGAATTGCAATGTCGGCGGCCGGCGTGCAGGTGCGGTAAGTCTGCTGAAAACCGCGGTAACCACGATTGAAGCTCGCGACGATCTTGCGCCGCCGCTCGCCACTGGGGGCCTCCGCGTCGATCAAAGTCTGCATTTCGCTACGCCATTTCTGCCCTTCATTGGCGCCGCAGACCCCGCGCAGATATTGCAGCGAGCCGAGAATTTCGGCGAGCCGCTGCAAGTCGGTGTCGAACGGCGCCGTGTCGGTGCTCTGCGCGCGCGCCGGCAGCGACAGGCACAACAAAATCGACGCGATGGTGAGAATTAACTTCACGTGTTTTGGCTCTGTTCCGTTCGAGCAAGATATGCCCTTGCTCTAGGTTAATCGCAAGGCACGGTCGGCTCAGTTCCGTCTGGCCAGCAGATTGGCGGCGTCCGCGACGATTTCGGCCAGGCCCTCGGTCGTGCGCAGACCCGAAAGTTCGGACGGCGCGAGCCAGCGCGCATCGTCGAGCTCCTCGTTGAGCGCCGGCTCGCCAGAAAGCCAGCGCGCGGCAAAGCATAAAATGACGAAGTGCCGCTCGATCTTGCCTTGCGCGTCGCGCATGATCGCCTCGCGATGGCCCGCGAGCGCCACCGGCTCGACTTGCAATGAAGTCTCCTCGCGCACTTCGCGGGCGACCGCCTCGATCAGCGTCTCGCCGGTTTCAACGACGCCACCGGGTAGCGTGTAAAGATTGAGCGCCGGATTGCGCGCGCGCCGCACCACCAGCACCTTGCCGTCGCGCACGACGGCCGCGCTGACGGCAAGATATGGGCGCGATGGGTATGTTCGGTTATCGCTCAAGCTTTATCGTTTCATCAGCCCGTCGACCACGGCTTGCGGTGTTACCGGCTGGGTCAAGGCGGCATCGGGTTCGCCGTTGATCACTGCGCCGGCGCGCGCGACCAGCAGCTTGAGCCAGGCGGCGGCGCGGTCGGCAAGGGCGGCTGCGGCGTCCGGCGGCATATCGGCGCTCATCGCCGCGCGGGTTGCCTCTAGCACGGCGGTCATCGTGCCGGCCAGCGTGTCCAGGCAATTCCGCAGACTTGGATCGGCGGCGTCATAGGCGGCGATTGCCAAGTCGCGGCCCTTGAAGCGCGACGCCACGAAATGCTCGCGATAGCTCATCGGCCGCCAGCCGAGGAAGTCATCGAGGCATTCCGGGCAGGCCGACAGCATTTCGAGCAGCATGATCGCTTCGTTGAAATGATTGAGATAGTCGGTGGCGAGCCCGGTCGCCGGATTGATGTTGGCGTCGGCGAGCCGCGGGGCGCTTGCCCCCCGCCGTCCTCGTCCGCCGCTTGCATCGCTTCGACGCAATCCTGATATTTCACCGTGGTCCCCGCCACATAATTTCACCGGCAGACAATGTTATTAATGTCCCGGGTTAAAACGCGCTTAAGCGCGGCCCGAATTAAGGCTTTGGATATGTGCGGGCGCTACACAATCGTCGCATCGCCGGAAGCGATCCGGGCGCTGTTTGGCTATGAGGAGCAGCCCAATTTCCCGCCGCGCTACAATGTCGCGCCGACCCAGCCGATCGCCATCGTCCGGCTTATGGATGGCAAGCGCCATTTCGCGCTGGTGCGCTGGGGTCTGCTGCCGTCCTGGGTCAAGGACCCGAAAACCTTCTCGCTGTTGATCAATGCGCGCGGCGAAACCGTGGCCTCGAAGCCGGCGTTCCGCGCCGCGATGAAACGGCGGCGCTGCCTGATCCCGGCCGACGGCTTTTACGAATGGAAACCGGCGGGCGCGCACAAGCAGCCTTACTTCATCCGCGCGAAGTCGGGCGGCCCCTTCGCCTTCGCTGGATTGTGGGAGACTTGGACCGGCCCGAACGGCGAGGAGGTGGAAACCGCTGCCATTGTCACCACCAGTGCTAACAGGACGCTGAGCGTCATCCATGACCGCATGCCGGTGATCGTGCCGCCCGATGCGTTCGATCTCTGGCTCGACGGCGTCAATGTCGACCCCGTCACCGCCTCGGCTTTGATCGCGCCCGCGCCGAAGAATTTGCTTGAGGCCTTTCCGGTCTCCACGGACGTCAACCGCACCGCCAACGACAATCCGAAACTGGTGGCACCGGCGAGCGTGAGCGTGGAGCCGGAACCCGCGCCGAAACTTGTTGCGAAGCGTGGATCGGTAAAGCGTGCACCGGCCAAACGCGCCAAGAAGATTGCGAAGAAGATTACCAAGAAGACGAACGGGCAGGGCGCGTTGTTTTAAACGCGCCTCACAACACCTTCCCCGGATTCAAAATCCCGTTCGGATCGAGCATCCGTTTCATGCCGCGCATCAGTTCGAGCGCCACAGGGTCCTTGTAGAGGTGCAGGATGTCACGCTTCATGACGCCGACGCCATGCTCGGCCGAAATCGAGCCGCCGAATTTCTTCACCACCGAAAACACCACGGCGTTGACCTCGTCCCAGCGCGCCAGAAATTTTTCTTTGTCCGAGCCCTCAGGCTGGGTCACATTGTAATGGATATTGCCGTCGCCGACATGGCCGAACGGCAGCAGCCGGCTACCCGGAATGAGCTTGCTGACCGCCGCATTCGATTGCTCGATGAAAGCGGGAATCGCCGCGACCGGCACCGACACGTCGTGCTTTATGGATGCGCCGATGTGCCGCTGCACCTCGCCGAACATTTCGCGGATGCGCCAGAACGCCTTGCCCTGTTCGAGGCTGCCGGCGATGGTGGCGTCGAGCACGAGGCCCTTGTCGTGGCCCTGACTGAGAATCTCCTCCAGCACGTCGCGCAAACCCTCGCGCGCCTGCGACGATAATTCGATCAGCACGTACCAGGGATGCGGGGCGGCCAGCGGATCGCGTGAGGAGGCGTCATGCTTCACCACGGCCTCGATGCCGGAGCGCGCCATCATCTCAAACGATGTGACGCCGCCGGAGGCACGCTCGGTGGCGATCCCTAACAGATCGACCGCGGCCTGCGGCGACGGCACGCCGGCGAAGGCGGTCTCGACCGAACGCGGCCGCGGCACCAGGCGCAACACCGCCGCCGTGATAATGCCGAGCGTGCCTTCCGCGCCGATGAACAGGTTCTTCAGGTCGTAGCCGGTATTGTCCTTCTTGAGCTTGTTGAGATTGTTGAGGACGCGGCCGTCGGCCAGAACGACTTCGAGGCCGAGCGCATGCGAGCGGGCGATGCCATGCGCGAGCGCCGCGACGCCGCCGGCATTGGTCGACAGGTTGCCGCCGATGGTGCAGGTGCCTTCCGACGGCAACAGTTGCGGATAAAGCCGGTCGGCCTGGCTAGCTGCTTCGCGCGCGCGCTGCAGCGTGACGCCGGCCTCACATGTCATGCTATTGGAGATGGGATCGACCTCGCGGATTTTGTCGAGCCGCGTCAGCGACAGCAGCACTTCGCCGTGGTGGGGAATTTGTCCGCCGACCAGGCCGGTATTGCCGCCCTGCGGCACGATCGCGGTCTTCGTCTCATTGGCAAGCTTGAGGATCGCCGACACTTCCGCAACCGAACCCGGCCGCAGCACCACAGGCGTGCGGCCATGATAAAGGTCGCGCATCTCGACGAGATAGGGCTCCTGATCCTGCGGCGCCGTCACCGCGTATTTTGCTCCGACGATGGCGGTAAAGCGCGCCAGCAGATCGGGCGCGAGCGCGCGGCGAAGTTGCTCGTTCATGTCAACGCGCCCCATGTCTTTCAATCGTACGTGGCGCGGCGGCGCGCGCCAGCCGGTCGTTGATGGCTTCGCCTAAGCCGTCATGCGGCACGCTCATCACGGCAATGGATTTGGCGCCGGAGGCATCTAGCGCGCGCAAATGCGAAAACAGATTGGCGGCGGCCTCGATCAGATCGGCGCGCGGCGACAGATTGAACGTCGTGCCGGCAAAGGCCGGTGCCGGCCCAAATGCAAGCAGCGCTTCCCCGTCGCGCGGTGTTTGTGCGTTCAAGCGCAGCTTCGCCTTCGGTGCGTAATGCGAGGCCAGCATGCCCGGTGCTAGCGGGGTTTCATCGGCCACCAAGGGAACCGCCAGCACACGGCCGAGCACGCGCTCGATTTGCTCGCGCGCCAAGCCACCCGGACGTAGTAACGTCGGCTCGCCAAGATTTTTACCAAGACAGGCGACGATGGTGGATTCCATACCGACCGCGCAGGCGCCCGCGTCGATCACCATGTCGATGCGGCCGCGCAGGTCGTTGAGCACATGGGCGGCACTGGTCGGCGAGACGTGGCCGGAGCGATTGGCCGACGGCGCCACCACCGGTCCGTTGAAGACTTCGAGCAAGGCATGCGCCACGGGATGCGCTGGAACGCGCACCGCCACGCTGTCGAGCCCGGCCAGCGCCAGATCGGCCACGCCGCAGTTCGCTCGCCTTGGCAGCACCAGCGTTAGCGGCCCCGGCCAGAACGCCGCGGCAAGCGCCTCGGCCGCGGCGTCGAACGTGGCGATGCGCCGCGCCGCCGCGATATCGGCGACATGGGCGATCAGCGGATTGAAAGCCGGGCGGCCCTTGGCGGCGTAAAGCCGCGCCACCGCCTCGCCATTCCCGGCATCGGCGCCGAGCCCATAGACGGTCTCGGTCGGAAACGCGACCAGCCCGCCCTGGCCAAGGCATCGTGCGGCGGCCTCGATCGACTGGCGATCGGTCTTTAGGACCCGCGTTCCCGGCTCGGCGGTCATTCATGTCTCTTTAAAATGAAGCATGATCTTGTCCGAAAACCGGTACCCACTTTTCGGGATCATGCTCAAGCTTGCAGCTTTAAGCGAGCCGGGGTTATAAGGCCGCCGGCAGTCGGAGTGTAGCGCAGTCTGGTAGCGCACCTCGTTCGGGACGAGGGGGTCGCAGGTTCAAATCCTGCCACTCCGACCATTAAACCAGACATTTGCGCCCCATTTCCAAGCCGTGGCCAGTATCCAGAGGCCATTTCCCCCATACCAACGAGCCGGCCAGCGGTCCCTGACACGCCATAAGTACCCTTGTGCGAGGCGGGTTACGCCGCGTACCCTGAGGGCTGGGAAATAAATATCGCCACCCAAGGTGATAGCAAAAGCCCGCGCAAATCTAAGCGCCGGATCTAGGGAGGAAGCGCTATGAAATCTTCGATCAAGAAATTCGGACTGGCATTCGGTCTGGCGCTGGCCATCGCCGGTCCGGCCACCGCGGCCGAGATGAAAATGATGACCGGCCCGCAAGGAGGGTCGTGGGTTCCGCTCGGCGGCCAGTTGAAGGACATTTGGGAAAAAGCCATCCCCGGCCTCGCCATGCAGGTGATGCCGGGCGCCGGCATCGCCAATGCGCGCGGCGTCGACGAGGGCAAGGCCGATGTCGGCTTCGGCAACTCGATCTCGACCGTTGATGGTGTGGCCGGCAAGGCGCCGTTCACGAAGCCGGCGACCAATATATGCAATCTCGCCACGCTCTATCCGCAATACTTCCAGTTTGTCGTCAATGCCGACTCGGGCATCAATTCGATTGCCGACCTCAAGGGCAAGCCGCTCACCACGCAGCAGCGCGGCAATACCGGCGAACAGATCACGCGTCAGCTTTTGGAGGTCAATGGGCTTAGCTACAACGACATGAAGGTAAGCTTCGTCGGCTATACCGACTCGGTGAACCAGATGAAGGACGGCCATGCCGTCGCCTTCGCGCTCGGCACCCAGATTCCGGCCGGCGCCGTCATGGACCTCGCCGCCGCGCGCCCGATCAAGCTGCTCGATCAGTCGTCAAGTTTTGCCGGGATGCGCAAGCTCAACCCCGGTTACACCGCGTTGACCATTCCGAAGGGCACCTACCTCAAGCAGGATACCGACGTGAAGGTGGTCGGCTATGCCACCCACATCTTCGTGTCGTGCAAGCTGCCGGCGGCCGATGTCTACACCATGGTCAAGACTCTCGCCGCCAACACCAAGACACTGGCGACGGTTGCCAAGGACATCGGATCGCTCACCACGAAGGGAATGGCGGAAGATATCGGCGTGCCGTTCCATCCCGGCGCCGTCAAGTTCTATGCGGAATCCGGCATTAAGGTGCAATCGCACTAATCTCTAAGACGCCGGCGGGAGCCTTGACGGTTTCCGCCGGCGTGCCACTTCGCGCCGGCCTTGCGCTTGACTCGATCGACACGGGCGATTTCCCATGACAGCTAAGCTCGACCTCAGCTACGGCGGCATCGTACGTCTGGCGACCACGATCATCGCCGTCTTGATGGTGATCTACCACGTCTGGGCGATCGCCTTCGGCACGCCCGAGGCGGTGTATTTCCGCGGCACGCATTTGCTGTTCGCCATGACGCTGGTCTTCATCATCCACCGCCGCAGCGGTGCGCCGGAAGGCCTGCCGAACGCGCTCGACCTGGTGCTGCTGGTGGTGGCGATAGCGCCGATCCTCTATCTGTTCGTCAACTACGATTACATCGTTACCCGCATCTTCTATGTCGATGACTTGAGCACCGCCGACATGGTCATGGGCGTGATCATGACGGTGATGGTGCTGGAGGCGGCACGCCGCGTCATCGGCTGGGCGCTCCCGATCACGGCCATCGTGTTCCTGGTCTACGGGCTATTCATCGCGCGGCTCGAGCCGATGCGCATGCTCGACCAGCTTTATATGACGACCGAAGGCATCTTCGGCATTCCTTTGTCAGTGTCGGCGGCCTATGTGCTGATCTTCGTGCTCTTCGGCTCGTTCATGGAGCGCACCGGCACCGGGCAACTGTTCATGGATTTCGCCATGAGCCTGACCGGCCATACCGCCGGCGGCCCGGGCAAGGTGTCCTGCGTGTCCTCGGCACTGTTCGGCACCATCTCGGGCAGCGCCGTCGCCAACGTCATGGTCGACGGGCCTATCACCATTCCGCTGATGAAACGCTCGGGCTTTCCGCCGCACTTCGCCGCCGGCGTCGAGGCGGTGGCCTCGACTGGCGGGCAGATCATGCCCCCGATCATGGGCGCCGCCGCATTCGTGATGGCCGAGTTCATCGGCGTGTCCTATGCCCAGGTGGTGATCTGGGCGATCATCCCGGCGGTGCTTTATTATATCGCCTGCTTCTCGGCGGTGCATTTCGAAGCCAAGCGCCGCGGCATTGTCGGCGTGCCGCGCAGCGAATTGCCGAAGCTCGGCAATGTGATGCGCGAGCGCGGCCATATGTTCCTTCCGGTGTTGGCGATCCTCGTTGTCATGTATTCCGGCTTCAGCGCGCCGATGGCGGCGCTGGCCGGAGCGATCGCCTGCTTCCCAGTGGCGGCGATGCGCCAATCGACGCGCCATTATGTCACCTTCGGGAATCTGATCGGGGCTTGCGTGGACGGCGCCAAGAATGCTCTCGCGGTCGCGCTCGCCTGCGCCGCCGCCGGCGTGGTCATCGCGGTGGTGACGCTGTCCGGGCTCGGCATCGTGTTCACGCAATATGTCGTGAACCTGTCGCAAAATTTTCTGCTGATGGCGTTGGTGTTTACCATGATCGCCGGCATCGTGCTTGGCATGGGTATGCCGACGACGCCGGCCTATATCATCATGACCGCGCTGCTGGTGCCGGCGATCGTCAAGTTCGGCGTGCTGATTCCGGCCGCGCACATGTTCGCCTTCTATTTCGCGATCCTGTCGGCGATTACGCCGCCGGTGGCGCTGGCGGTATTCGCCGCGGCGGGCATCGCCAAATCCGATCTGTGGGCGACCGGCCTCGCCGCTGTGCGCATCGCTGCCACCAGTTTCATTGTGCCGTTCATGTTCGTATATGAGCCCGCGCTGCTGATGATCGGCGATTGGCCGACCATCATCTGGGCGAGCCTGACCGCTGCGGTCGGCGTTATGGTTTTCGCTGCCGGCCTGCACGGATATTTCGTCACCCATTCCACGCTTTGGCAGAGCGTGCTGCTGGCAGTCGCCGGCCTGCTGCTGATTGACCCGCATGTGTTTACCAGCGTGATCGGCGCGGCCATCACCGCCGTCGTGGTCGTTGCCCAACTGGCCGCAAAGCGGGCCGCCCTCAAGGCCGAGATCGCGGCGGAATGAACCCGCGTAAACGTCCCGAAGACCTGCGTAGCCATCGCTGGCTCGGCGTTGCCGACATGCGTTCGTTCGGCCATCGCTCGCGCCTGCGCCAGATCGGCTACGACGCCGACGACTGGCAGGGTAAGCCGGTCATCGGAATCATCAATACCTGGAGCGAGATCAATCCGTGTCACGCGCATTTGCGTGCGCGCGCCGAGAACGTCAAGCGCGGCGTGCTGCAGGCCGGCGGCTTCCCGATCGAACTGCCGGCGATTTCGTTGTCGGAGACGTTCGTGAAGCCGACCACGATGATGTACCGCAACTTCCTCGCGATGGAGACGGAAGAACTCCTGCGCAGTCATCCGATCGACGGCGCGGTGTTGATGGGCGGCTGCGATAAAACCACGCCCGGCTTGGTCATGGGCGCGGTCAGCATGGGGTTGCCGGCGATCTACATCCCGGCCGGGCCGATGCTGCGCGGCAACTGGAACGGCCAATATCTCGGCTCCGGCTCCGACGTCTGGAAATATTGGACGGAAAAACGCGCCGGCAACATCACGGAAGACGACTGGGACGAAATCGAGGGCGGCATCGCGCGCTCATTTGGCACCTGCATGGTGATGGGCACCGCCGCGACCATGATGGCGATCACCGAGGCGCTCGGTCTGTCGCTGCCCGGCGCGTCCTCGATACCGGCGGCGGATTCCAACCATCCGCGCATGTGCGGGCAAACCGGGCGCCGCATCGTCGACATGGTGTGGGAGGATCTCACGCCCGCCAAGATTCTGACGCCGGCGGCGTTCGACAATGCCATCAAGGTGCACATGGCGATGGGCGGTTCGACCAACGCCATCATCCATGTCGTGGCGATGGCGCGGCGCGCGGGCGTGCCCGTTGACATGGAACGGTTCGATCAACTGTCGCGGCAAATTCCGGTGCTCGCCAATGTGCGCCCGTCGGGCAAATATCTGATGGAGGATTTCTTCTACGCCGGCGGCCTGCGCGCCTTGATGCAGAACCTGCGCGAGAAGCTCGATTTGAATTGCCTCACCGTCACCGGCAACACTGTGGCTGCCAACATCGAAGGCGCCAAGGTCCACATCCCCGACGTGATCCACTCGCTCAACGATCCCGTCTACGCCGAGGGCGCGACCGCGGTGCTCAAAGGCAATCTCGCGCCGAATGGCTGCGTCATTAAGCCGGCTGCCGCCGACAAGCGTTTTCTCAAGCATCGCGGCAAGGCGATTGCATTCGAGGACTATAACCATATGATGCGCGAGATCGAGCGCGACGATCTGGATGTGACGCCCGACCACATCCTGGTGCTCAAGAACGCCGGTCCCAAGGGCGGCCCCGGCATGCCGGAATGGGGTATGCTGCCGATACCCAAGCGATTGCTGGGCCAGGGCGTGCGCGACATGATCCGCATTTCCGACGCGCGCATGAGCGGTACTAGCTACGGCGCCTGCATTCTGCACGTCGCGCCGGAAAGCTTCGTCGGCGGACCGCTCGCCTTCGTGCAAACCGGCGACGAGATCGAAATCGACGTCGGCAAACGCAGTATCCATCTCCACGTCAGCGACACGGAGCTGGCCCGCCGCAAGGCGGCGTGGAAGAAGCCGGCGCCGAAATATCCGCGCGGCTACGGCGCGCTATTCTCGGAGCATATCGGGCAGGCGGACCAAGGTTGCGATTTCGATTTCCTGGCGCCGCTCGGGGCAATCCCCGAGCCGGAAATTCATTAAACTCAAAATCGACGACGGGAGGAAAAAATGTTGCCAATCATGTCGCGAAATCTTTGCGCAAGCATGCTGGCGGCCATGTTGATCGCCTTCGCGCTCCCGGCATGGGCGCAGACCTACCCGAGCGGCTCGGTCCACCTGATCGTCGCCTACGCCCCCGGCGGCACCGGCGATGTGGTGGCGCGCATTGTCGCTCCCAAGCTTTCGACCGGGCTCGGGCAGACGGTCGTGGTGGAAAATCGCGCCGGCGCGAGCGGCGCCATCGGCGCGCGCAGTGTCGTCGCCGCGCCGCCTGACGGACTGACGCTGCTCCTTGGCCAGACCGCGGAAGTGGCCATCAACCAGCATTGGCTCAAGGGCCTCAATTACGATCCGGACAAGGATCTTCAGCCGGTGGCGCTGCTCACCGTCGTACCGCTCGCGCTCGTAGTTCCGGCCAAGGCGCCTTATTCGACCATGGCTGAGTTCCTGGCGGCCTTGAAGACCGGCAAGCTGACATTCGCGTCGGCAGGCACCGGCACACCCGGACATTTTGCCGGCGAACTGCTCAAGGCCAAGACCAAGGGCAATCTCACCCATGTGCCGTACAAGGGCGCGGGGCCGGCCTTGAACGATCTCCTCGGCGGACATGTCGATCTTTACTTCCCGGGGATGCCGGCGGCGATGCCGCTGCTGAAAAACGGTCTGGTGAAAGTGCTCGGCGTGTCGTCGGCCAAGCGTTCCGCGATCGCGCCGGATGTGCCGACCGTCGCCGAGGCCGCCGCCATCAAGGATTTCAGCTTCACGCTTTGGCAGGGAATTTTTGCGCCGCGCGGAACGTCGCCGGCAGTGATCGCGCGGCTCAACACCGAGATCAACAAGGTGCTCAACGATCCCGAAACCAAAAAGAAGCTGGTGGACTTGGGCGCCGAGGTCGAGGCCATGTCGGTCGATCAGTTCCGCGGCTTCGTGAACACGGAAAGTTCCAAGTATCTGCGCACCATCAAGGAGACCGGCGTGACGGCGGAGTAAGTCTCGGCTACGGCTGGTTGTTCACGAAATTCACAACCGCGGAAGCGGCGGCGCCGCCAACCACGCAGGGCAGGCCGAATTCGATATGGCCGGTGACAGCCGCGGCGATGCAGCCGCCGGCGATCGCGCCTTGGCCGACATATCCCCACCATGACGCACTGCGCCGGTAGGCCGGGCCCTTGCGCCTGAGCTCGTCGATGGCAGCGACCGCCTGCTTGCGAATGCGCGCGATCTCGACCGTCTCGGCTGCGTCGGTCACCTCGTTGAGCGCGGCGACGGTTGTCTCCGGCTGGTTGCGGGCCTTGCTTGATCCCTTGAGCGCGGCGAGCAGGTCAAAATCGTGGGTGGCGTTACTGGCCAATGTGAATTTCGCCATGCTGCCGATGGAAAGACGTTCGACGTCGTCATGATCGACCGACCAGGGCAGCATCGCGACGATGCTCATGATCGGGCCGTAGCTGCCGGTGGCGAAATAATAACCCCATAAAATATCGAGCACTTCCGGGCTCGGTTCCAGCATCGCCTTGCGTTTCGGTTTGCCGAACACCGCTTCGACCCGCAAGTGCTCGCCAATGCGCTGCAACGCCGACGGGCTTGGCGCGATGACCAGTTGATCGAGCGTCGGGCTTTTTCCGGTCAGATATTTTTCGATCATCGCCGCGCGCTCCGGCATCCGCACGGCGAATTTTTGTAGAAGAAACTTCCAGTCGGGCAGGCCCGAATAGGCGATCGCACGCACGACGATCCAGCGGTCGTTGCGCTGGATTTCCAGCGTCTTGCCGATCAATGCCTCGGCGCTTTCCAAATTGGAGCCGATGACGCCGGCGAGAAATCCGACATAGACGCCGCTGCGTTCAGGGTCTTGCAATGCGCCGAGCCGGCTCAACGCTTGCATCGCGGCCGGCACGGCTTTGGGGTCGGGCTTGCTGCGATAGCCATTGATCCATCGCAGCACCGCGTCGGCCGAATGAAGATCGGCCGGTGCGAGCGGTTTGGTGTGTGCCGGCATAACCGCCAGCAGGGTGATGAGCCCGGCCATCAGCCAACGCATGTCCCCTCCCGAGTCCCGCCAAAGAGAGCAAGCAGCTGCGACATTTTCGTGGGCCGCTCGCGGCAAAGTCGTGGCGGCCGGCTGTGCCAATTTGGGAAATCCATTGACGAAGCGCCCCGCCTGCGGGCATCTGCTTATCGCCATGGCCGACGACATTCCCTTCGACAAGAATCTCGATCTCGCGCCCGATACGGTGGATGAGGTAATGCCGGGCGTGCGGCGCGTGATGGCCAACAATCCCGGCCCGTTCACCTTCAAGGGCACGCTCAGCTACATCGTCGGCCGCGGCAAGGTCGCCATTATCGATCCCGGCCCCGACGATCCAGCCCATATCGGTGCGCTGCTCGATGCGGTGCGCAACGAGACGGTGACGCATATTTTTGTCACCCACACCCATCGCGACCACTCCCCGGCGGTGCCGGCGATCAAGCATGCGACCGGCGCCACCGTGTATGCCGAAGGCCCGCACCGCGCCGCGCGGCCTTTGCATATCGGCGAGCACAATCGGCTCGAGGGCAGCGGCGACCGCGATTTTAAGCCTGATGTGATGCTCAAGGACGGCGAAGTGGTGAGCGGCGACGGCTGGAGCATCGAGGCGGTGACGACGCCGGGCCACACGGCCAACCACATGGCCTATGCGTTCAAGGACAAGAATATTCTATTCGCTGGCGATCACGTGATGGCTTGGGCCACCTCGATCGTGGCGCCGCCCGACGGCGCCATGAGCGATTACATGGCCTCGTTGCGCAAGCTCGCCAAGCGCAAAGAGCAAATCTATTTCCCCGGCCACGGCCCCGCGATCGACGATGCTTCGCGCTTCGTGAATTACTACATCCTACATCGCCTGGCGCGCGAGGATTCCATCCTGCATCGTCTGGCGAAAGGCCCGACCGACATTCCGACCATCGTACGCGCGATCTATATCGGCATCGATCCGCGCTTGACGGGCGCGGCCGGCCTGTCGGTGCTGGCGCATCTGGAAGATCTGGTGACGCGTGGCCAGGTCGAGACCGATGGTCCGCCGGCCGTCGATGGCGTTTATCGTTTAGTCGGCTGACCTTTTTTCGCCGGCGGAGCCTTCTTCTCCGGCTCGGGCTGCGGCTCCGGCGCCGAGCCCGCCGCATCGTCGATCTCCTCAAGAAGGCTGCGCACGCGCGCGGCATTGGCGCCGAAATCGTGCAACCCGAAACGCGAGGCCGAGCGCACATCGATGCGCGTGCCTTGCCCGATCGGGCTCACGCGGATCACCACGTCGTCACGGAAGCCCATGATCGTCGAGCGCGCGGTGGCTTCGATCACGCCTTCGCGGCGGCCTGCGGTCGGCGCGCGTCCGTCGGCTAACTGCCATTTGTGCTTGGTAACGACACCCAGCGCGGCCTCGTAGGCGGTGCGCGGCGGCACGTTGATTTGCAGCGTCACGATGTCGGGATAGGCGGCGCGCTGGCGCTCGGCCGTGGCCGCGCCGGGATAGGCGATGCGCCCGCGCGGGCGCTGCCGCACGAGCGCGTCGAAGCGCGGCGGATTTCCCGGATCAGTGGTGACATCAGAAATCGTCGGCAGCTGGGTGGCGCGATAGCCGAGATAGCCCGGATAGGACAGCAACAGCAGGCCGAGAAACAGCCCGAGCATTGCCCGTCCAAGTCCGGTCAGACCCCGCCGCCAGATCACGACAAAGGCGGCAACCGCCAACAGCACCGCGAGGCCTGCGAAAATCAGCGCGGCGGCGAATGTCGCCAGCGCCGGCTCGATCTCCAGCGTGCCGGAACGCAAGACGATGACTGAAAGCACCGCGACCGCCAGCGCGAACAGCGCGAAGCGTCCGGACCATGCGGCCAGCCGCGACACCGGCTCATCGCCAAAGGTGGGGCGTCGCGCCATGCTCTGTTATCCTGCGCAAATTCGTTTCAAGGCCGCCCATTCTCCCGCGTCGAGAAAGGGCGTTGTCGTGCGCGCGCTCGCGACTTTGTTGATCGCCGCGATGCGCGCCTTGGTCTCGGGATGATCGAGCAGGATTTTCATGCCCGGCTCGGTCGCGCCACCGATTTTGCCGAGCATGCTGGCGAGCGCGCGCGCATTGCCGCCGGCCTTTCGCATCAGCTCCGCGCCATAGGCGTCGGCGGCCGATTCCGCCTCGCGCGAATATGACGATTGCAGCACGGTCTTGGCCGCGATGACGACGGCGCCGCCGCCGACGAAATCGCCCAGCAGCATGCCGAACAGAAACGACAATCCGCCGGCCTGCAACACCGCCTTGGTGCCGTCGCGATGCGCGACATGGCCGATCTCGTGCGCGATCACACCGGCAACCTCGTCGGCGGTGTCGGCCTTTTCGATCAGCCCGCGAAAGACATAAACTTGGCCGCCGGGCAGCGCCAAGGCATTGGCCTCGGTTCGCCGCACCACAAAGCTGCGCAGCGGCGCCGGCAGGCCGGCAGCCTGCTCCAGCCGGCGCACCATCTTGTCGAACGCGGCGCGGCCCGGCTTCTCCGCGTCGGCGGTGCCGCATTCAAACGCGGCGCCGGATTTCCCAATGTCCAGGATGCCGCGCACCTGCATGTCCACCGCATCGCCGAGCTTGCGGTCGATCGCCGCCGGCACCAGCGGCGCGAGCTTTTCCGCCAGCGCCGGGACGCCGAAATAGGCGGTCAGCAGCAGCGATACGGTCGCTGCCACACTCCAGCCGATGACGCTGGCGCGCTGGCGGCGTTGCAGCGTGCCGGTGCGGTCGATATGGGCGGCGCGCGCGTCGATTTCCGCGGCGAAAGCGTGATCGATAATTTCCAGACGTTCCAGCACCGCATTGTTGCGGCGCCCGAGCCGGAGCACATTGTCGGGCGCGGTCAGGCTTTCGATCTCGTTATAGGGCCATTGCGCCAGCAGCCGCCCGCCGGGGCCGGCGATGTGCAGTCCGGTAGCGCCCAGCACGACAGCAACATCATGGCGTGCGCTGGTTATGCCGTCGAAATATATTCCGGCGCCGGAAGTCATGGCTGTACTCTGTCATTCCGGGGCCGGCCGAAGGCCGGAACCCGGAATCCAGAGGCTTGCACCGAGCCTGCATCCGGATTCCGGGTTCGCCGTTTCACGACGCCCCGGAATGACCCTGTAAAATTGATCGGCATCAGTACCCGCCCACATTCAGTGCATCGGCCAGACCTTCGCCCACCGCCGAGCTTGCCTGCCCGGTGGCCTTGACCCGGCCGAGCGCCGAGAGACCGGACAATTGCAGCGATTCCATGCCCAACTGCCAGAGCGAGAGCTGCACGGTCGCGCGATAGACGGTCGAGAATCCGAGCGCCGCGATCACATAGCCAACCAGCAGGATTCCGGTCGCCACGATTTCGCTGCCGGCGCTGGCTTGCTCATTGCCGGCCAGGCTGCCTGCCGCCAGCAGCGCCGGCACGCCGATGATCGCCAACGCGATGCAGAACAGGATCGCAAACCACAGGAAGCGCATATAGGCGCCGTAGACCTGCCGCGTGCGCAAGCTCGAGCGCATCTCGATGTCGCCAAAACGCAATCCCGACGACCACCAGCGCAGCATCATGGCCTGAAACGCCGGATAAAGCAGGGCCGCCATGCCGACGGCCGTGCCGCCCATCAGCATGGCGAACACGAACACGCCGGCCAAGGCCGGATTGCCGCTCTCGATGCGGCTCATGACATCGTCGCCGTCAAGCTCAATCGCATTGGCGAGCGCTTGCCAGTCCACCACCTCGATGAAGGCGCCAATCGTAACCGCGAGCGGCGCCATTACCGCGATCCACATCGGCAGGCCGCGCAGGAACAGGGACCAGCCGGAGCCGTGGAATCGTCCGGCGAGGTCGCCGTAAAACGTGTTGCGCATCTTGTAGCGTTCCAGGTTGGCGATCTGGAACGGATAGGCGAGCCCCAACGTGAGCCCGGTGGCGGTCCACCACAGGCTCGCGCGCAAGGCATATTTCCAGGTCGCGCCGGTCTGGTGAAAGCGCAACCCGCGAAAAATCGTGCGCGTCAGCCGGTAGCGCCGCGCGCGGTAGACGGCGTATTGACCGAGCACGAACAGCAGGGCGAAGCCGATCAGCCCCGACATCTGTCCGATGGAGCCGAGATCCAGCGCAATGAAAAAAAACGCCGCATAGACCGGGATCAGGATGGCAACCGCGATCAGGAAGCCGAGCAGCAGCTCCAGCGGCGTGCCGGTATATTCCAGCGTCTGGCCGTCGACTTGCGTGTGCGACCACAGAAAACGGCGCACGTCGGTGGCGAGCCAGAAGCGGTAAATGCCGAGCGTGACCATCAGCAGGCCAGCGCCGCGCATGAGCAGCCGCCAATAGGCGCGGCGGTTGCCGAGGAACTTAACGCCGCCGCTTGCTGCGGTTTCACTATCGAGGCTGGCCATGGGGAGAGGGATAAAGGGAAGGGCGGGCGGGGGCAATGTCATTCGGCTGCCGCACACTACGGCCTTTCAGCGTCACCCTGAGGTGCGAGCGAAGCGAGCCTCGAAGGGCAACGGCCCGGGCTTGTCATCCTTCGAGGGCCGCGTTCCGTGGCCACCTCAGGATGACGGCTCACATCACTCCGCCGCCTGCACGCTCGGCAGCCGGTAATCCTTGAACTGCTGCCGCAGCGTGATCTTCTGAATCTTGCCCGTCGCGGTGTGCGGAATTTCATCGACGAACACGACGTCGTCCGGCATCCACCATTTGGCGACCTTGCCCTGCATGAAGCCGAGGATGTCATCCTTGGTCGCGCTCTCGCCCTTCTTGAGCACGATCACCAGCAGCGGGCGCTCGTCCCATTTCGGATGCGCGACGCCGATGGCGGCGGCTTCCGCCACCTTCGGATGCCCGACCGCCAGATTTTCCAGATCGATGGTGGAAATCCATTCGCCGCCGGACTTGATCACGTCCTTGGCGCGGTCGGTGATCTGCATGTAGCCGTAGCGGTCGATGGTTGCGACGTCGCCGGTGTCGAACCAGCCATCGGCCTCGAACACTTCGCCGCCTTCGCCCTTGTAATAAGCCTTCGCCACCGCCGGCCCGCGCACTTTCAGGCGGCCGAAGGTCTTGCCATCCCAGGGCAGCGCCTTGCCAGCGTCGTCGGTGATTTTCATTTCCACGCCAAAAGGCGGATGGCCTTGCTTCATCTGCACGTCGAGCCGCGCCTCGCCGGTGAGCCCGGCATATTCCGGCTTCATGGTGCAGAGCGAGCCGAGCGGCGACATCTCGGTCATGCCCCAGGCATGTACGACCTCGACGCCATAGACGTCCTGGAAGGTCTTGGTCATGGCGCGTGGGGCCGCCGAGCCGCCGATCACCACGCGCTTCAAATGCGGCAGCTTGCCGCCGGTCTTTTCCATTTCCTGCAACAGCATCAGCCACACCGTCGGTACACCGGCGGTGAACGTGACTTTGTACGTATTGAGCAATTCGTAAATCGACGGGCCGTCCATCTTGGGCCCGGGCATGATCAAGGTCGCGCCGGTCATCGGCGTCGAAAACGCCAGCGACCAGCCATTGGCGTGGAACAGCGGCACCACCGGCAGCACCACGTCGCTCGAACTGATGTTCTTTGAATCCGGCAGCGACGCCATGAAGGCGTGCAGCACATTGGAGCGGTGCGAATAGAGCACGCCCTTGGGGTTGCCGGTGGTGCCGGAGGTGTAGCACATGCCGGCGGCGGTGTTCTCGTCGAAGGCGCGCCACGCGAAATCGCCGTCGACCTCGGCGATCCAGTCTTCATAGGCCACCGCGTTTTTGAGCGTAGTCTTCGGCATATACGCGCCATCGGTGAGAATGATGTAGCGCTCGATGGTGGGAAGCTTGTCGGCTATTTTTTCCAGCAGCGGCACAAACGTAAGATCGGCGATCATCATGCGGTCGCCGGCGTGATTGACGATCCACACGATCTGCTCCGGGAACAGGCGCGGATTGACCGTGTGATAAATGGCGCCGATGCCGAGGATGCCGTACCAGCACTCCAGATGCCGCCAGGTATTCCAGGCCAGCGTCGCCACCCGGTCGCCGAGCTTGATGCCTTGCTTGTCGAGCCGCTGCGCCACCTTAAGCGCGCGGGCGCGGATCTCGGCGTAATTGGTCTCGACGATCGGGCCTTCGACCGAACGCGTGATGACCTTGCGCTGCCCATGAAACGTGGCGGCATGGTCGATGATGCGATGGAGCAGCAGCGGCCAATCCTGCATCAGCCCGAGCATGGCATTCCCTCCCGCAACGCTTTCTTTTGGACCGCAGCCGGCCAGTGCCAAGATACCGCAGAAACCAGTCCCGCAGAAATACCGCAATTATGTCCAATATCGCAGCTCATGAGGCTTCTGATCGCGATCCTGGGGCTGGCTTGCGCAAGCGGCAGCATCGCTACCGCCGAGGTTGTCCCACTGCCGCGTCCGCGCCCGCCGATCTGGGCGGAGCCGTAATCCTTCCGCGAGGCGGCCGGCCCCGATTTCAACTCCGCCGATGTGACCAATGAGCCGTCCGATTGCCGCGAGCGGCTGGAAAAGATCGCCGTCGTCGCGCCGATGCCGCGTCTGATAGGGCCCGGCGCCTGCGGCGGCGTTGACATGGTCGAGCTCAATGCGGTGCTGCGCGCAGGCCAGCCGAACATCATGCTCAAGCCGGCGCCGGTGCTGCGCTGTTCGATGGCGGAATCGCTGGCCGCCTGGATCTACGACGAGGCAGCGCCGCGCGTCGGTGCTGCCGGCACCGCCTTGCG
>SHVM01000117.1 GCA_009694265.1 Pseudolabrys sp.
CGTGCAGCGACGACGCGATGCGCGTGCCACCCGCCCAGTCCGCCACATGGGCGCTGCAGGCGGCGAGCGCTTCGTCCGGGTCGCGCTGGCGGATGGCGCGGGTGACATTGGTCAGTCGCGTGCCGAACAGGAAAGTAGTGACGCGCTTGCGCGCATCCGTGATGGAATGCAGAAAATGCAGGAACAGCCTTGTGTACTGGCTCATCGAGCCGGAAATATCCAGGAGCGCCACGATCGGCGGCTCCTTGCGGCGGGGACCCAGATATTTCAAATCGATCACCGCCCCGCCCGCCTTCATGCTGGCGCGCAAGGTGCGACGGATATCGATGATATGGCCACGCCGGCTGGCAGCCATTCGCCGCGTGCGCACCAGATCGAGCGGCAGCGCCAGACGCGCGATCGCTTGCTTGGCGGCGGCGATTTCCGCCGCCGTCATCTGCGCGAAATCTTTCTTCTGCAACACTTCGCGATCGGAGACCGTCAGCCGAGCGTCGATCTCGATGTCGGATTTGTCCTCGCGCGCGTTGAGGCCTGAGAACAGCGCCTCCTGAATGCGCTGCGCGCCCGGCGGCGGCGCTTTGCGTTCGTTCGATATCGTCTCCGGCAGCATCGAAGCAATCAGCTTTTCGATATAGCCGCGCTTGCGGAAGAAAATACGGAATGCCTGATCGAACAATAGACTGTGCTCGTGCCGTTTAACGAAGACGGCATGCAGCGTCCAATAGAAATCCTCACGGTCGCCGACCCGGGCAACATTCACCGCTTCCAACACATCGAGCACCGCGCCGGGCCCGACCGGCATGCCGGCCGCACGCAGCGCGCGCGCGAAGTAGAGAATGTTTTCGGCGAGGCGGCCTTCGGCTTGCGCCATGTAAATCACTCCGCAGCGCGCAGATCCGACTTCACCTCGTCGAGCAGCGCCTTCACCTTGCTGCCGTCGAGCCGGGCGATGTCGTCCTGATATTTCAGCAGCACACCGAGCGTGTCCGATACCGTCGCCGGATCGAGCGCGACCACGTCCAACTCGGTGAGCGCGCCGGCCCAATCGAGCGTCTCGGCGACGCCGGGCGACTTGAACAGGTCTTCCTTGCGCAGCGCCTGCACGAAAGCGACCACCTGGTCGGACAATTTCTTGGCGATGCCGGGCACCTTGGCGCGCAGAATTTTCAGCTCGCGCTCGGCATTGGGATAGCCGACCCAGTGATAGAGACACCGCCGCTTGAGCGCGTCATGCACTTCGCGGGTACGGTTGGAGGTCACCAGCACGATCGGCGGTTGTGCCGCCTTCACGGTGCCGAGTTCGGGAATGGTGATCTGGAAATCGGCCAGCACTTCCAAGAGAAATGCCTCGAAGGCTTCGTCGGTGCGGTCGATCTCGTCGATCAGCAGCACCGGCGGGCCGCCTGCATTGGGCTCGAGCGCCTGCAACAGCGGCCGCTTGATGAGAAAGCGCTCGGAGAACACGTCGTGCTCGATGCGCGCGCGGTCGCCCTCGCCCTCTGCTTCGGCTAGGCGAATGGCGATCATCTGCGCGCCGTAATTCCACTCGTAGACGGCCGACGAAATATCGAGGCCCTCGTAGCATTGCAGCCGGATCAGCCGCCGCCCCAGCGTCACTGAGAGCACCTTGGCGATTTCGGTCTTGCCGACACCCGCCTCGCCCTCGACGAACAGCGGCCGCCCCATGCGCAGCGCCAGATACAGCACCGTCGCCAGCGAGCGGTCGGCGATGTAATCGGCCTTGGCCAGCAGGTCGAGGGTGGCGTCGATGGAGGTCGGCAGCGGTTTCATGGGCATTATCGTGTCCTGGGGGTACTTTATCCCATCGCGCGGGCGTCTTACATGTGTGTATCGGAAGCCCCGCCAGCCAGCCAGGAATGGCCCCTATGCCGAAGACCGCCGAAATGACCCAAGACGCCTTACGCTTGCCGACCATCGATGCCGGGGTGCGCATCGGCCATGTCCACCTGAAGGTCGCTGATCTCCAGCGGGCGCTGGATTTCTATTGCGGGGTGCTCGGTTTTACACTCACCACCAGCCGGCCCGGCGCCGCCTTCATCTCGGCCGGCGGCTACCACCACCATATCGGCCTCAACACCTGGGAGAGCCTGGGCGGCTCGCCGCCGCCGGCGGGCGCCACCGGCCTTTACCATACCGCCATTCTCTACCCGACCCGGCCGCTTCTGGCCGATGTGCTGCGCCGGTTGATCGTCGCCAAGATCCCGCTCGAAGGCGCCAGCGATCATGGCGTAAGCGAGGCGCTTTATCTGCGCGATCCGGACGACAACGGCGTCGAACTCTATTGGGACCGGCCGAAGGATCAATGGCCGAAGAAGCCGGACGGCGGCTTGCGCATGTACACCAATCCACTCGACCTGCACGACCTGCTAGCGGAACTCGACAAGCAGCCGACGAAATAATTTACGCGTTCGCCTTCGCGAGCGCGCGACGCGCCAGCACGCCGACCAGATGCGCACGGTATTCCGGGCTCGCATGAATGTCACTGTTCATGCCCGTGGCCGGAATGGTCAAGCCCTCAAGCGATTTTGCCGCGAATCGCTTCTTCAGCGCCTCCTCGAACGACTTCACACGGAACACGCCGTTGGCGCCGGCGCCGGTTACCGCCACGCGAATGTCGGCGCCGCGTTTGGATACGAACACGCCGACCAGCGCGAAGCCCGAGGCCGGGTGCTTGAACTTCTCGTAGGCCGCCTTCTTGGCAATCGGGAAACTCACCTTGACGATGATCTCGCCATCTTCCAGCGCGGTCGAGAACATGCCGGTGAAGAAATCGTCAGCAGCAATGCGCCGCTTGTTGGTGATGATGGTGGCGCCCAGCCCCAGACAGGCCGCCGGATAATCGGCATTCGGATCGTTGTTGGCGATCGAGCCACCGATAGTGCCGCGGTTGCGCACCTGCGGATCGCCGATCGCGCCCGGCACCGCGGCCAGTCCCGGCAGCGCCTGCTGCAGCACCGCCGCATTGGCGACGTCGGCATGGCGCGTCATGGCGCCGATCACGATGGAGCGGCCCTTCTGCTCGACGCCAACCAGGCCCTCGACCTGCGAGAGATCGATCAGCGCGGTCGGGCTCGCCAACCGCTGCTTCATCACCGGGATCAGCGAGTGGCCGCCGGCGAGAAGCTTCGCCTCCGGATTGCGCCCGAGCAGACCGGCCGCCTGGCGGACCGTGGTCGGACGATGGAAGGTGAAATTATACATCGGTCTCTCCTTTAAGCAGCAAATCTTTAAGCAGCTTGGCGCGGCTTGGCGCGTTGCAGCGCCGACCACACCGCATTGGCGGTGGCCGGCATGGCCAGGTCTTCGGTTTCGATCGCATCGGTGATGGCGTTGATCACCGCGGCGGGCGCGGCGATCGCGCCAGCCTCGCCACAGCCCTTGATGCCGAGCGGATTGGACGGCGATTTGGTCTCGGTCAGGCCGACATGAAACGACGGCAGATCGTGCGCGCGCGGCATGGTGTAGTCCATCATCGAGCCGGTCACGAGCTGGCCGGCCTTGTCGTAGACCGCGCCTTCGAGCAGCGCCTGTCCCACGCCTTGCGCGATGCCGCCATGCACCTGGCCTTCCACGATCATCGGATTGATCACGGTGCCGAAGTCGTCGATCGCGGTCCAATTGACTATCTCGGTCTTGCCGGTGTCGATATCGACCTCGACCTCGCAGATGTGGCAGCCGGCCGGGAACGTGAAATTGGTCGGATCGTAGAACGAGGTTTCCTTCAGGCCCGGCTCCAGATCGGCGCCAACGAATTTGTGCGCGATATAGGCGTTGAGCGCCACATCGCCCCAGGCCGCCGATTTGTCGGTGCCGGCGACGGTGAACTTGCCGTCCTTGAATTCGATGTCGCCTTCCGCGGCTTCCAGTACATAGGCCGCGACCTTCTTGGCCTTGGCCTCGATTTTGTCGAGCGCCTTGACGATCGCCGACATGCCGACCGCGCCGGAGCGCGAGCCGTAAGTGCCCATGCCGAACTGCACCTTGTCGGTGTCGCCATGCACGATGGAGACATTCTCGAACGGAATGCCGAGCCGCTCCGATACGAGTTGCGCGAAGGTCGTCTCATGACCCTGGCCGTGAGCATGACAGCCGGTCAAAACTTCGACGCTGCCGGTCGGATTGACCCGCACTTCGGCGGATTCCCATAAGCCCACGCCGGCGCCGAGCGAGCCGACTGCCTGCGACGGCGCAATGCCGCAGGCCTCGATATAGGTCGAATAACCCAGACCCCGCAGCTTGCCATGCCGCGCCGCATCGCGGCGGCGCTTGGGGAAGCCTTTCACGTCGGCAAGCTCAAGCGCCTTCTTGAGCGAGGCGTTATAATCGCCGGCGTCATAGGCCATGATCACCGGCGTCTGATGCGGGAAGGTCTTGATGAAATTGCGCCGGCGCAATTCCGCAGGCTCGATTCCCATCTGCCGCGCCGAAACCTCCATCAGCCGCTCGACCACGAAGGTCGCCTCGGGCCGTCCGGCGCCGCGATAGGCGTCGACCGGCGCGGTGTTGGTATAGACCGCGTCCACCTCGCAATAGATCGACGGGATGTCATATTGGCCCGACAGCAACGTGCCGTAGAGATAAGTCGGCACCGCCGACGAGAAGGTCGACATATAGGCTCCGAGATTGGCGATTGTCTTGGCGCGCAGCGCGAGGATTTTGCCGTTGGCGTCGAGCGCCAGCTCCGCATGCGTGACGTGATCGCGGCCATGGGCGTCGGTGAGAAACGATTCCGAACGATCCGCCGTCCATTTCACCGGCCGGCGAACCTTGCGCGAGGCCCACAGGCAGACGACCTCTTCGGGATAAATGAAAATCTTCGAACCAAACCCGCCGCCGACATCGGGCGCGATCACCCGCAATTTGTGCTCCGGCGCCATGCCGACAAAGGCGGCGATGACGAGACGCGCCACATGCGGGTTTTGCGACGTATTCCACAAAGTGAGGTGGTCGCTGCCCTCGTTATATTCGGCGAGCGCGGCGCGCGGTTCGATAGCGTTCGGCACCAGCCGGTTGTTGACGATATCGAGCTTGGTGACGTGCTTGGCCGCGGCGAAGGCGGCGGCCGTCGCCTTGGCGTCGCCGAGATGCCATTGATAGATCGTGTTGTTGGCGATGTCGGCGTGGATTTGCGGCGCGCCTTGCGCCTGCGCCTTGGCCGGATCGACAACGGCTGTGAGCACGTCATATACGACCTCGATCTTCTCGGCCGTATCGCGGCCCTGCTCATAAGTCTCCGCGATCACCACC
>SHVM01000118.1 GCA_009694265.1 Pseudolabrys sp.
AACGAGGCGCAGGGCGGCTGGGTGCTGCTGGCGCCCGAGCGCGTATTCAAGGTCGACGCGGTCGCGGTCGAAATCCTCAAGCGCTGTACCGGCGAGGCCAGCGTCGAAGCGATCGTCGACGATCTCGCCAAAGCGTTTGCGGGTGCGCCGCGCGACCGCATTCATGCCGATGTGGTGAAATTGATCGGCGGGCTCGCCGACAAGAAATTGTTGGAGCTTTAACCGTGCTGGCGCCGCAGCCCGCACCCGCGCCCCTCGGTCTGCTGGCCGAGTTGACCCATCGCTGTCCCTTGGGGTGTCCCTATTGCTCTAATCCGATCGCGCTCGATCCGCGCGCCGACGAACTCGATACGGAGACTTGGGCGCGGGTGTTTCGCGAAGCGGCGGGCCTGGGCGTGTTGCAAGTCCATTTGTCCGGCGGCGCGGCGCGACCTCAAGGACATCGTGGCCGCCGCACGCGAGGCCGGCCTCTACAGCAATCTCATCACCTCCGCGGTCGGTCTGACGCCGAAAACTTTAGCCACGCTCGCTGATGCCGGCCTCGATCACGTGCAGATTTCGATCCAGGACAGCGAGGAGAAATCCGCCGACCATATTGCCGGCTATGACGGCGCCTCGACGCGCAAGCGTGCGCTGGCGGCCGAAGTGGTGCGGCTCGGTTTGCCGCTCACCGTCAACATGGTGGTGCATCGCGCCAATATCGGTCGTATCGAGGCGATGGTGGAACTGGCGCTCGCGCTCGGCGCTGGCCGCGTCGAGATCGCCCATGTGCAATATTACGGCTGCGACGCAGTGCAGATGGTCCCCTGCTCTGCCCGTGTTCCCTACTAACAGGGAATTTTACAGGGAATTTTGCAAAATCGTGGCTTCTGGCACGCCAGAGCCTCCAAATAGTGACGACGTCGCAGGGCGTTAGAGGCAAATTCCCTACTCAACGGAACAGGGAATTATTTCAGCGGAGCAGGGAATTTTAGCCAAGGAACAGGGAATTTCACCGGCCAAGACCGAAATCATCGTCGGATGCGGTTTTCGGTATACACACCGGCTCATTTACCGGGCTTATTCACAGCGCGTCTAGGATGATTTGTGCGACTCACCTAACGTTGCTGCGTGTGTATTGTGTTTCCTCCCAAACTTTAGCCCCGCGCGAGCGGGGCTTTCTTTTTGGGTTTGGGGCTCACTTTATTTATTCCGGTAGCCTTGCCGAGCTTCATTTTGGGCTGCGGCTTGTGCCTATTAGCCGAGCGAAACTTTTCGTAGAACAATTCCACTCTTAGCGGGAAGAAGTGACATGTCCAACAAGATCGATCTAACAGACAAGAATGCGGTCGTGACAGGTGGCGCGCAAGGTATCGGACGGGCGATTGTCGAACGGTTGCTGGAATCCGGCGCTGCGATTGCCATCTGGGACCGCGATGAGAAGCTTGCGCTTCAGGCGGCGTCCAAGCTGAAAAGCCGCGGCCGCGTTGAGCCGATCGCCGTGGACGTAACGCAGTTTGCCGAAATCGAAAGGGCGCGGGCTGCGACGCTGGCGGCACTTGGGCGCATTGATATTCTGATCAACAATGCCGGCATCACCGGGCCGAACGTGACCACATGGGAATATCCGGTCGAGGCGTGGCAGAGTGTCATGCGCGTCAATCTCGAAGGCCCATTCCTGTGCTGCAAAGCCATCGTGCCGCTGATGATCGCGCAGAACTACGGCCGCATCGTCAACATTGCATCGATCGCTGGTAAAGAAGGCAATCCGAATGCACCAGCCTATTCAGCATCTAAAGCTGGCGTGATCGCGCTGACCAAATCGCTCGGTAAGGAGCTGGCGAACTACGACATCGCGGTCAATTGCGTCACGCCGGCAGCGGCAAAGACCGCGATTTTTGACCAGATGACTCAATCGCATATCGACTACATGTTGTCGAAAATTCCGCGCGGCCGTTTCGTCACAGTCGACGAGATTGCGGCTCTGGTAGCGTTTTGCGCATCGGCCGATTGCTCTTTTACCACGGGCGCGGTGTTCGATATTTCCGGTGGTCGCGCAACCTACTGATTGACCCTCCCTTGCATCAGACAAGCTCTTCAGCGCATCCTTGTCAAAAGAGAAAAAGTGCTCCGGGAGGACGGGAATGCCGAAGAAAGGTCCAAAGTCATCAAAATCGCGCGCGCGCGAATTGCGCTCGCAGCTTTGGTTCGATAATCCCCAAAACCCCGGCATGACGGCGCTTTACCTCGAACGCTACCTGAATTACGGCCTGACCCTGAAAGAGCTGACGTCCGGCATGCCTATTATCGGCATCGCGCAAACCGGTTCGGATTTGTCGCCGTGCAACCGCCATCACATCGCACTCGCCGAGCGAGTGCGCGCCGGTATCCGTTCTGCCGGTGGCATTGCGTTTGAATTTCCGGTTCATCCGATTCAGGAGACCGGCAAACGTCCGACCGCCGCGCTTGATCGTAATTTGGCTTATCTTGGCTTGGTCGAGGTACTGTACGGCTATCCGCTTGACGGCGTGGTGCTCACGACCGGCTGCGACAAAACCACGCCGGCCTGCCTGATGGCGGCAGCGAGCGTGAATATTCCGGCCATCGTGCTCTCGGGCGGGCCGATGCTGAACGGCTGGTGGAAGGGCGAGCGCGCCGGCTCCGGCACGGTCGTGTGGCAGGCCCGGGAAGATCACGCCGCCGGTAAGATCGACTACCAGGAATTCATCGATGTCGTGACCTCGTCGGCGCCCTCGGTCGGCCATTGTAACACAATGGGTACGGCCTCGACCATGAATGCACTGGCCGAGGCGCTTGGTATGTCGCTGCCGGGTTGTGCGGCGATCCCGGCGCCGTACCGCGAACGCGCGCAGATTGCTTATGACACCGGCATGCGCGCCGTTGAACTCGTGCACGAAGATCTCAAGCCCACCGACATTCTCACCCGCAAGGCATTCGAAAACGCCATCGTCGCTTGCTCGGCCATCGGCGGCTCGACCAATGCGCCGATCCATATCAACGCGATCGCGCGCCATGTCGGCGTGAAGCTGTCGATCGAAGACTGGGAAAAAGTTGGCTACGACGTCCCGCTTCTGGTCAATATGCAACCGGCTGGGAAATATCTCGGCGAGGAATATTATCGGGCTGGCGGCCTGCCGGCGGTGATGCGGCAATTGTTCAAGGCCGGTAAAGGCCATGCCGATGCGCTGACCATCAACGGCAAAACCATGGGCGATAACGTCCGCAAATACGAGGTTCAGGACGCCGATGTGATCAAGCCTTATGCCAAGCCGATGAAGAAACAGGCCGGGTTCAAGGTGCTGTCGGGCAACCTGTTCGATAGCGCGATCATGAAGACCAGCGTGATCTCCGAGGAATTCCGCAAGCGCTATCTGTCCAACCCGAAAGACTTAAACGCCTTCGAAGGCCGCGCCATGGTGTTCGAAGGGCCGGAGGATTATCACCACCGCATCGAGGATCCGTCGCTCAAGATCGACGCTAGCACGCTGCTGTTCATCCGCGGCGTTGGGCCGATCGGCTATCCCGGCTCGGCCGAAGTTGTGAACATGCAGCCGCCGGCTGCGCTGATCAAAAAAGGTATCACTTCATTGGCTTGCATCGGCGACGGGCGGCAATCCGGCACGTCGGGCTCGCCGTCGATCCTCAATGCGTCGCCGGAAGCGGCCGCCGGCGGTGGCTTAGCGATCCTGAAAACCGGCGACCGCGTGCGGGTCGATCTCAATAAAGGCACCGCCAATATTCTGGTTTCCAAGGCCGAATATGCGCGCCGGCGCGCGGCGCTGCAAAAGCGCGGCGGCTTTTCCTATGCCGAGAGCCGCACGCCCTGGCAGGAAATTCAGCGCTCGATGGTCGATCAACTGGCCGACGGCATGGTGCTCAAGCCGGCGGTCAAATACCAACGCATCGCGCAGAAAAGCGTGCCTCGAGACAATCACTAGAACAGTAAAGAGGTTTTACCGTGAGTGGACGATTGAAGGGAAAACTCGCGCTGGTGACGGCGGCGGGTCAGGGCATCGGCCGCGCGATCGCGGAAGCGTTCATTGCCGAGGGCGCCAAGGTGATCGCCACCGATCTCGATGCGGGCAAACTCAAGAGCTTGAAAAAGGCCAGCGTGTTTGCGCTCGATGTGCGCACGACCGCCAAAGTCGACGCATTGGCTAAACAGTTGATCAAGCAATTCGGCGCGCTCGATATTCTGGTCAACTGCGCCGGCTATGTGCATCAAGGCAGCGTGCTGGAGTGCACGGAGCAGGATTGGGACATCTCCTTCGACCTCAATGTGAAGTCGATGCACCGCATGTTGCGCGCCTTCATTCCGGCAATGCTCAAGAATGGCGGCGGCTCGATCGTCAACATTTCCTCGACGGTGTCTTCGATACGCGGCGTGCCGAAACGCTATGCCTATGGCGCGACCAAGGCCGCCGTGATCGGGCTGACCAAGGCGGTCGCCGCCGACTTCATCCGGCAGGGTTTGCGCGCCAATGCGATCTGCCCCGGTACCATCCAGTCGCCGTCGCTCGATGGCCGCATTGCCGCGGTCGCCAAAAGCACCGGCAAATCGCTCAAGGCGGTGCGCACCGACTTCGTCGGCCGCCAGCCGATCGGACGGCTCGGGACCACGGCGGAAGTGGCGGCCCTGGCATTGTTCCTGGCCTCCGACGAGGCGAGCTACATCACCGGCCAGACGCATCTTGTCGATGGCGGCATGGCTCTCTGAATGTGGCCCTGACCTGACGGATTTTTTATACCAGCGCGATGGAGAGACTATTGCATTTGCGCAGCCTGATCTAGTGGTGTCAGGAATGGATTCATCGTCTGTGGTGCCGGCGGTCGATAGCCGAGCGATGAGTGCGGCCTGACAGTGTTGTAGTGCTTCCGCCATTGCTCGACGACAATCTGTGCTTCCTTCAAGCTGTAGAAGATCTCTCCATTGAGCAGCTCATCGCGTAGTTTCCCATTGAATGACTCGCAGTAGCCGTTCTCCCACGGGCTGCCAGGTTCGATGTACAGGGTTTTGGCCCCAACCTGCGTCAGCCAGTTGCGCACGACCTTCGCGGTCATCTCAGCGCCGTTGTCAGACCGGATGTGCCCAGGCACGCCACGCATGAGCATGACGTCGGCCATAGTCTCCAGTACACCGAAGCTGTTGATCCGGCGCGCCACCCTGATGGCCAGGCATTCGCGGGTATACTCATCAATCAACGTCATCAGCCGGAGCTTGCGGCCATCATGGGTCTGGGT
>SHVM01000028.1 GCA_009694265.1 Pseudolabrys sp.
GAAGCCTGAACCGGTGACTGGCCCTGTGTACTCATGCACGCCCTCACGCGACAACGTGGCTGCTGTGTGCCGATTTAAGGTTGCAATCCGTTGCGGCGGCCTGTTTGGACCTAATCCCAGCCTCCGGACACCCACCCGGATGGGTTGGCGATGCGGCCATCCGGCAGCTTGAGCGCGGAAATGCGCTTCATCTCGTCATCGCTCAGCGTGAAATCGAACACCTTGAAATTGTTGGCGATGCACTGTGGATTCGACGAGCGCGGAATGGCGGCGACGCCCTGCTGCATCAGCCAGCGCAGCGCGACCTGGGCGATGCTCCTGCCGCGCGCCTTGGCGATCTCCGCCAGCACCGCATCGCCGAACAGCCGCCCCCGCCCGAGCGGGCAATAGGCGGTGAACACGAGCCCGCGCGGCGGCCAAGAGCTTCGTCTGGTCGAGATAGGGATGATACTCGGCCTGCAGCGCCACCAGCGGCTCGGGGCAGAGCGCGATCGCCTGGTCGAGCAGTGCTGAGCTATTTCCATCCCTTTGCTACGAACAGCATATTCCATATGTCCATGACCGCCTCGACGATTTACGGCGGCGGTTCACGATGGGGTGGGCAGAACAGAGATCGACACTTTTGCGATCCCCTTAGGGCGGTGTAAAAAGCTTACGATTCGATCTGCTTCAGTTGAATTCCAAAATCCCCGCGTAATCATTTCATCCTCGACACAACGTTCAACTTGAGGCGGAATATCGCCCCCACCGCTCTTTCCGTCCTGAACACCGTCTTCGGCCTGCCTGCCTTCCGAGGCGCCCAGGAGGAGATCGTCACGCATGTCGTGGGCGGCGGAGATTGTCTAGTGCTGATGCCCACCGGCGGGGGCAAGTCGCTGTGCTACCAATTGCCAGCGTTGTTACGCGAGGGCTGCGGCATCGTAGTCTCGCCGCTGATTGCGCTGATGCGCGACCAAGTCGCAGGGCTCCTCGATTCCGGCGTAAAGGCGGCGGTGTTGAACTCCACGCTTTCTTGGAAGGAATCCTCCGCGGTTGAACAAAGTCTGCTCTCCGGCGATCTCGATCTGCTTTACATCGCCCCAGAGCGGTTGCTGACGCCGCGCTGTCTAGACCTGCTCTCACGCGCGCGGCTCGCGCTGTTCGCGATCGACGAGGCGCATTGCGTGTCGCAATGGGGGCATGACTTTCGCCCAGAATACATGGGGCTATCGGTACTCGCGGAGCGCTTTCCGAATGTACCGAGGATCGCGCTCACTGCCACGGCAGATGAACTCACCCGCAGCGAGATCGTTACCCGCCTGAATCTTGACGGCGCGCCCCGCTTCATCGCGAGTTTTGATCGGCCCAATATTCGCTATGAGATCATCGAGAAACAGAATGCCCGATCACAACTCCAAGTCTTCATTACCGAGCGCCACGCTGGCGATGCCGGCATCGTGTACTGCCTATCGAGAGCCAAGGTGGACGACACTGCCGCTTCGCTTGCAAAAGCTGGCATCGATGCGCTTGCCTATCATGCCGGCATGGACGCATCCGTACGCGCCTTAAACCAAGATCGGTTTATCAATGAAGATGGCGTGGTGATCGTTGCGACCGTTGCCTTCGGCATGGGAATCGACAAACCAGATGTGCGCTTTGTTGCGCATCTCGATTTGCCCAAAAGCATCGAGGCCTATTATCAGGAGACCGGTCGTGCTGGCCGCGACGGCAAGCCTGCCGATGCCTGGATGACCTACGGTCTAGCGGACATCGTGCAGCAGCGGCGCATGATTGACCAATCTACTGGGGCGGATGAGTTTAAGCGCGTCTCGGTAAGAAAGCTCGATGCTCTGGTAGGTTTGTGCGAGACCGCCGGTTGCCGACGGGGGCGTCTTCTTGATTATTTCGGAGAAGCTTTCGGGGCACCAAAATGTGGCAACTGCGACAACTGCTTATCTCCGCCTCGCGTTTGGGACGGCACCATCGTCGCGCAAAAGGCATTGTCCTGCGTGTACCGCACTGGGCAGCGCTTCGGCGCACTGCACCTGATTGATGTGCTCATGGGCCATTCTACCGAGCGCGTCGCGCAGTTTGGGCACGACCAGCTTTCAGTGTTCGGCGTCGGAACCGAATTGGACGAAAAGCGCTGGCGCACTGTGGTGCGCCAGTTGGTATCGCTAGGGCACCTCCAGCCAGACAGCGAGGCCTTTGGCGCGTTGAAACTTAGCCTCTCGGCGCGCAGCGTGCTCAAAGGTGATAGCAAAGTAATGCTACGGGAACAGACAGCTACGGGTTCGCCTCGCAAGCGCGGCATCAAGGCCAAAACTGTAAGATCAGGCGCAGCACTATCGCCCGACGCCCCCGCTGCCTTTCACAAGTACGACAAGAACGGGGAGGCAAACCTCATTAGCGTCCTGCGTCATTGGCGCACAGGTATGGCTCGCAAGCATAACGTGCCAGCTTACGTCGTCTTGCACGACGCTACCTTGGAAGGCATCGCATCCTCCCGCCCACAAACCCACGGCCAACTGCGTGCTGTGACCGGCATCGGCGACAAAAAACTGGAGCGCTATGGTGATGCGCTGCTATCGCTCGTGCGCTCAGAAGCCGGCTGAACAAAGCTCCAACGCGAACAGTTAGGCGGAGAATGGTCAAGGCGATTGCCCGGGCCTTTTCGCTGGCGCGAAATGCTGGAGAACGGTACGCACGCGACCATCTCGGAGATCGCCGCCGCCGAGAAAATCAATGAACCCACAGCTTCATGCGCTCGCCTACAATCTCGGCAATTTCTTGCGCACGCTCGCAACACCGGAGCCGATCAAGGATTGGTCGCTGACGAGCCTGAAGGAGAAGCTGATCAAGATTGGCGCGAAGGTGGTGAGCCACGGACGCTATGTCGCCTTCCAGATGGCCGAGGTCGCCATCCCACGGCAAATGTTCCAGGAGATTTTGCGGCTGATCGGGGAACTACGGCTACAGCCACCACCCGCGCCTGCGTGAGACGCCCGATGGTGATGCGTTCAAGAGCGACAGATGGGAGGAGTGTGTCAAAATGCCAGCGAAAATGGCCAGATCATCCCCTCGACCATCATCTGGGCTGCCCGAGGTGACGGTAGCCGTCCGAACCGCGCTTCTGTCTTGCAGGGAGGCCGGAAAAACGAGAGTATTCACGCCAGCTCAGGAGCCATCTGGGGAATCCGGATTAAGCTCCCGTGCCCGGCTCGTTCCGATCTGCGGATGTGCTATCGAAAGAAAATTCGAACTGGAGAGGTTTAAATAAAAATGGTCCGCCTGAACATCAATGGCAAAGATCACCATATCGACGTCGACCCGAACACACCGCTGCTCTGGGCGATCCGCGAAAACATCGGACTGACCGGCACCAAGTACGGCTGCGGTATTGCGCAATGCGGCGCCTGCACCGTGCACGTTGACGGTGTGGCCACGCGCTCCTGCTCGTATCCGGTGAGCGCCGCCGCGAACGCCAAGATCGTCACCATCGAAGGCCTCGCGCAGAACGGCATCCTGCACAAGGTGCAGAAGGCCTGGATCGAGCACGACGTGCCGCAATGCGGCTACTGCCAGTCCGGCCAGATCATGGCCGCGGTGGAACTGCTCAAGAACAAGCCGAAGCCGACCGACGCCGACATTGACCGCGAGATGACCAACATCTGCCGCTGCGGCACCTTCCAGCAGATCCGCGCGGCGATCCACGCCGCGGCGAACGCATAAGGGAGGACGCATTCATGAACTTTGTTCCCAAAATGAATCGCCGCGCCTTCGTCATCGGCACAGCAGCGGCCGGCGGCGGTCTCGCTCTCGGCATCCCGTTCGGCGGCGCGCTCGCGCAATCTGCCGTCGCCGGCGACCTTCACGAACAACTCACCTCGAACGAGCTCGGCATCTGGGTTGCGATCAAGCCCGACGACACGGTTTGCATCCGGGTGGTCCGCGCCGAGATGGGCCAGGGCTCGCAGACCGGCCTCGCCCAGCTCATCGCGGAAGAGCTCGAAGCCGACTGGTCGAAGGTTACGACGGAGTATCCAACGCCTGCCGACAACGTGAAGCGCAAGCGCGCCTGGGGCAACTACAACTCCAGCGGCAGCCGCGCCATCCGCGAATCGCACCAGTATGTGCGTGAAGGGGGCGCGGCAGCGCGCATGATGCTGATCCTGGCTGCGGCCAACGAGTGGAAGGTGCCGGCGTCCGAATGCACCGCATCCAACAGCACGATCACCCACACGGCGTCCGGCAAGACGACGACCTACGGCAAAGTCGCCGAGGCCGCCGCCAAGCTGCCGGTGCCGGAAAAGCCCGCGTTGAAGAACCCGAAGGACTGGAAGATCGCCGGCAAGCCGCTGAAGCGGCTCGACACCGCCGACAAAGTCGTCGGCAAGATGATGTACTCGATCGACTACACCATGCCGGGCATGCTCAGCGCCGCGATCAAGGACTGCCCGGTGTTCGGTGGCAAGGTGACTAGCTTCGACGCCGCCAAGGTCAGCGGCATGAAGGGCGTCAAGAAGGTCGTGCAGGTCGATGACAAGTCGGTCGCCGTCGTTGCCGACACCTGGTGGCAGGCCAAGACAGCGCTCAAGGCTTTGCCGATTGTATGGGACAAGGGATCCAACGAAAAGGTGTCGTCGGCGTCGATCGCAAAATGGCTCGAAGAGGGCCTGACTGCGGAGACCAAGTTCGTCGGCAACAAGGCCGGCGATGCAGCGGCGGCGATTTCCGGCGCGGCGAAGAAGGTCGAAGCCATCTACTCGTACCCCTATCAGAACCACGCCTGCCTCGAGCCGATGAACGCCACCGCGCTCTACACGGCCGACAAGTGCGAGGTCTGGACCAGCTCGCAGAACGGCGAGGCGGCCTACGCGGCAGCCATCGCCGCGTCCGGATTGCCCGCCGACAAGGTGGGCGTCCACCGGCTGATGCTCGGCACCGGCTTTGGCCGGCGCACGCGCAGCGATTACGTGACGGAAGCGGTGCTAATCGCCAAGCAGATGCCCGGCACGCCGATCAAGCTTCTCAAGTCCCGCGAAGAGGACATGACCAACGGCGTGTATCACCCGGTCACGCAGTGCAAGCTCACCGGCGCGCTGGACAAGGACGGCAACGTCACCGGCCTGCACATGCGCATCTCCGGCCAATCGATCCTGGCCTACGCGCGTCCGGAGGCGATGCAGGCGGGCGCTGATCCGATCACCTTCCAGGGTCTCAACCCCGGCGGCGCGGAAGGCGTGTTCGGCTACGACATTCCGAACCTGCTGATCGATCACTCCATGCGCAACCCGCACATCCCTCCGTGGTTCTGGCGCGGTGTGAACAACAACCAGAACGCCATCTATCTCGAATCCTTCATCGACGAGATGGCGCACGCTGCGGGTCAGGACCCGCTCGTGTTCCGGCGCAAGATGATGGCGAAGTTCCCCAAGCACCTCGGGGTGCTGAACGCCGTGGCCGAGCGCGTCGGCTGGGACAAGCCGGCGCCGCAAGGCGTATTCCGCGGCATCTGCCAGCACATGGGCTACGGCAGCTACGTCGCGGCGGCAGCCGAGGTCTCGGTGAGCGGCAACAAGGTCAAGATGCACCGCATCGTGGCTGCGACCAACCCGGGCCACGCGGTCAATCCGGCACAGATCGAGCGGCAGATCGCCGGCTCGTTCGTCTATGGCCTGTCGGCGCTGTTCCACGGCGGCATCACCATCAAGGATGGCGCGGTGGTGGAGACCAACTTCGACACCTTCGGCTCGATCCGCATGTCCGAAATGCCGAAGGTCGAGTCGATCATCATGCCGAGCAACGACTTCTGGGGCGGCGTCGGCGAGCCCACGATTTTCGTCGCCGCGCCGGCCGTTCTCAACGCCATCTTCGCGGCAACGGGCAAGCGTTACCGTACGTTCCCGCTGAAAGATCAGAACCTGCAGATCGCCTGATCGCAACGAAAGCGGCGGCCCGCAAGGCCGCCGCTTTTTTATGTCAGACTGCGGGACGGAACCGACATGACCGCAGCCCGCGCCACACGGCGACAATTCCTCAAGACAACCGCGGCAGCCGCCTCCGTGGTTGCGTTTCCCGCGCCCATGCTGGCGCAGGGCGCCAGACCGAATGTCGTCGTGATCGGCGGCGGGTTCGGCGGCACCGCTTGCGCGCGGGCGCTGCGCAAGGCCGATCCAGCGATCGCGATCACGCTGATCACCAGCAACGACCGCTACTTCGCGTCGCCGCACAGCAACGCCGGTATCGCCGGGCTGACCGACCTCCAGCAGCAATTGTTCAGCTATGACGGCGTCGGCGCCGACGGAATCGACGTCAAGATCGCCACCGCCACCGCGATCGATCCGGTGAAGAAGACCGTCCGCTTCAACACCGGCAGCGAGCCGCTGCACTACGAGCGAATGGTGATGTCGCCCGGCATTCAACTGCTCAAGGGCTTCATCCCGGGCTACGACGACCGCGCCATGAGCCGGATGCCCGCCGCCTACTTTAACGGCGGCGAGGCGTCGCAATTGCGCGGCGAACTCGAAGCGATGGAGGACGGCGGCACGGTGGTGATCTCCTCGCCGGTCAATCCGGCGCGCTGCCCGCCCGCGCCCTACGAGCGCGCCAGCCTGATCGCGCACTATCTCAAAGCGAAAAAGCCGAAGTCCAAGGTGATCGTGCTCGACGCCAAGGAAAGCTTCACCATGCAGAAACTGTTCGAAGCGGCATGGGCCGAGCTTTATCCAGGCCTGATCGAGTGGATCGGCCTGTCGAACGGCGGCGCGCTGTCGGAGGTCGATGTTAGCACGAAAACGCTCTCGACGGATTTCGACAAGTACAAAGCCGCCGTCGCCAGCATTATCCCGCCGCAGAAGGCCGGCGCGGCCGCCGAACTGGCCGGTGTTGCCGACCGCACCGGCTGGTGCCCGGTCGATCCACTGACGTTCGAATCCCGCTTGCAGAAAGGAATCCACGTCATCGGTGACGCGGCGATCGCCGGCGCGATGCCGCGCTCGGCCTCGGCCGCGCAATCCCAGGCGCGCACCTGCGCGGGCGCCATCGCCGCCTTGCTTTCGGGCAAGACGCCGGCCGCGCCGACGCTCACCTCATCCTGCTACAGCCTGATCGCGCCGGACTATGCCATCTCGCAGAAGGGCATCTACCGCCAAGCCGACGACCAGTACGTCGCGGCCGAGGGCGGGCCGGTGCTCAGCCCGGCGAATGCGCCGCGCAGCACGCGCAAGACCGATGCCGAGCAGGCCTACGCCTGGTTCAAGACCATCACCGGCGAGGTGTTCGGATGATGCGCCTCGCCGCCGTGGCCGCGGTTCTGCTCGCCGCGCCCGCGATGGCGCAGGAGGCGCTGCTTCCCTACGAGGTCGTCGGCGAGGCCATTCCGAAATCGCTGACTGGCGCACCGGGCGATGCCGAGCGCGGCCGCGCCGTCGTGGTCAAGCGCGAGAGCACCTGCCTGCTGTGCCACTCCGGCCCGTTCCCGGAGCAACACTTCCAGGGCGATCTGTCGCCGAGCCTGAATGGCGCCGGCGCCCGCTGGTCGGAAGGCGAACTGCGGCTTCGGCTGGTTGACGCGGCCCGCCTCAATCCCGCTACCATCATGCCGTCGTATTACCGGATCGACGGACTGACCCGGGTGGCGCAGAATTATCGCGGCAAGCCGGTGCTGACGGCGGAGCAGATCGAGGACGTGGTGGCGTATCTGAAGACGCTAAAGGACTAAGTGGCAGATGACTGATCCAACGCCGCGAATGAACACAACCCGCCGCGCCTTCCTCACAGTGACCGGCGCGGCGCTAGTCGTGAGGCCGGCCAAGGCCACGCCGGCGTCGATGGCGGCGGCAATCCGCCAGGCGATCGGAGAAACTCACGTCAAACCGGGCCGTATCAAGCTCAACGTGCCGCCGTTGGTGGAGAACGGCAATGTGGTTGCGGTCTCCGTCTCGGTCGAGAGCCCGATGACGGAGAAGGACTACGTCAAGACGATCCACATCTTCACCGAGAAGAACCCGCAGCCCAACGTCATCAGCTTCCGGCTGAACGCCCGCTCCGGCAAGGCCGAGGTGCAGACGCGCATCCGGCTCGCCGACACCCAAACCGTCGTCGCGATCTGCGAAATGTCCGACGGCTCGTGCTGGTCTGACAAGGTCGACGTGATCCTCACGCTCAGCGCGTGCCTGGAGGACCCGATCTGATGGCCGCGCGAACACTGATCAACGTCCCGCCGAAGGCCAAGCGCGGCGAGATCATCCAGATCAAGACGCTAATCTCGCACATCATGGAAAACGGCTTTCGATCCGATAACATTGGAAAGCCTATCCCGCGCGACATCATCACGGCGTTCACCTGCGCCTACAACGGCGAGAAGATTTTCGAGGCAACGCTCTATCCCGCGATCTCGGCCAATCCGTTCATCACCTTCCACACCGTGGCGACCGAGAGCGGCATGCTGGCGTTCCAGTGGACCGGCGACAACGGCTTCTCGCAGGAAGCCACCGCGAAAATCACAGTTGAATGACGCCTGCAGCGCGCTTCGCCATTGTGATCGCCGCGCTGCCATTCGCAGCCGCCGCCCTGCCCTCGCCTGCCGCCGAAATTCCGCTGAACGAGCGGCTATCGGCCTACGAGGACATGAGCCGCGACAACAAGGCGATGCAGGACGACGACACGTCCAATCCCGGCATTCTCGCGGTGCTGGACGGCGAGATGGTGTGGTCCACCCCCGCCGGCGCGTCGGGAAGGTCGTGCGCCGATTGCCACGGCGACGCCAAGTCCAGCATGAAAAGTGTCGCCGCGCGCTATCCGGCATTCGACGCGGCAGCCGGGCGGCCGCTCGACCTGGAGCAGCGCATCAACCTGTCGCGGGAGAAGGACCAGAAAGCTCAGCCGTTCGCCGCCGAGAGCAAGGAACTGCTGGCGCTCACGGCCTATGTGGCCATGCAGTCGCGCGGCGAGCCGATCGCAGCCCATGAAGACCCGCGGCTGGCACCGTTCATCGACAAAGGGCGCGCGTTATTCAACGCCCGCCAGGGCCAGCTCAACCTGTCGTGCGCGCAATGCCACGACGACAACTGGGGCAAGAGTCTCGCGGGCAACGTCGTCCCGCAGGCCCACCCGACCGGATACCCGATTTACCGGCTCGAATGGCAAAGTATCGGGTCGTTGCAGCGGCGGCTCCGGAATTGCATAATCGGGATGCGCGCCGAGCCTTATGCCTATGGCGCACCGGAGTATGTGGACATGGAATTGTATCTGATGTGGCGAGCACGCGGGATGAAGATGGAAACGCCGGCGGTGCGGCCATGAGCGGCACATCGAGCAGTGCTAGCAAGCTGCGCGGCTATGTGGGACGCGCCGCCGATCTCCGGGCCGGCAAGATCACGCCACGCGCCTATCTTGACGACTGCCTCAAGCGCATCGCCGATCAGGACGGCGCAATCGGCGCTTTCGTCACGTTGAACAAGGCAGGCGCGGCCAAAGCCGCCGACGCTTCCACGGCGCGCTGGTAGGCCGGTAAGCCGCTGTCGCCGATTGACGGCATGCCGATCGCGATCAAGGACATCATAGAGACCGCCGACATGCCGACCGGCCAGGGCTCGCCCCTATGGGAGGCGCAGGACACCCGCCGCGATTCCGCCAGCGTGCATGCGCTGCGCGAGGCGGGCGCGGTGATCATCGGCCCGAAGTGATTCACCCAGCGCCGGACCGACTCGTACGAAACCGTGATGCCGCGTTCCGCCAGCAGGTCTTCGACGTCACGCAAGCTCAGTGTGAACCGGAGATAGAGCCAGATTGCTCGGTGAATGATCTCAGGCGGGAACCAGTAACCGCTGTAGCTTATTCTCTTCATCGCTTTGGCTACCAGTCCACCAGGGACGCTGCTACACTCCGATCGCTGTGACAATGCCCAGCTAGGTCCTTCATTCGGGTATTCCGCTGGCCGCTTCGAATCTTCATTTGCGCGAATACGGTGTGCCCGTATCCCCTGCGTCCATCTGAATCGAATATTCGGTACACACACGCAAAAACTTGAATTGTATGTTGCTCGGCCTCTCAGCTATTTATAGGGGTGATGAGTTCCGTCCTCAATTGGATCGTTCCTTTGGTGCTCGTGGCGTTGGTTGTCGATGCTCCGCTTGCACGTGCCGACAATTCTTATGGCAAAATCGACACCGAATACTTATTCGGTTTCCTCACGGGCACCGATATCGGTGAGGTCGGAGAGAAAGAGCTCGAAAGTACAACAGTCGGTCGCTTCAGCAAGCGCACCGGGTCATACAAGGCCCTCTCGCAGGCGCTTGCGTTGGAATACACGCCAGCCGAGAATATCCGATTGGGAATGGGCGTCATTGCTGGCTACCACCACATAACTGGTGTCGGAGAGTTGGAATATCTTCGGCGAGCAAGCGCCGAAGGTCTGTCCCTGGAAATCAGATATCGGCTGCTTGCCCGCGAACACGGAGCACCGGGCCTTACATTATTGGTGGAGCCGCACTGGGCCCGCATCGAGGAGACAAGCGGTCAGCCGGTTAATCAGTACGGCTGCTGATCTGGGAATCTTGATCGATAAGGAGCTCGTTCCAAACCGTATCGTGGCAGCGTTCAACGTTATTTACACTCCCGAAGTCACCCAATCGCGGCGCATGGGAGAGTGGTCGCGCGACACCAAGTTTGGCTTCGGCACGGCGCTAATGGCGCAAATTTGGCCCGGACTCTTCATTGGCGGTGAGGCACGATATCTGAGGGCTTATGAAAGCCTTGGTCTCGGTGATTTTGCGGGTCACGCGCTGTTTGTCGGACCTAACCTATTTTTCACGCCCGCCGAACGATGGCGCGTGACCATGACCTGGGCTGTCCAAGCAGCGGGAAAAGCCGTGGGCATTTCGGGGCCATTGGACTTGACGAACTTTGAACGCCATCAATTCAGACTGCGGATTGGACGCGAATTCTGATTTGACGGCTGAGCACTAAATCTTGACGACTTGCACTTTGTGAATTTTTCAAGCCGCGTCATCTGACGTCAAGGTGCGTTCGGATCATGGCCCGGTATGATACCGATGCGCGCTAGAACGGCAGCAGTGGGTTCGATATCGAGAAATTCGTCGATCGAGATGCGCCGCATGTTTTGAAAATCCGGCTCTCGATAATGCTGCTCGATGGAATAGCCAACCCGCGCGGGATCAAGCCCGCCGTTGACGCTCCAATTATGCCTGAAAGATAGCGCAAGATCGGCCAACTCCTCGCGCGGCACGTCGGGCCTGGCCGCAGCCATCGCATCCACCCAGACCCCAGGCTCGGCCTCGAAGGCGCGCGACGCTTTGATGATTGCGGTGATGAACCGCTCGATGGCGGGGCGCTTTGCCGCAAGCGTCGCCTCGTCGACCGCGATCACCTTGTTGAGGGCCGGCGCGGCGCGAAAATAATCCTCGGCGGAGAGCAGTACCTTGAGCTCCGGCCGGCTGCGGAATCGATTCCATACGCCGGTCGACATCGTGGTCGCATCGATGCGTCCGGTGCTCAGCGAAAGCGCTCGTACATGCGGTTCGCCGACCGCCACCATCCTCACTTTTTCGGCATCGACGCCGAGGGATCTAAGCACGAGACGGCTCATCGAATAGTCGAGGCTGCCGATGCCACCGATTCCGAGCGACAGGCCTTCCAACGCCTTCAGCGACGGCACTTGCTGCCTGGACGCAATCAGGAACGGGATCGTCTTGTCCGGAGACATGATGGCCCTGAGCTTCATGGCTCTCTGCGCCGCAGCCTGAATCGCGCCGCTGAGCGAAACGTTGGCCAAGTCTCCGTATGCCAAGTTGAGAGCGATGATCGCGAGCGGCGTGCTTTGCACGTGCACGATTTCGACCTTGAGACCTTCCCGCCGGTAGAAGCCAAGCGAGTCGGCGAGATCCATTACGGAATTCGGCACCAACGGCGGCGCTGTATGGGTGACGATCAGTCGGAGCGACCCCTGGCTATTGACCTGCGTGGCGGCGCCGAGCGAAAGCGCCGCAACGAATGCGGCGAGCAGCAGGGCCGCGCGCCGCGTGCGGGCAAGTCGTGCGGTCAGCGGTCGCATCCGGTGTCGTGGCGATGCGCCAGCGCGACCCTACGGCAAGCGCACGAAACGAATGCCGCTTGTCGTCGGCCGAGCGCTATTTTTGAAATGCGTTGGCACGGATGAAATTCCAGAGCAGGTCTATCTGTTCGGCGGTGAGCACATCTTTCCACGGAGGCATCTGGTTTTTGCCCATGCGCACCGAAGTCTCAAAGCGCACACGGTCTTCGATCATCAGGCGGCGCAGGTCGAAGGTTTGGCCCGAGCTGACCAACTTCTCGCCGTGGCAGGTGAAACAATAGTCATTGTAGACCGCTTCTCCCTGTTCGATCTTAGCTTTGTCCTGCGCGAGCGCAATTTGAATGGATATGAGGATCGCAACAATGGCTGCGCCCAAGGTCGCAGGCGCACCTTGCAACATCTCGGTCTTCCCGAATTCCATCTTCATTCTCTGTCTGGATTTCCCAGATCGCCGACCGGGTCGTGCGTGCGTAAGTGAGGCAGACACATCAGTGAAACGGCGGAAAGCCTCGTTTGGTCAGATATTCAGCCGTATCGAACCGGCAGATGTCGATCTTGTCGCGTATCTCCGCCGAGACAAGCGATTCAAGGACGGCGATCGAATCCGAGCCGGAGGTGACTTCGGCGCGAAACTTCGCGGATTTATCCTTGTCCCGGTCGAGAATGGTATCGATCTGCCGTTTGACGATTGCAAAATCGCAAGCCGCACGTGCGGGTGAAAATGAGATGGTGGCTGCGACCGCTACGAATAACAGACCCAAAGCGCGGCCGGTGACGTTCGAGTTGGGCAAGGGCATGGGGAAGCTTATTTCTAGCGGAGCTTGCCGCGCGGCAGCTAGGCTCCGGAACGAGGATGAAAAAACGGGGAGGCCGCCGAGAGCGGCCTCCCAATACGCAATCGTCACTTCTCAAACAAGCCGAAGGTCCACATGGATGCACCTGCGGGCACGTTCGCGAGATTGGGGTCGCCGGCGCGCAACGCATAGACGCCGCCGATGCCGCTCATGACCGTGACATACTGCTTACCGTTTCTTTCCCAGGTAATTGGCTGACCGATAATGCCAGAAGGAGTCTGAAAGCTCCAAAGGACCTTGCCGGTGTCGGCATCAAGCGCTTGGAACTCTCCCGTCATCACGCCGGTGAAAACAAGATTGCTTGCCGTCACCAATGTCGAAGAGAAGTTAGGACTCTTGTAGGGCATCTCCCACTTCGACTTTCCGGTCATCGGATCAACAGCCTTCAGATAGCCACGGATGTTCGGGTTATCCAAGACCGTGGTGCGCTTGACCGTGCCTGGGCCGGACGGTTTCCCAGGCACCAGTTTCGGCGGCTCGCCCGCTTCATAGGTCATGCCAACATGAGCCGTATTGATGTACAACATTCCGGTTTTCGGACTGAACGACATGTGCTGCCAATTGGTCACGCCCGTGACCGAGGGCCACACGGTGACATTCTTGCCTTCGAGCGCGCCCTTGTAGACATCGGTGAATCTTGGGCGTCCGGTCTTCAAGTCGACTCCGTCGGCCCAGTTGACCTTGCCGAACGTGTTCGCCGCCAGAAGCTTGCCGTCCTTGGCGTCTAGCACGTAGAGGAACCCATTACGGTTGGCCTGCATGACGACCTTGCGCGGGTTGCCATTGACCGGAATGGTCGCGATCACTGGTGTTTGAACTGCGTCATAGTCGAACGGGTCGCCTGGTGTCGTCTGATAATACCAGACGCGCACGCCGGTCTTGGGGCGTACGGCGAAAATCGCTTCGGTAAAAAGATTATCGCCCTTGCGCGCACGGGGGTTCCACGGTGACGGATTGCCGATGCCCCAGTAAACAAGATCAAGTTCGGGATCGTAGCTGCCGGTAACCCAGCTGCTTCCACCGCCCGTTAAATTGGAGTCGCCTTCCCAGGTGTCGGAGCCCGGCTCTCCTTTATTCGGAATTGTATAAAGCCGCCAGAGGTGCTTGCCGGTCGCCGGATCGTATCCTTCGAGAAACCCGCGATGGCTATATTCGGCGCCGGCTACTCCCACGACGACAACGCCGTTCGCGATCAACGGAGCTCCCGTCATTGCGTATCCGGTCTCGATGCTGACGGGTTCTGGAGACTTGGTCTTCCAGACCTCTTTGCCAGTCTTGGCGTCCAGCGCGATAATCTGATTATCGAGCAGCGCGCGGATGAGCTTGCCCTCGTAAATAGCGGCGCCGCGATTTACAATGCCACAGCAAACGACCCGGAGAGTCTCCGGCGGGTATTCGTGTGCGACGCGCCAAATCTGCTTTCCAGTCAAGGCATCAACGGCAACCGTCGCATTGTGCGCCGTCGTATAGATGACACCGTCCTTGACGACAGGGAATGCTTCCGCGCCGCGATTGTCCGTCATTGAATAGCCCCAGATCGGGACCATCTTGCCGACGTTTTTCTTGGTGATCTTTGTCAGTGGGCTGTACCGCTGTCCGGCATAACCCATGCCGTAGACGAGCACATCACCCGGCGTCTTCTCGTCGTTCTTGAGATCGTCTGCGGATTGTGCCAACGCGCTACCGGCAAAAATGGCCGTGAACACGAACGCAACAACCAGCGTGGCTTTCTGTCTAGGCTTCACCATGGGGTAATCCTCCTGAAGCAGCATCCTGAGATCGCGCGGCGTTGTGATCCACTTGTGAGACCCGTCCCGCTTGGCTTGCGGTCTTATTTGTACGAAACCTCGGCTGCCTATCTACCGCCATAATCCCGCACATCGAAGGCGTCTGTAAAGTGAGGCGCAATGGTTGCGCCGGACGATGAAAGCTTTCGGCAGTCCGCTGTCCTGCCCACACCCTGAGGCTACTTCGGTTCGCAGGATGTGGCTATAGTAGCCCCTATGACTGGGCCTTCTCTTAGGTCAGCCTTCAGCGTTGCCAAAGAGAACGCTGTCGGAGCGTTTCAAACTGTGGAAATGATTGCCGGAATGACCAATGAGCAAGCGTCACATCCGCTGATTTCCGTCGAGGGTGTCGTCAAGACCTACGGGTCGCTGCAGGCGCTCGACTGCATCGATCTACGTGTCAGACCGGCGGAGTTTGTAGCTTTGCTCGGGCTCAACGGCGCTGGGAAAACCACATTGTTCCAGCTCCTGACCGGGCTGTCCGTACCGGATGCCGGGGCGATATTCGTCAATGGAATCGAGATGCGGCGCGATCCAGCGTCCGGACTGAAGGGACTCGGCATCGTGTTCCAGGAACCCACGCTCGATCTCGATCTGTCGGTATCATCGAGTCTTTTTTTCCACGCGGGCCTGCACGGCATGGGCCGCGCGCGCGCCGGGTACCGCATGGCGGAGGAACTCCGCCGTCTGGGTCTGAGCGACAGCTGGGGCGCCGTCGGCCGCCGGCTGAGCGGCGGCAACCGGCGCCGAGTTGAACTGGCGCGGGCGCTGATGCACGATCCCACGGTTCTCCTGCTCGACGAGCCGACAGTTGGGCTCGATCCCGCAGTGCGGCGTGACCTGCTGAATTACGTCTTGGAGCTATGCAAGAAGCGCGGGCTCGGCGTGCTGTGGGCGACGCACCTGATCGAAGAGGCCGAGAGCGCGGACCGCGTCGTGATCCTACATCGCGGCCGGGTGATCGAAAGCGCGTCGCCGGCCGCGCTAATGCGACAGGCCGGCAAGGCGACGCTATCCGATGCCTTTCTGAGCCTGATCGAGGCCCATGGCCGGGGCGGCGAGGGACAATCCAACGGGAGGGTGGCCGAGTGACGCCCATTCGACTTTTGGCGCCGGCGTTCGCGGTCCTTTCGATCCTTGCGCTCCCGCTTGTGGTCCTGGCCAAGGACACCGGCCGCATCTTCGTCAGCAACGAACAAAGCCATACTGTCACGGTGCTCGACGGCCGGAGCTTCGCTTCGGTCGCCACGATCAAGACCGGCCGGCGGCCGCGCGACATCAAGCTCAACAGCGACAAAACGCTGCTCTATGTCGCCTGCGGTGACGACAACCGAATTGACATAATCGATGTTGCGAAGCTCGCCGTCGTCGATTCGATCCGCGGCATCGACGATCCCGAGGTCTTCGACATCGGTCCCGGCGACCGTCAGCTTTTCGTCAGCAACGAGGATGCCGGCAAGCTTTCGATCATCGATCTGGCGACCAAGAAGCTGGTGCGATCGATCAAGGTGGGGCAGGAGCCCGAAGGTGTTCTTGTAACGCTAGACGGTGCGAGCGTCTTTGTCGCATCGGAAGCAGCCAACCTCGTGCAGGTTATCGATGTAGCCTCCGGCACGATCAAGGCGAATGTGCCGGTGGGGAGCCGGCCGCGGCGATTGGCGCAATCCACCAAGGAGGTCTGGGTGTCGGCCGAGATCGACGGTTCGGTCTACGTGCTCGATAAATCAAACTATACCGTCGCAGGTCGCATCGAATTCGCGCCGAAGGGCTTTCGACGCGAGGATATCAAGCCAGTCGGACTGACGTTGACCCGCGACGGGTCGACCGCCTACGTCGCACTCGGTCACGCCAACCGTATCGCCATCGTCGATGCGGCGACAAGGCAGGTACGTGACTACATTCTGGTTGGCAAGCGGCCGTGGGGGGTGGCGCTCAGCCGCGACGAGGGGCACCTGTTTGTCGCCAATGGCGCAAGCGACGACATCACCATCGTCGATGCGCGGCGCGGGGAGGTTGTCCGGTCGGTGCCGGTGGGCCGCACACCGCACAGCGTGGCGATCGATGACTAGGGTCGCAGCGCTCGCTCTGGCGCTGTTATTGGGTTCGCTCTCCGCGGGCGCTGCAGAGCGCATGGTGATCGGCTACGTCGACCTGATGAACGATGCGCGCCACGAGGACCGGGCCGGCTTCGGCGGCATCGTCTTCGAACAGCGCGGACGGCCGCATGACGGGGCGGCGCTCGCGTTGGAAGATCTTGCGATGGCCGCTCAGGCGGGCGGCATCGAATTCGAGCTCGTAGCCATCCAGGCCGCCGACCCCGCGGGCGCGGTTGGCGCGATTGAAACGCTTCGCATCGAACGAGGCGCACGATTTATTTTGATCGATGCTCCGGCAGAGACGGTTGCGGCAGCGGCGCGGGCCGTGCGGGGCGACGGTCGTATTCTGCTGTTCAACGTTTCCGCGGAGGCCGACGCGTTGCGCGGGGCGGATTGCTCTACTCACGTGATGCACCTGATCCCCAGCACCGCCATGCGGACCGACGCACTGATGCAGCTTGTCGTCGTCCGCAAGTGGCGCGACGTTCTTGTTCTTGAAGGGCCTGACGCAAGAGATGCCGACCTGGTGCGCGCTTTGGAGCGTTCGGCCAAGCGTTTCGGTGTGCGGATCGCGGCCAAAAGGCCGTTTGTCCTCGGTAGCGATCCTCGCGAGCGCGATCAGAACAATCTCGCGTTGCTTACGTCCGCGGCAAGCTATGACGTCGTCTTTGTCGCCGACGACAGCCGCGAATTCTCGCGATTTCTGCCGTACCAGACCATGAGCCCCCGGCCCGTCATCGGTGCCGCGGGCCTAACCGCCGAAGCTTGGCATTGGGCCTGGGATCGCGATGGCGGAACGAATGTGTCACGGCGCTTCCGGCGGATGGCGCAGCGGCCGATGCGTGGCGAGGACTGGGCAGCGTGGATCGGCGTCAAGTCGATCGTCGAGGCGGCCCTGCGCGCAAGGTCGACCGACTTCGCGACTGTCGCCGCCTATCTCAAAGGCAACGAGTTCCGCATGGATGGATCGAAGGGGCAGGCGCTGAGTTTTCGACCCTGGGATAATCAATTACGTCAGCCTGTCCAGCTCGCGACGCAGGACGCAGTGATCACCCAGGCGCCGTTTCCGCAGTTCCTCCACCAGAGCGAGAATCTCGATACGCTTGGCGCCGATCGGCCGGACAGCCTCTGCCGCTTCCCATCGGACAGCCGGTGACAGCATGAACACGATCCAAGCGGCCCGCGTGCTGCGCGCCGTGGTCGAACGAGAATGGATCCGATTTTTCAATCAGACCGGCCGGCTGCTTTCGGCCCTTGTACGGCCAGCGTTCTGGCTGTTCGTGTTTGCGGCCGGGTTTCAGAATGTGCTGGGCGTGTCGATTGCGCCACCGTACGACAGCTATGTCGAGTATCAGGTCTACATCCTGCCCGGTCTAATCGGGATCGTGCTGCTGTTCCAGGGCATGCAATCGTCGCTTTCCATGGTCTATGATCGTGAGATGGGCGTGATGCGGCTTCTACTTACGGCGCCGATGCCGCGTTGGTATCTGCTGTTCTGCAAGCTGACTGCCGGTGTTCTGCTTTCCATTGGTCAAGCCTATGCGTTCCTGATTGTCGCTGCGCTGTTCGGGATCAATGCGCCGTGGGCCGGCTGGCTCACCGTGCTGCCGGCGATGATTGCAGGAGGCTTGATGCTGGGCTCGCTCGGTCTGATCTTTTCAGGTTATATCCGGCAGCTCGAAAACTTCGCCGGCATGATGAATTTTGTGATTTTTCCAATGTTCTTCTTGTCGTCTGCGCTCTATCCGCTTTGGAAGCTGAAAGAGAGCGGCGCTGAGATCGTTTACTGGCTGTCCTTGGTCAATCCGTTCACCCATGCTGTAGAACTCGTTCGTTTTGCGCTCTATGGGCAATTCAATTCGATAGCGGCGGCCGTGGTGGTGGGCAGTGGATTGTTGTTTTTCGTTCTGGCAGCTGTCAGTTATGATCCGCAGCGAGGCGTGATTGGTCGGGCCAACTGAAGTGCGCCGATTGGCGACCATCGACGAACTAAGGACCATTCTGACATAGGATAAGCTGCGATCTTGAGGCCTCAATAATCAGAATGACATGCTGCCGGCCTATTGGGTCGCATCTCTAAACCTCGTGTCAGCTCTGCTCTGGCAGCTTCGGGCCCGACATGTGGTCATCCGAACCGGCATTGAACCGGCGGCGGCTGGTGCTGGGCTTGTTGGCGCCGGTGTTGACGAACACCGCTGCCCACCCCGGGCCGGCAGAGCCGATCGTACTTCGCTCGGCGGCAAACTAGTTCATCGTGCGCCTGACCGGCATCGAGCGGACAGAGTACATCAACCATCTGCATGGCTTGGAATTGTCGCTCGCGACCGCCGCCGGCCGGTCCGCCGCCGCTGCCTCGATTGAACTTACCGGCCAACGCCGCTACGCGCCCAATCTGTTGCCGACGTCGCCGCGGGTCCGGCCCGGCGCGGTGGACGGGACGTACAAGGTTGAGGGCCTGCGCTTCCACATGGTGGGTGAATGGCGTCTGGTGTTCGCGATAGAATTCGCGCAGATTCGCGATCATGCGCGTCGGTAGTCGCCAGCGGCTCGAGGACGTGATGTGGCACTATCGCACCTTGCCGACGGCCCGCGTCGGCGAGAGCGAACTCAACGATCTGCCGATCACCTCGACCGAATTCGATCAGCTTGAGGCGTTCCTGCGCACACTCGAAGGCCCGATCGACGCGTCGGCGAAGTATCTGAGGCCGCCCGCCGTCGAGGCGAATTGACGGCCGGCGGTTTGGCGGCGGAACCGGGGCGCGGGGTTTTGGCGTCGTTCAACGGGGCCGTTAGCTTGGCCGCAACGTGAGCTGAATGGATGCGCCGATTTTTGATGATCCTTCTGATTGCTGTCGCGGCCATTGCGCCCAGCGCCGCGCACGCAGGTAATTTCGAGGTGGGCTTGGCGGCTTTCAATGCCGGCGACTACGCGCTGGCTTATGCGAATTGGGAGCCATTGGCCGAGACGGGGGACGCCAAGTCGCAGGCTTCGCTCGGATTTCTGTATTATTCTGGCAAGGGCGTGCGGCGCGACAATGTGCAATCGCTGCATTGGTTCAGTCGCGCTGCCGAAGCCGGCCAGCCGACGGCGCAGTTCTTCCTCGGGGTGCAATATTATTACGGGCGTGGCGTTGGGCGCGATCTGGCGCGCGCCTACTCCTGGTGCGATATCGCGCTGACCAATGGCTATATGGAAAGCTTGTTCTGCCGCGATTCTGTGGCGTTGGAGATGTCCCGCGATGACGTGCGCAGGTCGGCCGAGTTGACCGCGGAGTTTTTCCGGACGCACGAGTTTCGCAACTGATTGCCGGTCCGAGGCAGTGACACGGTGCGCGGCTGTATGTTGCAGCGCAGCGAAGTCGGCCGGCTGGAATTCTGCGGGCTCAAACTCGGGCCGGCTATTTGCTGTTTAGAATTAAAACGATTTGACTTGAATAGGCGGCGGAACTGACGCAATATTTAAGATCGAGAATTCCAATAAGAATGCGGGATAGCAGTGCTCTCGGCTCATCGAGAGGGGCAATACCCGCAGGCATCGAGGAAACTTGGGGAGGCGGCAATGTCAGAAGATTGTCGGACATCGCACGAGCATAGCGATGCGCATGAGCACAATCACGACCATGGACCCTTGACCGAAATCGCGCGCACCAGGGCGACGAGGCGCTCCTTCATCAAGGGAGTGATCGCGTCGGGCGCCACGCTTGGCGCGACCGGCTACCTGTTCCGCTCGGGTGAAGCGCAGGCGCGCACCGCCGGTGTCGAGCGCCTGGTCAGTCTCAAGGTGAACGGCCAGGTGCGCCGCGTCGACGTGCTGCCGCACGAGACCCTTGCCAATACGCTGCGCTACAAGCTCGGCCTGACCGGGACGAAACTGTCCTGCGATCGCGGCGAATGCGGCGCCTGCACCGTGATGGTCGGCGACGCGACCAACTACTCCTGCACGACGCTCACCCATTCGGTGGCCGACAAGGAGATCACGACGATCGAAGGCATTGCCAAGAACGGGCAGTTGCACCCGGTCCAGAAGGCATTCATCGAGGAGATCGGTCCGCAGTGTGGATTCTGTACGCCAGGCCAGGTGATATCCGCCGTGGCGCTGCTAAAGGCCAATCCGAACCCGACCATCGAACAGGCGCGACGCGCCATGTCCGGCAACCTGTGCCGCTGTGGTTCTTACCAACAGTACCTGGCCGGCGTCATGCGCGCGGCGAAGGGAGGCTGAGATGGCTGATTACAAGCTCGTAGGCAAGAATTTTACACCGCCGGATATGGTTGCCAAGGTTACTGGCGCGGCGAAATACGCTGAGGACTTCCGCGCCGAAGGCATGCTGCATGCGAAGCTGATGCTGTCGCCATTGCCGCATGCGCGCGTGCGCAGCATCGACACGTCGGCCGCCATGAAGATAAAGGGCGTCGTAGCGATCATCACGCCGGATGACGTGCCGCAGTTTCCGCCCCCGGTCGATCCGATCCTCTACAAGGAGCCGGTGTTTGCCGGCGCGCCGATCCTGGCGGTTGCGGCCGAAAGCGAGGAGATCGCGGCGGCGGCCATCGAGGCGATCAAGGTCGACTTCGAGCAGCTTAAGCATGTCGTCGATCCGCTAGATTCGCTCTATCCCGGCGGCATTAACGCGTTCTCCGGCGGCAATGTCGCCAACGTTCAGTTGCCGTTGCAGACAGTGAAGTGGACGGCCAAGGACTTCCAGAGCTTCGACCAGGGCAAGATGCCGATGGGCAAGGCCGCGGAAGAATGGGCCTACGGAGACCTCGATGCCGGCTTCAAGAAAGCCAAGGTGGTCATCGAGCGCAGCTTCCTGACCGCGGGTACATCGCATCACTCGATGGAACCGCGCTCGAACATGTCCTACTGGCAGAATGGCAAGTGCTACGTGCACGGTTCGATGCAGAGCCAGTCATTCGTCGTGCCAAACATCGCGCGTTACCTTGGCATCAAGCCGCAGGAGGTCGTGTTCATCGCCGAATATTGCGGTGGCGGCTTCGGCTCGAAAGGCACCGGCTATCCGCTGATTGCGGTATCTGGTCTTCTGTCCAAGAAGGCCAACGGACGCCCGGTGATGCTGCGCATATCGCGCGAAGAGGAATCCCTGCTCGGTTCTGGCCGCGCGGGCTTCCAGGGTATGGCCAAGATCGGCTTCGCCGAGAATGGCCGTATCACGGCCTTTGACGTTTTCGTTGTGCAGGACAACGGCCCAAACATGGGCTTCTGGGACTTCCGCAACTGCGGTCACTCGATCCAGATCTGCTTCCAGCCGGAAGCCATGCGCTGGCGCGGCACGGCGGTGCTCACCAACACGTCGCCGCGCGGTCCGCAGCGCGGCCCTGGCGAGAACCAGACGGCGATGGCGATCGAGCCGATGATCGACGAGGGCGCCCGCGAACTTGGCCTCGACAGGCTTGCGATTAGGCGTATCAACGCCCCCGACAACGACGGTTTTGATGGCCACAATGCCAAGGGCAAGCTTACCAGCGCCTTCCTCAAGGACGCGCTCGTCAAGGGTGGCGACGTTTTCAAGTGGGAAGAGAAGAAGAAGCTTTCCGGTAAGCGCAATGGCAATAAGGTCATCGGCGTCGGCATCGCCAGCGCCTTCCACGCCGGCGGTTCGAACGGGTTCGACGGCATCGTTCGCATCCTGCCGGACGGCAAGCTCTACGTTCATTCTGGCGTTGGCAACCTCGGCACCTTCTCCTGTGCGGCGACCTCGCGCGTCGCCGCCGAAGTGCTGGGCTACAACTGGGATAACGTCGTCATCGTTCGCGGCCGCACCGACAAACACCTGCCGTGGATGATCGGTCAGTTTGGTTCGAACACCGCCTACACCGCCTCCCGGAGCAACTACGTTGCGGCGATGGATGCCAAGGACAAGCTACTTGAGATCGCCTCCCAGCAGTTGGGCGGCGCATCGGGCGACTATGACCTGAAGAACGAGAGGGTCGTCCACAAGACGGACGCATCGAAGTCGATCGGCTTCGCTGACGCCGCCAAGCGGGCGATGGAACTCGGCGGCAAGTTCGCCGGCAAGGAATTGCCAGCCGACATCAACCCGCTCACCAAGGCCTCGGTCGAGGCTCTGGCGGGCACGGGTTTGATAGGCGTCGCCAAGGACAAGCTGCCGAAGCGCGGCATGGTGCCGGCCCTCTGCGCCGGGTTCTGCATGGTCGAGCTCGACACCGAAACCGGCGAATTCGAAATCAAGGAGTATCTCGGTGTGGCTGATTGCGGCACCGTCTTGCATCCCGCGGGCCTGCAGTCGCAGATGCACGGCGGGGCGATGATGGGCTTCGGCCTTGCCACCACCGAGCGCATTGTCTATGACCACCAGCTCGGTTTGCCGGCCAACGTTCAGTTCGACCAGTCCAAGCCGCCGACCTATCTCGACATGCCGAAGTCGTTCCATTGGGCGGCCGTCGAGCAGCCGGATCGCGACAATCCTGTCGGCGTGAAGGGCATCGGCGAACCGATCCAGGGTGCGGCGGCGGGGGCGTTGATCAACGCCATCTCGGACGCCTTGGGCGGACACTATTTTCACCGGACCCCGGTGGTTCGCGACATGATCATCAATGCGCTTGCCAAGCGTCCGCAGTCGTACCGGGCGCTGCAAGCCAACACGATGTGATGAAGGAGCCCTGCCATGATGATCAAAGATGTCATTCCGGGCTTCGAGCTGTTTAGGCCCACGACGGTCGCAGCCGCGGTTGCGCTGCTCGACCAGCACAAGAAGGTCGCCTGGAAGATTGCCGGCGGCAACGACTCGCTGTCCTGGTTCAAGGACCGCATCAAACGGCCCAAGGTGGTGGTCGACATCAGCGCTATCGCCGAGATGAAGGGCATCAAGGAGACGGCGGACGGCATCGAGATCGGCGCGCTCACCACGCTCACCGATATCGAGAACAACGCCGTCGTCAAGAAGAGCTACCGGCTGCTCGCGGACGCCGCGGGCAACGTGGCGAGCCCGCAGATCCGAAACACCGGCACCATCGGCGGCAATGTCTCGCAAGACGCGCGCTGCTGGTACTACCGTTCGGGCCTTCCCTGCTATCGCGCCGGGGGCAACACCTGCTTCGCCGATACGCCGGAAGCTCAGAACCGGGAACATGCGATCTTCGACGCCAACCGCTGCGTGGCGGTGTCGCCGTCGGACATGGCCCCGGCCATGATCGCCCTCGACGCAAAGATGGTGATCCGTGGCGCCAAGGGTGAGCGGGTAGTGCCGGCCGAGGAGTTCTTCATCGGGCCGCGCATCGACATCACCCGGATGACGCAGATGCAGCCGGAAGAGCTGCTGGTCGCCATCCGCATCCCGAAGGAATGGGCCGGCGCACGGTTCTATTTTGAGAAGGTGGCGGATCGGAACGCCTGGGACTTCCCGCTCGTCAATGTCGCGGCGGCGGTCAAGACCGACGCCGGCGGCGTCGTGCAAGCCTCGCGCGTGGCGGTCGGCGGGGTGTCCTGTACGCCGCGACGGGTTGGCGTCGCCGAGGAGACAATCAAGGGTAAGAAGGTCGACCAGGAGCTGGCGCAGCTCGCTGGCCAATCGGTGACCCGCGGTGCGCGGCCGCTCAACTACAACCATTACAAGGTGCCGCTGATGGCGAATCTTGTGATGCGATCCTTGCGCGACGCGGTGGCCTGACGCGCGAATGGACGACGTTATATCCGGCCCGGGACTGTGGTGCGCTGAATTCACATTCGGCTGACCGCTGGACCGGGCCGGATCACGTTTGGCCGATCAATTGGTGGGTCTGATACCTACTTGGTTGCGCCGTGATGGCGGGCTGCCGCGGCGCCGGCAGGGTCGCGCCAGGGATGCGAGGCTTGACCGGATCACCAAGATTGCGTGATGCATCAGGTCTGCATCGCAGGAGCGGGGAATGGCGAATTTTTCGGTTGGCATCGTCGGGCTCGACTCCATGGGAGCCGCACTGGCGCGCCGGCTGGACGAGCAGGGCATCGGCTGCACCGCCACGGACTTGAATGGGCGCATGTTGCAGGCCCATCTGGCCTCAGGCGGCAGCGCGCCGGCCGGTTCGCCCTACGATCTCGCCCAGGTCTGCGATCTGGTGCTGATCGCGGAAACCTCCGACGCGACCTTGCGCGAAGCCGTTCTGGGCTCGATTGGCCTCGTCCACAAGCTTCGCCCCGGCACAATCATCGTCGATATGAGCGACGCCTCGCCGCAGACCGGGCCGGAGCTTGCGCGCGCTCTCTATTCGAAGGGGGCGATCTGGCTCGAGGCAACGCCGGTCGGCGGTCCGCAGGATGCCCGGGAGGGCAAACTGACGCTGCTGACGTCCGGATCGAGCGACGCGCTGGAACGCATTGCGCCGGTGCTGCGGGCCTTCGCATCGACGACCTTGCGGCTGGGCGAGCTTGGCTCCGGGCCGCTGGCGAAGTCGATTGTCGCCACGCTCGGCGCGCTGTCGGTCGCGATCCACACCGAAATGATGATCGTTGCGAAAAAGGCCGGGCTCGACCCAGCCGGCATCCTCGGGGCCATGCCGCTGCTCGCGCCGGGGATGGGCACGCCGCCGGTGGCGGTGGCGGCCGAGGTGCTGTCCGGCCGTTATCAATCGGGCGTGGCGAACCGGCGCATGCAGGCCGATATCGCCCGGGTACTTGAAGCCGCGCGCGAGGCAACCGCGCCCGCGCCGCTGGCAAGTCTGGTGCAGGCGGCCTACACCGGCGCCAGCCATTCGCCGCATGCGACGGGCGATCATATGGACGCCGCGCGATGGATGGCCGACAATGCCGGGGTGGAGTTCGGGTAGAAGCAACGCAAAACGGCGCGCCGCACGGCGTAGAACTTGAAGGCAGTCGGGCAAACGCCGAAGCAATTTTGCGAAAGACGATCGGATGGAATTCTTCCGCTACACCAAATCGATCTATGGTGGTCAGGAGCAGATGGTTGGCGCCTCATGGGACTTGCTGCCTTTGTTTGTGGCCGCCGCGATGGCCTTCATCGTTCTGCATGTGATCGTCATGGCGTTCGCGAAGGCGCGTGCGCGCCGGCCGCATTGACAGGGAGCGCAAGGGCTGCATATGACCGAGCGCTCAACCGACGGGTTCACCAATGCCACCGACCCATCCGGGCGCGTCATACGTCATCGGCTGGTCGATCGCCTCTACCACTGGCTGATGGCGCTCGCGGTTCTGGTGCTGATGGGCACGTCGTTCGTGCCGATCCTCGGCTTCAAATTCCAATGGCTCGAGATTCACTGGATCACCGGCGTGCTGCTCGCCGTTCTAGTCGTTTTCCATGTCGTGCGCTCTGTCGTCTGGCAGAACTGGCGCAACATGGTCATCGGGACGGCCGATATCCGCGACATCTGGCGCGAGGCGAGGCACACGATCTCCGGCGGCGGCGCACCGCCGACCCGTCCCGGCAAGTACGATTCCTTGCAGAAGCTCTACCATCTCGCCGTTGCCATTCTGGTTCTGGCGGTGATCGCGAGCGGGCTTTTGATGCTGCTCAAGATCGACACGCCTCTGTGGCGCCGCGATCCCTATTGGTTCTCCGCCGACGCCTGGGGCGTCATCTATGCGGTCCACGGGCTCGCCGCGATGGCGATGGTAACGATTCTGGTCATCCACATCTATTTCGCCTTGCGTCCCGACAATTGGCGTTTCACGCGCTCGATGTTTCGCGGCTGGATCAGCCGCAAGGAATATTCCGATCATCACGATGCTGAGCGCTGGAAGGCATGAGCATGCGTGCGACCTCGTACGGCAATCCGATTGTTTCGCAGGAAGGGTGACCCATGGCGTCGAGCGAGTTCGAGAAGCCACGCAGCGTGGCCGAAGCGATCGATGCCATCGAGGCGACCTATGAGTTGATGCTGGCTTATGCGGCGCAGGGGCGCGAGCGCGAGGAGGACGATCCGATGGGCATCCGCCAGGCGCTTCGACGCGCCAGCCTGGCCCTTGATGTGCTCGATGCGGCAACGCCCCGTGACCTTGGCTCGCCGGGGGGCGCTGTGGAACAGGCGACGGGCGACATGCTGGCGGTATTGAAGCAGGACGTCGTCAAGGCCCGCGCCGCCTTCCGCTTCGTTCTCGCTCAACGATCCATCGGATCTCAGATGATCGACAATATCAACGCGTCTATCCATGTACGCGCGCTACTAACCGATCTGTTTCTAATTGATGAAGCGCTGAAAAGCAGCGATATGCCATAAGCTAGAGAACGGCATTGTCACGGCGATCGGAGTGTAGCAGCATCCCTGGTCGACTGGTAGCCAAAGGGATGAAGAGAATAAGCTACAGCGGTTACCGGTTCCCGCCTGAGATCATTCACCGGGCAATCTGGCTCTATCTCCGGTTCACACTGAGCTTGCGTGACGTCGAAGACCTGCTGGCGGAACGCGGCATCACGGTT
>SHVM01000029.1 GCA_009694265.1 Pseudolabrys sp.
CGCGCTCGGCACGGTCGTCATCAATAATGCCGCGCGCGGCCATGCTGCGGGCCACGATGCCTGCGACGAAGGCCTAAAGGCCAAGGGTTTAAAGCCTTTGACGCGAGCCGCGCGGCGCGCAATGCTAGGGGCGAATCTCGCACACGATTGAAACGACGGCTTGATTAGTGACCCAGCATTCCCGCGATACGCCGCAATTCTATCTGACCGCGCCTTCGCCCTGCCCCTATCTGGAAGGCCAGGAGGAGCGCAAAGTCTTTACGCATCTGGTCGGCGAGCGCGCGGGTGAGTTGAACGATCTGCTCACCCATGGCGGCTTCCGCCGCAGCCAGTCGATCGCCTACCGGCCGGCCTGCGAGACTTGCCGCGCCTGCGTGTCGGTGCGCGTCGTGGCGGCCGATTTCAAACCCTCGCGCACCATGCGCCGCGTTGCCGAGACCAACGCCGACATGATTGGCGACATGCGAACGCCGGCGCCTACCTCCGAACAATATTCCGTGTTTCGCGCCTATCTCGACGCCCGCCACCGCGACGGCGGCATGGCCGACATGGCCGTGCTCGATTACGCCATGATGATCGAGGACAGCCATGTCGAGACGCGGCTGGTGGAATACCGCCGGCGCGGGCCGGATTCAGGCATCAACGGGCGTGGCGCCGGGCAATTGCTCGCGGTCGCGCTCACCGACGTGCTCAGCGACGGGCTGTCGATGGTCTATTCGTTCTTCGATCCGGAAGCCGGCGACCGCTCGCTCGGCACCTTGATGATCCTCGACCATATCGAGCGCGCCAAGAGCATGGGGCTGGCCTACGTCTATCTCGGCTATTGGGTCCCGGGCTCGCGCAAGATGGACTACAAAGGCCGCTTCCTGCCGCAGGAACGCCTGATGCCCTCGGGCTGGAGCCGGGTGGAAGTCTAGCCGGCAATCAGGTCGTAGATCAGCTTGAGATTGAGCGCGATGAGGATCGCGGCGGTGATGGCCGCGAGCGCGGTGACCCAGCGCGGCGCGACCAGTTCGCCCAGCTTGCGGCGGTCGGCGGTGAACATCACCAGCGGTACGATCGAGAATGGCAGCGCAAGACCCAGCACCACCTGGCTGAGGATCAAGAGTTTCGCCGTTCCTGCCTCGCCGTACCAGATGGTAATGATCGCCGCCGGAATAATGGCGAGGGCGCGCGTCACCAGCCGCCGCGCCCAGGGCGGCAGCCGGATGTCGATAAAGCCTTCCATCACGATCTGACCGGCCAGCGTCGCGGTCACGGTCGAGTTCAGCCCACAGCACAGCAACGCGATCGCGAACAAGGTCGGCGCCATGCCGGAGCCAAGCAGCGGCGCGATCAGTTTGTGGACTTCGCCGAGTTCGGAAACATCGGTCTGTCCGGTCTTGTTGAAGGTTGCCGCCGCCAGAATCAGGATCGAGGCATTGATCAACAGCGCGAACATCAAGGCGATGGTGGAATCGATGGTGGCGAGCTTGATCGCTTCGCGCTTCTCCGGAATGCTCTCGCCAAAGCGGCGGGTCTGCACCACGCCGGAATGCAGATAGAGATTATGCGGCATCACCGTCGCGCCGATGATGCCGATCGCGAGATACAGCATATCGGGATTGGTGAGGATGTTGGTAGTCGGCGCAAAGCCGCGAATTACCGCGCCCCATTCCGGATCGGCCATGGCAATTTGAATGGCGAAGCAGACCGCGATGACGCCCAGCAGCGTGACGATGAAGGCCTCGATCCAGCGAAATCCTAGGTTCTGCATCCACAGGATCAAGAACACGTCGAGCGCCGTAATGATGACGCCGATCTCAAGCGGAATGCCGAACAGCAAATTGAGGCCGATGGCGGTGCCGATCACTTCCGCGAGGTCGGTCGAGCAGATCGCGATCTCGGTCAGCACCCACAACGGCCAGGACACCGCGCGCGGGAAGGCATCGCGGCAGGCTTGCGCGAGATCGCGGCCGGACGCGATGCCGAGGCGCGCGCACAATGCCTGCAACAGGATGGCCATCAGGTTGGACAGCAACGCGACGGTCAGCAGCGCGTAACCGAACTTGGAGCCGCCGGCGAGCGAGGTCGCCCAATTGCCAGGGTCCATGTAGCCGACGGCGACCAGATAACCGGGCCCGAGAAAGGCGGCCAGCTTGCGCCATAGCGGGCCGGTCGGGCGCGTGGCGATGGAGCCGAAAACTTCCGCCAATGCGGGCCGTCCGCGATCGCGCCGCCAGCCGGCTGCGGCTGGATCGGGCTTTATGGGCTCAGCGGTGGTCGCCATCAGCGTAGGGCTCCAAATATCGTCTGTATTTCAGTGCTCTATAACATAGTTGCGAATAATTTGCAATTGCATTGTGCTGTGAAACTTACCGAGTTCCATCGGGTTGTCGGATGCTTGAGGCTACGATCTCCGGGGGCGACCAACGATGACGACCATTCGCACCCGATTGCCGTGGTTTTGCGCCCTGCTCGCGCTCGTTGCGCTGACGATCGGTCCGGCTTTTGCCGCCGGCGCAGCCGTGAAAGGTCCCTCCGAGGTGCTTTTCATCGCGCAAATTCTCGCGCTGATGATCGTCGGCCGCCTGCTCGGCGAAGCCATGCTGCGCATGGGCCAGCCGGCCGTCATGGGCCAATTGATTGCCGGGCTGCTGCTCGGACCGTCTTTATTTGGACTTGTACTGCCAGAGCTTCAGCTTCATCTGTTCCCTAAGAACCCAGAACAAAAGGCGATGATCGACGCCATCTCGCAGTTCGGGATTCTTCTTCTGCTGTTGCTCACCGGCATGGAAACCGACCTCAAACTGGTGCGCCAGACCGGGCACGCCTCGGTGTTCGCTTCTCTCATGGGCATCGTCATTCCGTTCGGTTGCGGCGTCGCGCTCGGCGAAATGCTGCCCGACGACATGCTGCCAGACCCCGAGAAGCGGCTTATCACCTCGTTGTTCCTCGGCACCGCGCTGTCGATCGCCTCGGTCAAGATCGTGGCGATGGTGGTGCGCGAAATGAACTTCATGCGGCGGGTCGTCGGCCAGATCATTCTCGCCTCGGCGATCATCGATGACAGCGTCGGCTGGATCATTGTTTCAATCATCTTCAGCCTGGCCTTGCATGGCGAAGTCGATGCCTGGTCATTGGCGCAAAGCGTCGTCGGCACGTTCCTGTTCATGGTCGTGAGCTTGACCGTCGGACGGCGCGCGGTGTTTTTCATCATCCGTTGGGTCAACGACAATTTCGTCAGCGAATTTGCCGTCATCACCGCGATCCTCATCATCATGGGATCGATGGCGCTGATCACGCATCTGATCGGCGTGCATACGGTGCTGGGCGCCTTCGTCGCCGGCATCCTGATCGGCGAATCCCCGATCCTGACCCGCCATATCGAGGAGCAATTGCGCGGGCTGATCACGGCGTTCTTCGCCCCCGTTTTCTTCGGCATCGCTGGCTTGAGCGCCGACCTCACCATTCTCGCCGACCCGAAGGTCGCCCTGCTGACCCTTGGCCTGATCTTGATCGCCAGCATCGGCAAATTCTCCGGCGCCTTCATCGGCGCGGAACTCGGCGGGCTCACAAGGAGCGAAGGCTTTGCGCTCGCCTGCGGCATGAATGCGCGCGGCTCGACCGAGGTCATTATCGCCACCGTCGGTCTATCGATGGGCGCCCTCAATCAAAACCTTTTCACCATGATTGTCGCCATGGCGGTGATCACGACCATGGCCATGCCGCCGACGCTGCGCTGGGCGCTCGCGCGCATTCCCATGCGCAAAGAGGAAAAACAGCGGTTGGAGCGCGAAGAGCAAGAAGAAAAGGGCTTCGTGTCGAATCTCGAACGACTGTTAATCGCCGTCGACGATAGTCCGAACGGAAAGTTTGCCTCGCGCGTGGCCGGCATGCTGGCCGGCACCCACGGCATGCCGACGACCGTGCTTCACATCAAGGACGCGGCCAAGATCGAAGATAAAAAGCTTGAGGATAAGGATTCGCCGGCCAAAGACCCAAAGCTTGACGTCAAAGCATCCGACAAAAAGGCCGACTCGCACAAATCCGAGAAAGCGGAGGACGACAAGCCTGCCACCAAGTATGAAAAACCGGCCAAAGATAAAGAACATGAAAAGAAGGCCGGGAAAGCCGGCGATACCGTCAAGGAAGCGGCCGAGCTCATCAAGAGCAAGCAGAATCAAGAAGAGAAAACCGACACGCCGGTGCAAGTCACCACCATCGTGCATGACGCCCCCGGCCCGGATGTCATCGCCGCCGAAGCGGAGAAGGGTTACGATCTCATGATCATCGGGCTGGAGAAAACCTCTCACCGTGGCAGGGATTTCCATGAGAGCGTGACCAGCCTCGCGTAAGGCTTCGAAGGGCCGCTGGCGATCACCGCGGCGCGCGGCGATCTGGCGGAAAAGCCCAACAGCAAGCTGAGCATTCTCGTGCCGGTGAACGGCACCGAGCCGTCACGCCGCGCGGCGGAGGTCGCCATTACCATGGCGCGTGCGACCAAGGCGTCGCTCACGGTGCTTTACGTCGCGGTCCGCGCCGCCGGCAAGGAAGACGCCCGCCGCGGCATTCGCACGCGCCGCCACGAGGAGGCCATCCTCAAGGACATCGTCGCGATCGCCGACGGTTACAATATGAGCATCCGCACCGCGGTGCTCGCCGACAATGCCGCCGACGAGGCTATTCTCAATGAGGTGAAACGCCGCAAGAAAAACCTGATCGTGATGGGTGTCGGACGCCGGCCCGGCGAAAAGCTGTTTTTCGGCGATACCGCGTCGTCGCTGCTGGCGGATGCCGAATGCTCGCTGCTGTTTGTCGCGAGTTAACTTACTCGTCTTCCGCTTTGCCGCCACTCGGCGTGCCGCGGAACTTATTATTCTTCGGCAGGCCCTGTGCGATGCGGCCGGCATCGGCCCGTTTGCCGCGCCAGTCCTTGAGCTCTTTGATCGACAGCGTTTGAGTGCGCCCGGCGCCGTCGATCCAGCTCAGCCCCTCGGATGCCTTGAAGGTGGTGACGTCGGAAAGCCCCTTCTCCTTGTACTTCTGCAAACGCACGCCGCGGCCGCGCGTCATCTCCGGCACCTGGTCGAGCCCGAAGATCACCATCTTGCGGTTGGCGCCGATGGCCGCGGCAAGCTCGCCGTCGACCGTGCACAACGCCGCCGCCTTGTCGGGCGATTTCAGATTGAGCACCTGCTTGCCCTTGCGCGTGGTACCGAGCACCTCGTCCTCCGGCACCACAAAACCATTGCCACTGTGGCTCGCCACCAGGAATTTGCGCCCGCCTTGATAGGCCATGGCCGCCACCACGTCGGCGTCCTGCTCGATGTCGAAATACATCCGCACCGGTTCGCCGTGTCCGCGCCCGCCGGGCAGCTTCGAACCATCAAGGGTGTAGAATTTTCCATTGCTGGCGAAGATCAATATCTTCGCCGTGGTCTCGGTCGGGAAGGCGAATTTCAACGCGTCATCGGTCTTGAAGGTGACGCCCGACATATCCGTGACATGCCCGCGCAGCGCGCGGATCCAGCCCTTGTCGGAGACGACGACGGTAATCGGCTCGCGCACCACCATTGCCTCTTCGATCGCGGCCTCGTCGTGCTCCGGCGCTTCGCTGAACGTCGTGCGCCGCTTGCCGATATCGGTCTTCGGGCCGAACGTCGTTTTCAGCTCCTTGATCTGGCCGGTAATGGTCTTCCATTGCTGATCGGTCGAACCGATCAACGATTTGGTCTTGCTGCGCTCCTCGCGCAGCGCCTTTTCTTCGGCACGGATTTCCATCTCCTCCAGCCGACGCAAATTGCGCAGCCGCATATTAAGGATGGCGTCGGCCTGCACGTCTGAGAGCTTGAAGGTCTTCATCAGGACGGGCTTGGGCTCGTCCTCCTTGCGGATAATCTTGATGACCTTGTCGAGATTGAGATAGGCGACCAGGAAACCGCCGAGCATTTCCAGCCGATGCTCGATCGCCGCCAGCCGGTGCTTGGAGCGGCGCACCAGCACGTCGCGCCGGTGATCGAGCCACTCGCGCAAGGCCTCAGTGAGGCCGAGCACCGTCGGGATCCGGCCTTTCACCAGCACGTTCATATTAAGCGGAATGCGGTTTTCCAGCTCGGTGAGCTTGAACAGCGATTCCATCAGCAATTCGGCATCAACGTTACGCGCGCGCGGCTCGATCACCAGCCGCACATCCTCGGCGGATTCGTCGCGCACGTCGGCGACCAGCGGCAGCTTTTTGTCGTTGAGCAGTTCGGCGATCTTCTCGACCAGCCGCGATTTTTGCACCAGCCACGGCATTTCGGTGATCACGATCACATAGGTGCCGCGGCCGGTTTCTTCCTGATGCCAGCGCGCCCGCACGCGGAACGAACCGCGGCCGGTCGTGTAGGCCTCCTCGATTTCTGCGGGCGGATCGACGATCACGCCGCCGGTCGGGAAATCCGGACCCTTGACGTATTTCAAGAGCGTGCGGCTGCGCGCCTTCGGATTGTCGATCAGGAACAGCGCCGCATCGCACAACTCGGCCGCGTTGTGCGGCGGTATCGAGGTAGCCATGCCGACCGCGATGCCCTGCGAGCCGTTGGCCAGCAGATTGGGGAACGCCGCCGGCAGCACGATCGGTTCCTCGCCGGTGCCGTCGTAGCTCGGGCGGAAATCGACCGCGTTTTCGTCGATCCCGTCGATCAGCAGCCGCGCCACTTCGGTCAGCCGCGCCTCGGTGTAGCGCATGGCCGCGGCGTTATCCCCGTCGATATTGCCGAAATTGCCCTGCCCGTCGACCAGCGGATAGCGCTGGGCGAAATCCTGGGCCAGCCGCACCAGCGCGTCGTAGATCGCCTGGTCGCCGTGCGGGTGGAAATTACCCATCACGTCGCCGACCACCTTGGCCGATTTCTTGAACGCCGAGCCGGGGTCGAGCCGCAGCAGGCGCATGCCATATAAAATGCGGCGGTGCACAGGCTTGAGGCCGTCGCGCGCGTCCGGCAGCGCGCGGTTCATGATGGTCGACAGGGCGTAAGCGAGGTAGCGCTCCTCGAGCGCCTCCCGCAATGCAACCTCTTCGACCGTGCCCTTATCGGGGGGAATCAGTCTTTTACCCATGATGGATAGCTACTGCGTCGTCCCGCGATGAACAAGCGATGAACATGCCGGCCATCTAATCTTCTAAATTTCCCGGCTATGATGGTGAACTAAGATGCGTCAGATGCGTTATATTGCGGACAAATGTGCTGAGATCGGACCTTGCAATCGGCTCCGCCGTGAGCCGGCCGCCAGTTAAGTTCACGGCAACTTAGAGTCGTTGCGGCAGCCGGGTCGCCCCGAACCGAGCAACGGCTAAATGGAGAAAACTGAAATGCGAATGATTATCCTGTCGGCTTTGTTTGCATCCGGCGTCGGCCTCGCAGGCGTCAGTGGCGCTTCTGCCACCCCGGCCGGCAACGGCATCAACAATGCCGCGAATGCCGCTTCGCTGCTCGAAGAAGCCCAATACGGCTGGCGCCGCCGCCATCGCTGCCGCTCAGTGCAAGTGTGCCGCCGCGGGCCGTGGGGCCGCCGCTGCCATTGGGAACGCATCTGCCGCCAGTAGCAGCGCATCCAAGCAACCGGTCCGGCCAAAAGCCGGGCCGGTTTTTTTATGATAGCGCGCGGGTCAGCGCTGCGATGAAATGCGCGCGTTCATCGGTGAGTGCTAGCCCGCGCGGCTGCAGAACATGGCGCTCCAGAAAAAATCCGGTGAGCGCAAAGCCGTCGGCGAGATCGCTGCCGGCTGGCAGCGCATCGAGATCGCGCAAGAACGCCGGCAAATGCAGCATCTTGCCGGCGTAAGGGGCGCCGGCGGCGCGCGAGACCGCCCGCCCCGACTTGGGCGAAACATAAATGAGTTCATCGGCGGCGCCGGTCGAGACGCATTGCTCAAGGTCGAGACCGAAACCGAGTTCGGTCAGCAGCTGTAATTCGAAACGCACCACCAGCGGCGCCGCCAGCACCGGGTCTTCCAGCCGGTCGAGAATTTCCTCGAACACCGAATAAAGCCCGGCATGCGGATCGCGTTCCGGCAGCAGCCGCATCATCGCCGCCAGATGCGTGACGCCATAGATCGCATGCGGCGCGGCGAAATAATTCGACGCGCGCTGACGCACCGGCTCTATTGTGTAATTGCCGAGATGCTCGTCGAGCCGCGCCCGCCAGGCCGCAGCCACGCTGTTGCCGGTTTGCAGGATCGGCTTCATGCGCGAGCCGAAACCGCCGCGCACCAAGCCGAGATGACGGCCATGCTCGCGCGTCATCAGCTCAAGGATGGCGCTCGCCTCCCCGTGCCGCCGGACGCCGATTACGATGCCTTCATCGGTCCATTGCATTTGTTCACGCCGGAATCGCTGCCACTAAATGTATGTCATCACCGGGCCGCCGCGAAGCGGCGTGACCCGGTGATCCCACTTAGTTGAAATACCGTGCCATCCTGATCGGGATCGCCGGGTCAAGCCCGGCGATGACAAAGAGGCTTATTCCTTCGGAAACTCCAGCCCCATGGCGCGGTAGCGTTCCGGGTCGTCACCCCAGCCCTCGCGCACTTTCACGAACAGGAACAGGTGCACTTTGTGCTCGACGATCTCGGTGATTTCACGCCGCGACGATTCGCCGATCGACTTTAAGGTCTGCCCGCCTTTGCCGATCACGATTTTGCGCTGGCTCTCGCGCTCCACATAGATCGTCTGCTCGACCCTTATTTCGCCGCCGCGCAGTTCCTTCCAGGATTCGGTCTCGACCGTCGAATGATAGGGCAGTTCCTGGTGCAGCCGCTCGAACAACTTTTCGCGCGTAATCTCCGCCGCCAGCTGACGCAGCGGCGCGTCCGACATCTGATCGGGCGGATAGAGCCAAGGGCTGGGCGGCATGAGGTCGGCCAGCACCCGCTTGAGATCGGTGACGCCGTCGCCGGTCAGCGCCGAGATCATGAAAGTCGAATCGAACTTGGCTTTCTCATTGGCGATTTTGGTCAGCAGCAGCAGCGTGTCACGCGGCACCAGATCGATCTTGTTGAGGATGAGGATTTTTGCCGTCTTCACATCGGCGAGACGCGTCAGCAGCGCTTCCGCCTCCTCGTCGATACCCTTGCGCGCATCGATCAGCACGCCGGCCAAATCGGCCTCATGCGCGCCGCTCCACGCTGTCGTCACCATGGCGCGATCGAGCCGCCGTTTCGGCGCGAAGATTCCCGGCGTGTCGACGAAGATGAGTTGCGACTTGCCCTCTAACGTGATGCCGCGGATCAGCGCGCGCGTGGTCTGCACCTTGTGCGAGACGATGGTGACTTTCGAGCCGACCAGCGCATTGAGCAGCGTCGATTTGCCGGCATTGGGCGCGCCGATCAGCGCGACAAAACCGCAGCGCGTGTCGCCAGCGTTCTTGGTCAAGATTTGCGTTTTCAAATCACCCATCAAGCTTGTCCACCGCCACCCCGACACGCGTGAGCATGGCGGCGGCGGCGGCCTGCTCGGCAGCGCGTTTCGACGAGCCCATGCCCTCGGCCGGCGGCCGGTCGGGCAGCACGACGGCGACGCGGAATTTCGGATCGTGATGCGGACCGGTGCGCGCCAGTTCGCGATAGGCCGGCGTCGGCAGTCCGCGCGCCTGCGCCCATTCCTGCAGCATGGTCTTGGGGTCGCGCAACGGCCGCAACAGCGTGAGCATGCGCTCCTTCCAGAAGCGCGCGATCAGCGCATCGGCCGCCTCGTAACCGCCGTCGATGAACACCGCGCCGACCAGTCCCTCGCAGGCATCCGCCAAAATGGTGGCGCGCAAGCGCCCGCCGGCGTGCGATTCCGAATTGCCGAGTTTGAGCGCGGGTCCGAGATCCATCGCTTTTGCTACCTCCGCGCAGGTTTCCTTGCGCACCAGATCGGCGAGCCGTCGCGACAGCTCGCCCTCATTGGCCTTCGGGAAGGCGCGGTAGAGCATGTCGGAGATCACCAGGCCGAGCACATGGTCGCCGAGAAATTCCAGGCGCTGATAACTGTTGACGCGCTTTTGCGGGCCGCCCGACAGCGCCGAAATATGCGTGAGCGCGCGCTCAAGCATGGCCTTATCGGCGAATTTGTAGCCGATCCGCTCCTCGAGCGCCGATCGGTCCTTGGCGGCCTTGCGGCTCATCGCACGATCGTGAACAGCCTGTTCCAGCGCACCGAGACCGGCCAGCGCCAGAATTGCCAGGCGCGTTCGCCTTCGTAGACGGTGAAGAAGATGATCTGCGCGCGGCCGATAATGTTCTCGAACGGCACCATGCCGACTTGGCTGAAGCGGCTATCGGTCGAATTGTCGCGATTGTCGCCCATCATGAAATAATGCTCGGGCGGCACCGTGTAGACCTGCGTGTTGTCGGCAAAGCCGTTGTCCACCAGATCGAGCGTATAGAAACTAACACCGTTCGGCAGCGTGTCCTTCCAGCGCTTGACCGGCGCCTCGCGTATGCCCTCTTCGGTCTCGACGAAGTCCGGCGCGCGTTCATGCTTGACCGGCACGCCGTTGATGCTCACCACACCGTCGATCACCTGAATTTTGTCGCCGGGAAGCCCGATGACGCGCTTGATGTAATCAACGGACGTCTCCTTGGGCAGGCGGAACACCACCACATCGCCGCGCTCCGGCAGCCAGCCGCCCGGAATACGGCCGGAAAACAAGGGCGGCGAAAAAGGCAGCGAATACTGACTGTAACCGTAGGAGTATTTCGACACGAACAGATAGTCGCCGACCAGCAGCGTCGCCTTCATCGAGCCTGACGGAATATTGAACGGCTGAAACAGAAAGGTGCGGATGATGATTGCAATGACCAACGCGTGAAAAATCACGCGGATGGTTTCAGCAATGCCGCCTTCTTTCCGTTTTGTCCCGGATGTCACGCTCATTGGCCTCTTGTCCCGGCAATGCCCGCCCCGGCGACCTTGTAGCGACTGGATTCCCAGCACGCAATCAAGAATGCCGCGGCCACGAAACAGGCATAGCGGTTGGTTGGACTGTGGTTCCTGGCTTCAATCCTTCGTCGAAGGCACCGCCGAAATGATGACAATGGCTTGCGCGGTCGGGCCGTCGTCGGTCAGTGAAACATCGATCTGCGCCGCGTGACCGGCCGGCGTGATGTCTTGCAATCGCGCCAAGGCGCCGCCGGTCAGCGTCATCGTGGGCCGGCCCGACGGCAGATTGATGACACCCATGTCGCGCCAGAACACACCGTGCCGAAATCCAGTGCCGAGCGCCTTGGAGCAGGCTTCCTTGGCGGCGAAGCGCTTGGCATAGGTCTCGGCTTGTTTGGCGCGTCCTTCGGCCTTGGCGCGCTCGGTGGGCGTAAAAATTCGCCCGAGAAAACGCTCGCCATGACGCTCAATGGTTTTTGCGATGCGCCGCGCGTCAATGATGTCGGAACCGATACCAATGATCATGAGGTCGCGACTTTCAGCCGCCCGCGGTCCATGGCCGCGCGCATTAATTTCACAGCCTCGCCGAGGCCGTCGAACACCGCCTCCCCGATCAGGAAATGTCCGATATTTAGCTCGACGATCTGCGGCAGCGAAGCGATGGTCTCCGCGCTCGCATAATCGAGCCCGTGACCGGCATGGACTTCAAGCCCCAGGCTCTTGGCCAGACGCGCGCCGGCGCGAATAAGCTGCCATTCGGCATTGGCCTCAGCGGCGTATCCTTGTGTGAGCGCATCGCACCAGGAGCCGGTGTGAATCTCAATGACGGGCGTGCCCAGCGCCGCCGCCGCTTCGATCTGCTCTGGTTGCGCGCCGATAAACAGCGAAACCCGGATGCCGGCGGCTTTTAGCGCCTGCACCACAGGCGCCAATTGCGCGCGCTGCTTGACCGCATCGAGGCCGCCCTCGGTGGTGCGCTCGGTGCGCTTTTCCGGCACCAGACAGACCGCATGCGGCTTGGTCTTAAGCGCAATACCGGCCATCTCATCGGTCGCCGCCATTTCGAAATTGAGGGGTTTGCCTATTTCCGCCTTCAGCCGCGCGATATCGTCGTCGCGAATATGACGGCGGTCCTCGCGCAAATGCGCGGTGATGCCGTCGCAGCCGGCCGCGATCGCGAGCTTGGCGGCCGCCACCGGATCGGGATGGCGCCCGCCGCGGGCATTGCGGATGGTGGCGACGTGATCGACATTGACGCCGAGGCGCAGCGTCATTTTGCGCTCCGCATGATCTTATCCGAAAACCGGTTCCCACTTTTCGGGATCATGCGGCTACCCATTCACCCGCTCCACCTTCGCCACCATGGGCTTGGCGCGTAATTGCGCGATGATGGCGGTGAGATGCTTAAGGTCGTAGACCTCCAGATCGATCTGCACATCGGTGAAGTCGGGCGCTCGGCGCGTCATGCGGATATTGTCGATATTGCCGTCATGCTCGGCGATGACTTGCGCGATTTGCGCGAGCGAGCCCGGCTCGTTCGCCGATTGCACTTCGATGCGCGCCGGAAAACGCTGCGGGGTGGCCTCATCCGCGTCCCAGCGCAAGTCCAGCCAGCGCTCCGGCTTGTCCTCGAACTGGCTCAAGGCGGCCGACTGGATCGGATAGATGGTGATGCCCTCGCCCGGCGTGAGGATGCCGACAATTCGGTCGCCCGGCACCGCGCCGCCATCCGGCGCAAAGCTCACCGGCAAATCGCCGTTGATGCCGCGGATCGGGATCGTCGGGCCGGCGACGCTGATGCCGGGCATTTTGAATTTAACCGAGGTAAGCTTCTTCAAGCCAAACCAGCCGCTCTCCGCCTTCGGCTTTACCGCCATCGACGCGGCGCGTTCTTCCTTGTAGTCGGGATACATGGCGCGGGCGACATCGGAGGCCTTCAATTCGCTGCGGCCGACCGCCGCCATCACATCGTCGAGCGATGCACGCGCCAGCCGTGGCAGCGCGCCGGTCAGCTTCTCGTCGGAATAGGCCATCTTGGCGCGCTGGAACAGGCGCTCGACCATGCGGCGGCCGAGGCCTGCATATTGCGTGCGCACCGCGGTGCGGGTGGCGCGCCGGATCGCCGCGCGCGCCTTGCCGGTAAACACGATCGATTCCCACGCAGTCGGCGGCGATTTCTGCGCCTTCGAGGTGAGGATCTCGACCTCATCGCCATTGCCGAGCTGCGAGGTCAACGGCGAAATCTGGCCGTTGATCTTGCAGCCCATCGTGGCATTGCCGACATCGGTGTGTACCGCATAGGCGAAGTCGATCGGCGTCGCCTTGCGCGGCAGCGCGATCAGCTTGCCCTTGGGCGTGAAGCAGAACACCTGATCGTGAAACAGCTCCAACTTTGTGTGCTCGAGGAATTCTTCCGGGTTCGAGCCTTCCGCCAGCAGCTCGATGGTCCGGCGCAACCATGAATAGGCGGTCGACTCGCGCGACAGCAATTCGGATGGCGAGCCGGCATCGTCCTTGTAGAGCACATGCGCGGCGATGCCGTATTCGGCGAGCTCGTGCATCGCGACGGTGCGGATCTGCAATTCGACGCGCTGATTGCTCGGCCCGATCACCGTGGTGTGGATCGAATGATAGTCGTTGGCCTTCGGCGTCGAGACGTAATCCTTGAAACGCCCCGGCACCATCGGCCAGGTGGTGTGCACGATGCCGAGCGCCTGGTAGCAATCGGCTTCCGTCTTCACGATCACGCGGAAGCCGAAAATGTCGGACAGTTGTTCGAAGCCGACCGATTTACGTTCCATCTTGCGCCAGATCGAATAGGCGCGTTTGCGCCGTCCTGTTACCCGCGCCTCGATGCCGCGGTCGGCGAGCTTCTTGGTGAGCTGCTTTTCGATTTCCGAGATCAGCAGTCTGTTGCGGTCGGCCAGCGCATTGAGCCGCGAGCTGACCACCTCATAGGCTTCCGGGTAGATCTCGCGGAACGCAAGATCGTCAAGTTCCTCGCGCATCTCATGCATGCCCATGCGGCCGGCGAGCGGGGCATAGATGTCCAGCGTTTCCTCAGCGGCGCGGCGGCGCGCTTCGACCGGCATGTGGTCGAGCGTGCGCATGTTGTGCAGCCGATCGGCGAGCTTGACGAGGAGCACGCGCACATCGTCGGCGATCGCCAGCAGAAGCTTGCGCAGGTTCTCGGCCTGCTTGGCTTCTTTGGTGACCAGATCGAGCTTCTTGAGCTTGGTCAGTCCCTCGACCAGCACGCCGATGTCGGGCCCGAACAGGCTGTCGATCTCACTCCGCGTGGCCGCGGTATCCTCAATGGTGTCATGCAAAAGTGCTGCGGCGATGGTGGCATCGTCGAGCTTGAGGTCGGTGAGAATCGCCGCCACCTCGATCGGGTGGGAGAAATAGGGATCGCCCGAGGCGCGCCACTGCTCGCCATGCGCCTTCATGGCGTAGACATAGGCGCGGTTGAGCAGGGCCTCGTTGGTTTTGGGATTGTAGCGCTTGACCCGCTCGATCAGGTCATACTGCCGCATCATGCGCGGCGGCTTTTTGGTTTGGGCTGGCTTTTCAAGAGCTCGCGCGGCGGCCACGGGCCGCTCCAACGGCGCCCGGGTCGGGGACTGCTTTTGCATGCGCGGCAAGTCATTGCGCGTGCGCGCCATTCGTTTCGCCTCAAAGCCGCCGATCGAGCGCGGAATCTGCGCAGGGCGGCTCATAATCCATTAGATATCACGTCATTCCATTGCAGTCGCAAGGCTTTGCCATGCTCGTTAACAAAAAGGCCCGGCGCAAAGGCCGGGCCATTATTTGAATTTCAAGCGGCAGAAGCGGCAAAATCGCCAAAAGAACAGCCTATTCCGCGTCCTCTTCCGGCACTTCTTCTGGCGGAGCAAGGCCTTCCAGGCCCTTTAGCAGCTCTTCTTCTGTCATGCGGTCGGCGGTTACCTCTGTATCGTCGGAATCGACGGATGCGCCGGCGCCCGAACCGATCAACGGGACTTCGGGCTCGGGCTCATCGACCTCGACATACTTCTGCAGGCTGTGAATCAGGTCTTCCTTCAGGTCGCCGGGCGAGACGGTGGTTTCGGCGATCTCGCGCAGCGCCACGACCGGGTTTTTGTCATTGTCGCGTTCGACGGTAATTTGCGATCCCGAGGAGATCATCCGCGCCCGGTGGCTCGCCAGCAGGACGAGATCGAAGCGGTTCTCAACCTTATCGATGCAATCTTCTACGGTGACACGGGCCATCGGCTCGTCACTCCCTGAATGGAACAATTTCTGAATTCGACTGGTAGGTATCCTCTACTGGGCCAAAGTTCAAGTATTTTTGTCTTGGTTTGGCCCTAACCGTCTGTTACCGAACGAAACTGCAGGCAGGCCGTCCGAGGCGGATTTCATCGGAAACGGCATGGCTGCGCGGCGCCAGCTGCATTGAAAGAAGGCGCCGTCCACCGATTTGTTAACGCCGATCCGTTGCCGCGTGGCCCGCGCATCTCGCGCGCCGGGCCACCGCCGGGTCTGGAAATTGAGCCGTATTGCGAGAATTATGAGAGAGCCCCATGACCGTACCCGGTGAAAAAATCGCATTGTTCATTGATGGCGCCAATCTCTACGCCACCGCCAAATCGCTCGGTTTCGACATCGACTACAAGAAGCTGCTCGTCGAATTCCGGTCGCGCGGCTATCTGCTGCGGGCGTTTTATTACACCGCGGTGATCGAGGATCAGGAATATTCCTCCATCCGCCCGCTGATCGATTGGCTCGACTACAACGGCTATTCGGTCGTGACCAAAGCCACCAAGGAATTCGTCGACCAGACCGGACGGCGCAAGATCAAGGGCAACATGGACATCGAACTCGCGGTCGATGCCATGGAGATCGCCGGCACCATCGATCACATGGTGCTGTTCTCCGGCGACGGCGATTTCCGCTCGCTGGTGGAAGCAGTCCAACGCAAAGGCGTGCGCGTCACCGTGATCTCGACCATCTCGACGCAGCCGCCGATGATCGCCGACGAGCTTCGCCGTCAGGCCGACATCTTCACCGACATCGTCACGCTGCAAGGCAAGATCGGTCGCGATCCGGCCGAACGCGCCGCCCGTGAAGCGCGCGGTCCGCGCGATATTGGCGGCGGCGTGAACGAACCGGGCCAGCACACGCCGCAATTCCTTCAGCGTCCGCCGGTTCCGCAACGCGCCGGCGCCGCAGACGACGAATTCGAAGACTAGCCGCGTATGATCCCGAAAAGTGGGTACTGGTTTTCGGGTAAGACCATGCGCAAAGAAAAAAAGTGAACATGATACAAGCCGCGGGAACGCCGGGACGCGACTGCCCGCGCTGCCCGCGGCTAGCGGCGTTTCGCAAAACCTGGCGCGCCAATGAACCGGCCTGGTTCAACGCGCCGGTTCCCTCGTTCGGTCCGCTCGACGCACGCCTGCTGATCGTGGGCCTGGCGCCCGGTCTGCAAGGCGCCAACCGCACCGGGCGGCCGTTCACTGGCGATTTTGCAGGCCAGCTGCTGTACGAGATGCTTGCCCGCTTTGGCTTTTCGCGCGGGACATTCGATGCGCGCGCCGACGATGGGCTCGCGCTGATCGATTGCCGCATCACCAATGCGGTGCGCTGCGTTCCGCCGGAAAACAAGCCGACCACCACCGAGATCGCGACCTGTCGCGATTTTCTCAAGCCCACCATCGCCGAGATGAAAAACCTGAAGGCGCTGGTCGCGCTCGGGCACGTCGCGCATAACAGCGTGGTCACCGCCTTTGGCGCCAAGAAATCGGCGACGCCGTTCAAGCATGGCGGCAAAAATATGCTGGGCGAGTTTGCGCTTTTTTCGAGCTATCACTGCTCGCGCTACAACACCAATACCGGCGTGCTGACGCCGAAAATGTTTCGCGATGTGTTCGAGAAGGTGCGCGGCTTTTTAGGGCGGTGACATATCAACGCACAGTCGAGCGCTTGGGCTTAAGTCGTTTCACGACGCATATTTAATCGAGCAGCCATAGGCGCGCGAGCTGGAGGCAGTGACCGGCTTGCCCTGCGCGATCTCGCTCAGCGCCTGATCGACGAAATTCCTGGCGCCCTTCAGGTCCTCGATCCGTGCCGTAGGCTGGTCGTCGATGCCGCCAATGTAGACAAGCACGCCGTCGCCGTTGATCACGTACATATGCGGCGTGGCGCGGGCGACGTAAGCGCGCCCGACCTTGCCCGTGGGATCGAACAACACCGCGGTCGGCGCCGCGCCCCGGTCGGCCGTGAGCTTGTTGGCTTGCTGCAGCGAGACATGCCCCTGCTCGTCGGGCGCCGACGAGATCAGCGTCAACCACACCACGCCTTGCCCGGTCCATTTCTTCTGCAGCGTCTGCATGTTGTTGCCGCGATAGTGTTTGCCCACATACGGGCAGTCGTGGTTGGTCCATTCGAGCACCACGGTCTTACCCTTGAAATCGGCAAGGGAGCGGACGCGGCCGTTCGAGTCGGTCAGCGTGAAGGCGGGCGCTGGAGCGCCGATGCGCGCCAGGGCGGTTGCGGGCTGCACGCCCGCGCTCAGGGTGACGATCGCCGCCGCGCCACAAAGGCCGATGGTCAACACCCGGCGTCGCGCGATGATGCTCATGGGGCACTCCTAGCTAGCGTTTCAAATCATTTTCTACGCAGCCGCTGGTGCCTGTCAACTCATAAAGCCTCAGCCCTGCGCGCGTGAGGCCTGCAGCCAGGCGATCACGACTTCGGCATTCTTGTCGGGCGGAAACACCGGATAGAACGCCTTGGCGATCACACCGTCATCAATCACGAGCGCCATACGCTTTAATAGCGTCATGCCGGCCGTCGTGAACGTCGGCAGCTTGAGCGCCTTGGTCAGCACAAGTTTTTCGTCTGATAAAATCGGAAACGGCAGATTCAGGCGCGTCGCCGCTTCCTGCTGGTAGGCGGTGTCTTGCGTCGACAGGCCGTAAAGCTGCGCCACGCCCAGCCGCTTGATCTCGCCGAAATGATCGCGGAACGAACAAGACTGCGGCGTGCAGCCGCGCGCGCCCGGGATCTGGTCCCAGCCTGGCAGCGTATCGACGCCCGGCACGCCGGTGCGCGGATAAATATAAACGACGGTGCGGCCCTTGAGTTTCGACAGATTGACTGGCGCGCCGTCCGTACCCGGCAGCGCCAGATCGGCAAGCGTCATCCCCGCGAGATGATTGGCAGCGCCGTCGTCCTGCGGCACCGGAATATTCGATGGCAGAACATTCGGATTATGCGTGCCGGGCGCTTCGGTCATTTGCTATATCCGTACGACATGAATTCCATCAGCGAGCCGTCGGGATCGCGGAAGTAAACGGACGTGCCCGGCCCCTTGGCCCCAAAGCGCTGCATTGGCCCGCGCTCGACCGCAATGCCATGCGCAGTGAGATGCGCGATCGCGCCCTCGATCGGCCCGCTCCATTCGAAACAAAGATCGGAATTGCCGGGCTGCACCGGCAGCCGCGCCACTTCGGCAGGTGCGACGCCCGGCCCATGGACGTTGAGCTGCTTGTCGCCGAAACGGTAGGCAAAGCCGACGGGGGGCGCCACCAGCTCCGCGCCCATCACCTGGGTGTAGAATTTATTCGAACGCTCCCAATCGGAAACATGGATGACGCAGTGATCGAGTTTGGTTGGCACCGCCATGATCTTAAACTCCAAGCTTCTTGCCGACGCGCGCCGCCACAACTCGCCGCTCCTCGTTCAATTTGGAGCCGCGTGCCTTCAGCGCTGCGAGCATTTCAGGCGCCGCCGTCTTCGGCGAGCCGCAATTAAACGGCGGCGCGGGGTCATATTCGATCTGAAGCTGGATTTCGCGGGCGACCTGTTCGCCCTCAAGAATAGCCGCGAGCGCCAGCGCGAAATCGATACCCGATGCAACGCCTGCGCCGGTCACGACATTGCCGTCGACCACCACCCGCTCATGCACCGGAATGGCACCGAGCAGAGTCAGGTGATCGATCGCCGCCCAATGGCAGGTGGCGCGCTTGCCCTTGAGCAGCCCGGCGGCGCCGAGCACCAGCGAGCCGGTGCAAACGGATGTGATGTATTTCGCCGACCCCGCCTGCTTGCGCAAAAATTTCAGCGCCGCCTGGTCTTCCATGAGGTCCTGCTGACCCGGCCCGCCCGGCACCATCACCACGTCGAGCGGCGGACAGGTCTGGTAGGTGACGCTAGGCACGATTTGCATGCCGCGGTCGGTTTTCACCGGCGCGAGGTCACGCGCCACCAGATCGACCGTCGTATTCGGCAGCCGCGCCAGCACCTCGTAAGGTCCGGTCATGTCGAGCTGAGTGAGGCGCGGAAAGATCAGCATGCCGATGCGGCGCTGCGATGCCATGATGTTTATCCCTTGTCCCGCATCAGCCGCCCGCGTTCGCGATCCCAGGAGCGCTTTTTCAGGGTCTCGCGTTTGTCGTGCAGCTTCTTGCCCTTGCCCAGCGCGATGGCGATTTTGGCGCGGCCCTTCTCGTTGAAATAAAGCCGCAGCGGTACGATGGTCATGCCCTCGCGCTCGACCGCGCCGGAGAGCTTGTTGATCTGACGGATATGCAGCAACAGCTTGCGCGGCCGCTTCGGCGTGTGATTGTAGCGGTGCGCCTGCAGATATTCCGGGATATTGGAGTTGATCAGCCAGATCTCGCCATCGCGCGCGTCGGCATAGGATTCGGCGATGGTCGCCTTGCCGAGGCGCAAGGATTTCACCTCGCTGCCGGTCAGCACAATGCCGGCTTCGAGCACTTCGCCGATTTCATAGTTGAACCGCGCCTTGCGGTTTTCGGCGACCGCCTTGAAGCGGCGTTCGGGTTTGGCGGCCATGGGGCTCTCTATAGCCGTTTAACGCTGCTTCAGCAGATCGCGGATTTCGGTAAGCAATTGCTCTTGCTTGGACAGCGGCGGGACTTTCTCGGCTTCCTTGGAAATCAGCCGGGTGAGCGCGCGGATCGCCAGAAACAGCACAAAGGCGATAATGATGAAGTTAATGACGATGGTCAGAAAATTACCCCAAGCCAATACGGCGCCTTGCCTTTTTGCGTCCACTAGACTGGCGGCCGTGACCTTGGACGAGAGCGAAATGAAATAATTGGAAAAGTCGAGCCCGCCGGTGAGCGCGCCGATCACCGGCATGATGATGTCGCCGACCAGCGATTGCACGATGCCGCCGAAGGCCGCGCCGATGATCACGCCGATAGCGAGATCGACCACATTGCCGCGCAGCGCGAATTTTTTGAATTCTTCCAGCATGGGCTAGTTGATGAGGCCCGCATGCACCATGGCGTCGCGCACCAGCGTCTTCGACTTGTCGGACAACGGCACCATCGGCAGCCGCACCGTGTCGGCGCATTTGCCGAGCACCGAGAGTGCATATTTGGCCGGCGCCGGATTGGTCTCGACGAACAAATGCTGATGCAGCGGCATCAGCTTGTCCTGCAGCTTGAGCGCGGTGGCATAGTCGCCCTTCAGGCAGGCGCCCTGGAATTCGGCGCACAGCCGCGGCGCCACGTTCGATGTCACCGAAATGCAGCCATGGCCGCCATGCGCCATGAAACCCAGACACGTGCCGTCCTCGCCCGAGAGCTGATTGAAGTGCGGCCCGATGACTTCGCGCTGCTGCGACACCCGCATCATGCTGGCGGTGGCGTCCTTGACGCCCGCGATATTCTTGCAGTCGAACAGCCGCTTCATGGTATCGACCGACATGTCGACCACGGAACGGCCGGGGATGTTGTAGATGATGATCGGAATGCCGATGGCGTCGTTGATCGCCTTATAGTGCTGGTAGAGGCCTTCCTGGGTCGGCTTGTTGTAATAGGGCGTGACGATCAGCACCGCGTCGGCGCCCGCCGTTTCGGCGTGCTGCGACAGCTCGATCGCCTCGGCGGTCGAGTTCGAGCCGGCGCCGGCGATCACCGGCACCCGGTCCTTGGCCTGGTCGATGCACCATTCCACCACAAGCTTGTGCTCGTCATGCGACAGCGTCGGGCTCTCGCCGGTGGTGCCGACCGGAACCAGGCCGTTGGTGCCCTCGCCGATCTGCCATTCCACCAGATCGCGGAACACCTTTTCGTCGAGCGCGCCGTTTTTGAATGGCGTGACCAGCGCGGTGAACGATCCTCGAAAGTTCGTCTTGGCGGTCATCTTGGCGGCCATGGCCCGGCTCCACAGAGTGGTGAGGCCCATCAATATCGGGTCGCCTGCATCGATGAAAGCCCTCCGCTTGAATGGCCTCATGAATTGGCGTGATGAAACTGCAAGCTGCCCCGCTTTCGCCCTCGTCAGCGCCTATATGATTGGGCAACGATTTCAGGGTGTCCATTCCTCAACAAAATTGGCCTAATGGAACGGGCTGGACAGAATTTGAGTCGGCCCTGAAAGTGCGTCCTACGCCACCACCGATACCGGGTAAGTTATTGAATGAACTTGATTAATCTGAACAGCCTGGGTTTATCCCTGGCGCTGGCGGCGGCGGTCATGTTGACCGCCCAGCCTGCCTTGGCCGCGCCCAAAAAAGTTCCCCTGCCGAAGCCGCGGCCGGCCATCGGTTCCGCCAAAAAACTTGCCATCCCGGCACTGGCCAAAGAGACCCTCGAGCCGGCGGCACGCACGGTCCAGCTGCCCGCCAAACGTCCGGCAGCTGACGGCAAGAATGACGGCTTGAATGCCTTCGCGCAGGCCAATGTGGGTTTGCGCGGCGCGCTGTTTGCCAGCCACGCGACCTTCAAGCCGCTGCTGCGTCCGGCCGCCGGTCCATTCGCCATCGCGCCCACAACGGCCACCTCGGCCGCCGATATCGCGCTGGTCAGGCAAGTGATCGACGCCACGCGCAAGGGCAACGAAGTGGTCAGCGATGTCGCAGAAAAATCGATCACCGATCCGGTCGCCCGCAAGCTCGCCGAATGGCTGATCCTCAAAAGCGACAACACCAAGCCATCGTTCCAGCGCTACGCCGCCTTCGTGAAAGACAATCCGGCCTGGCCGCACTCGCCGCTGTTCCGCCGCCGCGCCGAGAACGCGTTGTGGAACGACAAACTCGACGACGGCACGGTGCGCACCTTCTTTGCCGGCAGTCAGCCGACCACCGCCAAGGGCCGCTATGTGCTGGCGCGTGCTTTGCTCGCCCAGGGCGATCGCGCCGGCGCGCAGGCGCTGGTGCGCCACGCCTGGGGCCACGACAATGCCAGCATCGATGTCGAGAAAAAAGTCATCGAGATGTTCGGCGATCTGCTCAGCCGCGTCGATCACAAGACGCGCATGGAACAGCGTTTCTATCTCGACGATGTCACGGCCGGCCTGCGCACAGCCGAACGCCTCGGCGGCAACGATTTGGCGATCGCTCGCGCCCGCGCGGCGGTGATCAAGAAAGCCGGCAACGCCAAGGCGCTGCTCGACGCGGTCCCGGCGGCCGCGCGCTCCGATGCCGGCTACATCTTCGCGCGCGTGCAGTGGCTTCGCAAAGCTGGCAAACCTGAAGAAGCCGGCAAGCTGATATTGACCGCGCCCAAGAATCCGGAAGCCCTGATCGATCTCGACCAATGGTGGATGGAACGGCGCCTGCTGGTGCGCAAGCTGCTCGACGAGCACGACGCGCCAACCGCCTATCGTGTGGCGCGCGAGGCGGTCTCGCCGCCGCACGGCAACTACCGCGTCGACCAGCATTTCACCGCCGGCTGGATCGCATTGCGCTTCCTGCACGATCCGGCCACCGCCGCCGGCCATTTCGCTCATATCAACGAAGGCGCCATCAATCCGCATGCGCTGGCGCGCGGCGGTTATTGGCAGGGGCGCGCGGCCGAGGCCATGGGCCAGCGTGCGCAAGCCAAGACCTATTACGAAACGGCAGGCAAGCACACCGCGACCTATTACGGGCAGCTCGCACGCGCGCGGCTCGGCTTCACAGATCTGGGCCTGGTCGGACCGCCGTCGTTCACGGCGGAGGAGCAGAGTGTCCTGAGCAATCTCGAAGTCGTGCGGGCGGCGGAAATTCTCTATGCGCTGGACGAGCGCGACATGCTGGCGTCGATCTTTGCCGAGATCGGCGAAAGCGGCACCGACATCGCCGGCATGGCCATGCTGGGCGAAGCCGCCGCAAAACATGGCGACGGCCGCTCCATGTTGCTGCTCGGCAAGGGAGCGCTCGGGCGCGGCTTGCCGCTGGATTACTACGCCTATCCGATCGTCGGCCTGCCGGAGTATACGGCGATTGCCCCGCCGGTCGAGCCGGCGGTGATCTATTCGATCGCGCGCCAGGAGAGCCACTTCAATCAGAAGGTCGTCTCGACCGCCAAAGCCATGGGATTCATGCAAGTGACACCGGCGGCGGCGCAGGACACCGCCAAGCGTTACAAGGCGCCCTATAACCTTGCCCGCCTACTCAGCGATCCGGTCTACAATATGCAGATGGGCGCCGCCGAACTCGCCATGCTGCTCGGCACCTATAATGGTTCATATCCGCTCACCTTCGCCGGCTACAATGCCGGCCGTGGCCGCGTGCGGCAGTGGATCGCCGCCTATGGCGATCCACGCGATCCCAAGGTCGATCCGGTCGATTGGGCCGAACGCATCCCGATCGCCGAGACGCGCAATTACGTGCAGCGGATCATGGAAAATCTGCAGGTCTATCGCGCCCGCTTCGGCGGCGGCACCAAGCTGTTGATCGAGGCCGATCTCAAGCGCGGCGGGACGAATTGATTTAAGATACGCAATCCGCCACCCTGCCGCGCATGCTCGACGTTGCCACCGCCATCAGCACCTTCATCTCCGCGCCCGACGGCTTGCGGCTGCATGCGCGATTGCATGGCCGGCGCAGCGAGTGGCGGCTGCCGGTCGTCTGCCTGCCGGGGCTGGCCCGCACGGTGGCCGATTTCGACATCCTGGCAATAGAGCTCGCTCAACATCGCCGCGTCGTCGCGCTCGACTACCGTGGCCGCGGCCTGTCCGAATATGACCGCAATCCGGCGAATTATTCGATCCAGACCGAGCTGGCCGATGTCTTGGCGGCCGTCACCGCGCTCGCTTGCATGCCGGCGATTTTCATCGGCACCTCGCGCGGCGGCATTCTCGCCATGCTGCTTGCCGCCATGCGGCCGACCGCGATCGCCGGTGTCGTGCTCAACGATATCGGTCCTGTTATCGAGCCGAAGGGCCTGATGCGGATCAAGGGCTATGTCGGCAAGCTGCCGCAGCCGCGAAGTTTCGAGGAAGGCGCCGATATCCTGCGCCGCCTGTTCGACGCGCAATTCCCCAAGCTCACCGCGCAGGATTGGCTGGCCAGTGCGCGCCACACGTTCCGCCAGGAGAATGGCGCCCTGGTGCCGACCTACGACGTTAAGCTGGCGAAGACGATGGAAGGCATCGACTTCGAGCACCCGTTGCCGCCGCTATGGGCGCAATTTGACACCCTCCGCAACGTGCCGGTCATGGTCATCCGCGGCGCCAATTCCGACATCCTGTCAGCCGCAACGGTCGAGACCATGCGGGAGCACCATCCGGCGCTCGACACCTTTGAGGTGCCCGATCAGGGCCATGCGCCCCTGCTGGCGGAAGCCGACACGATCGAACGGATTGCTGAGTTCATCGCGCGCTGCGACGAAGAACATGCGGGCTGAACCGGTCCCGCCCGCCTGAGCATTTTGGAAAAGTGGTCGGGGCAGCAGGATTCGAACCTGCGACCTTCTGGTCCCAAACCAGACGCGCTACCAGACTGCGCTATGCCCCGCCGGAACGGCGTATTTCGGGTTGGTACACGCTTCGCCGGATAAGGTCTATCGGCCTTTGAAGATCGGGTGGGCGACGCGATCGCCAGGCGCGATGCCGAGCTTGCGGACGGTTCCGCCGATCACTTCAAGCACCGCGCGCACCGCTCCCCCGGAGGAGACGATCCACGTCGACATCGGCTCGGTGTTCTCGGCGATAGTCAGGATCCGGCCGTCGCCACGGATAAACAGCATGTCGAGCGGGATATAGGTGTTCTGCATCCACATGGAGACATCCTGCTCGCGCTTGAAATCGAACAGCATGCCCTTCCCTTCCGACAATTCATTCCGATACATCAGGCCTTTCGCCCGTTCGGCATCGTTTTCGGCAATTTCGACCGAAAACACGTGCACGCCGGTCTTGCCGGCGATTTCAAGCGTCTGCTGGCGAGTTTGCGGATTTGCCGGCCGGACCGGGCCGGCGGCGACGAGCAAGCCGAAAAGAATGAAGGCGGTCCACCGCAAGGCGCGCATGCGCTCGCCTTTACGCGGCCAAACGCCGAGCGGCAATGGGAAAATCGGCAGAATGTGACGGCAGAAGCTGGCGAGGGATCGGTGCGACGCCAAACCTTAGTGCGACGCCAAACCGAGCGGTCCACCGTCCGGGTGCACCTCGGCGGCCATCAGGCCCTTCGGCCCAAGCCCAAAGCGCACCAGCACGGTCTGACCGGGGCGGAGCTCGGCCAAGCCGTAGCGGCGCAGCGTTTCCATGTGCACGAAGATGTCGGGCGTGCCCTCGCCCCGGATGAGAAATCCGAAGCCGCGCAAGCGGTTAAACCACTTGACCTGGGCGCGCTCGAGCCCGCTGGTGGGCGTTACCGTGACATGGGTCCGCGGCGGCGGCATTTGCGCCGGATGCAACGCGGTCGACTCATCCATCGACACGATACGGAAGGCCTGCAAGCCTTTGGGGCGTTGCGACGCTTCGACCACAATCCGTGCGCCTTCATAGGCGGTCTGAAAGCCGTCGCGGCGCAGGCAGGTCACATGCAGCAGGATGTCCGGCATGCCGTTGTCAGGAACGATGAAGCCAAATCCCTTGGCGACGTCGAACCATTTGATGACGCCAGTCAGTTCAACGAGGTCGGTACCCGTGCCATCGACGAGTTCTCGTACTGTTCCGGGGCGGAAATTTGTCCCTGGCATTTTCGATCCAACCCCGTCCGACACCACGACCCGCCACGTGTTGGGCGCCTCTTGCTGAGCGCTTCGACGAATCTGTGGATTGAAGATAACACCGGCCCCTGAACCGCAAAGTGCAAAATGTGCTTGCGCACAGGTCTGTACACAGCAGAAACCCTTGCGAATCAGTTTCCGATGAAGGGTGCGAACACGTCGCCGATGTCATGGCGCACCACCAGATCGGCCAGCTCGTCGAACTCGGTCGACTCGCGATTGACGATGACGAGGGCCGCGCCATTGCGTTTGGCCATCAGCGGAAATCCCGCGGCCGGCCACACCACCAATGACGAGCCGACGGCAACAAACAGATCGCAACGCTTGGTCAATTCCTCGGCGCGCTGCATCGCCTCGGCCGGCATAGCCTGACCGAACGACACGGTGGCGGTCTTGATATACCCGCCGCAGGTACAATCCGGCGCGTGCTGGCCGTTGGCCTCGAATTTTTCTCTCACCCAGGACAATTCGTAGCGGGTAGCGCACGCAAGACACAGCGCGTAGGTGGTATTGCCGTGCAACTCGACGATATCTTGCGGCGGAATGCCGGAAGCCTGATGGAGATTGTCGATATTCTGGGTCACCAGCGCCGGGATTTTGCCGGCATGGTAGAGTGTTGCGAGCGCCCGATGACCGCGTCCCGGCTGCGCCTGGGCGAAACTCTCTTCCAGGACGAAGCGCTGCCGCCAGGACTCGGTTCGCATCTCGCTGCTGGTCATGAAATCATCGAACGGTATCGGCCGGTTCTTGGTCCACAGGCCACCGGGCGAGCGGAAATCCGGGATGCCGCATTCGGTGGATATGCCCGCCCCGGTAAACGGGATAATCGATTGCGCGCCCGCGATCAGGCCGCGCAATTCTGAAATCGCAGTCGCAAGATCGGGGGCAATCATTAGTGTATAGTCGCTAATTTCGGGCGGCCGCCCATCTTAGTGTCTGACTGAAAAAAAAGCTGAGTGATTTCAGCCAGTTGTGATTCCTTCGGATTGGATCGATTCGAAGGAGAGCACGATGGCCTGGACCGAAATCACTCGGCGACAGTATAGGCGCGAGGGCTTGCGGTATGAAAGCGATACGATGGATGCCGAGCGGTTTGTG
>SHVM01000119.1 GCA_009694265.1 Pseudolabrys sp.
CGAGGTCGATATAGACCAGCACCGCCGCGGTGCGGTAGCGCTTCACATAGGCAAGCGAGCGGGCCAGTTCGCGCTCAAAGCCGCGCCGGTTGAAGATATCGAGCAGCGGATCGATGTCGGCGCGCGCCTCAAGCTCGGCAATCTTCCATTCCGCCTTGATCAAGTCGGCCTTGAGCCGCTCGACTTCCGCGCGCAACAGGGCGGCCGGTCCCATAGCAGGGTTGCCGGTTCTCGGCTGATCGGGCTTGTCTAAGGCCACGCACGCTTCCTTCGCGAATAGGCCCCCTGGGCCGGCGCCATCCCGCTCCGATCAGAGCGCGATCGTATTGACCGTCCGGTTTTCGATCTCGCCGCGCACATGGGCATAGAGACGGGGATTGCGGCCGGAGAGGATCTGCAAAGCGGCGAGAACCGCGTTGGCAGGCTCAAGCACCGTCATGACCGGAACCGCGCTGGGCGCGCGCAACGACGACCAGAGATCGTCGGGAAACTCCTTGATGCTGGCCGGTACCGTGATGACGGGCACCGTCGACATGGCCGACAGCGTCGGCCCGGCGCCGTTCGAACGCCCGATATAGGCGATGATTACGCAGTCCGGGATCTCCTGCACCATGCGATGCAGAATGCCGGCGGCCGCCACCGGCTCCTTGTGCACCGAGCAGGTCACCACGGTCATCAAGTCGGCGAGCTCACCGAGCGCTTCGGAGAAAGCTTCCGTCTTGTCCTTCTCCGAGCCGCGCCAGAGAACGATCCGCTGGCGCGGCACGTGGAAACGGCCGGTGACATCCGCGACGTGCCGGTACTTGGCGGCCACGTCGTCGAGCGCGCCGCCGTCGCGATAGACCTGCTTGTCGATATAGGCGCCGCTCTCGATCACGCGCCAAGAATCGTTGTCGATGACGTCCGCCAGCAACAGGTTGCCTTTGGAATCGAATCCGAACTCAACCTTGAGATCGACCAGCGTACCGCCTTCGAGTTGCCAGGCCTTCTCAAGCACGAGGAAAGCCTGGCGTGCGATGCGCGCCATATCGAGGCAAAATTTCCATTCGTCGGCGCGGCCAAACACGTCCGACTGCGGCAGGACAAGAAAGGGCTCCTGCCCTTGCATGGGCTTGGCCGGATTGAACAGTCTGATCTGCTTGGCCTCTTGCGCATAAACGATCAGCGGGTCGTCGCAAATCAGCGGCTTGCCCTTCCAGTTCTTGTCCTTGGTCTTGAGATAGAACTCGACGATCGCTTGCGGAAACAGCTGCCCCTTGGCGAGGTGCGGATTACGCTTCAAATACGAGCCGTGGGCTTCGCGCCGGACCACCACCTCATAGGGCAGCATCTCGCACTTCGGCGCGGAAAACGAAATCGCACTGTCTTGTTCCGTGAAGGCGACCGGCAGGCCGCATGCTTTCAGCAGACGAAAGACGTTGGAGGTGGTCGCGGTGGCGAGCTGTCCCTTGTCCGGGATGATGTCGTGTTTTGCGCCATCGCCGGCCGTGATGTCGTCCTTGGCGACAACCATCACCAGATCGGAACTGCCTTTGACCAGATGGATCTTTTTGGTCTTACCCTCGGCGACCAGGGCGCCAAGAGCGGCGCCAAGAGGATGCTTCACGGCAAGGCGTTCTGACATTGGAGCATCCACAGCCGGGTCCGTTTTCAGTTTGAGTGAGGAGAAATAGCCCTTAGACACCATACTATCTAGGCCATGCGGGAGCCAAATAGCATTGTGGGTAGCGCTCGTTCAGTCGCCCGCTAACCCTGCCCCCATATGGAAAAGGCCCATGGAACGGGCCGATCAGCCTCGTTCCAATGGACTCTTAATCCCTTTTCTGCTATCGCCGCCCGACTCAAAGGCCCTGCGGTTGTAGGGCTTTTTACATAAAACCCTTCCGAGCCACCAACGAAGGAGCAAGCGTGCAAGTTCTCGTTCGCGACAACAATGTCGATCAGGCCCTCAAGGCGCTGAAGAAAAAGATGCAGCGTGAGGGCATTTTCCGCGAGATGAAGCTCCGCGGCCATTACGAAAAACCATCGGAAAAGAAGGCGCGGGAAAAGGCAGAAGCGATCCGCCGGGCCCGCAAGCTCGCGCGCAAGAAAATGCAGCGCGAAGGCCTGCTTCCCATGAAGCCGCGCATCGTTCCCGGCGCCGCCAGGCCTGGTGGCGCTGGTGGTCCCGGCGGCGGTGGCCGCGGCCGCGGCGGCCCGCCGCGTTTCTAAGCCGTCAGGCTTTCACGAATTGAGTGGTGGCGCGGGCCTTCAACAAGCCCGCGCTTTTGTTTTTAGGTGCGGGCATGGTCCGCGCCACCACCCCAAAGACGCATGCACGGCATGACGTAAAGTCCTGTGGATTCCAGCCGCCAATTCATGGCCGATATTGACCCATGCTAAACTAACATCACACTTGGGCCCTTCGATTGGGGTGGATCACACGATGCCGGGGCAAGCTTGACGAGCCAACAAAAGCCCCGCGCGTTGAAGCGCAGCATGCGCATCATCGGCGTGCTGCTGCTGACCCTATCCGCCATCACGCCTGCTTCGTCCGTGTTCGTGATTGTGCCGGGCGTGATCGCGCAGGCGGGGAGCGGCGCGTTCCTCAGCATGTTGGCCGCAGCCCTTCTCGCCGTGCCTATTGCCTATGTCTATGCCGAACTTTCGTCCGCGTATCCGATCGCGGGCGGCGAATATTCCATCGTGGGCCGTGCGGTCGGCCACAGCTTCGGCTTTGCGGCCCTGGGCCTCACGGTGGCGGGCAGCATGCTCTCGCCGGCCGTGCTTGCGCTCGGTGCGAGCGACTACATCGCCGTTGTCATTCCCGGACTCGATCAGACGGCTGTCGCCATCGCGATCATAGCCGTGACGACGCTGCTGGGCATCCTGCATATCCGCACCAATGCCTGGGTCACGGGCGTCTTTCTGCTGCTTGAGTTGCTGGCGCTGACCGCGCTCGCAGGCCTTGGCTTTTGGAACGCCCAGCGCTCGCTATGGGAGATCGTTGCGCATCCGGTCGTTGTTAGCGACCAGGCGCTGCAAGCGACGCCGCTGGCCATGATTGGACTGGCGACGTCGGTCGCCATTTTCGCTTATTACGGCTATAGCGCCGCGGTCTATTTCGCGGAAGAGACGCACGAGGCGCCGCGCGTGGTCGCACGAACCATCCTTTGGGCGCTGGTCATCACGGTTATCGCAGAGCTTGTGCCCGTGACTGCGGTTCTCATCGGTGCGCCCGACCTCAAAGCACTGCTCGCCTCGCAAAACCCATTCAGCGATTTCGTCGCCGCAACGGGCGGCCGCTGGTTCAGCATCGCCATCAGCCTGAGCGTGGCACTGGCCATCTTCAACGCCGTGCTGGCGACCGTGATGCAGAATGCGCGCTTTTTCTACAGCACGGGCCGCGATGTCGCCTGGCACCCGCGTATCAACAATGCCTTCATGGTCACGCATGACCGCTTCAACTCGCCCTGGATCGCGACGCTCGCCGCCGGCATCTTTTCGATGGCCGCGTGCTTTCTCGGCCTGCAGCTGCTGCTGGTCGTCACCGGCACGTCAATCGCAATCGTCTATGCAATCATGTGTATCGCCGCAATTGTGGGCCGCCGCTCGGGCGCGAGCCGTCATGCGGCCTATCGCATGCCGCTCTACCCATTCTTGCCGGTGATCGGATTGCTGGCGCTGGCCTATGTTTTTTACACCAGCGCAATGGATCCGGCCGTAGGCCAGCCAAGCCTGATCGCCAACGCGGTCATCATCGTGCTCTCGCTCATCTACTATGTTGTCGTGATCCGCCGCAAAGGTCCCTGGACGATGCGTGACCCCGAAAAGGATTCCTAGAGCAAGCGCGAGGCCCTCACGAATTGAATTGTGATGCGGCCTTCAACAAGCTCGCGGTTTTTTACGCCCTAGCCCGCCCCGAACACGAAACGCATGCCGACCGCCGAATGGATCACCTTGTCGCCGAGCGCGACGCGCGCCAGATCGTAGAAGCGATCGCCGGTGCAATGGCCCGTGATCAGATAATCCGGATCGATGCCGCGGAATTCCTCGATGGTCTTGTTGATGTAGTCGTCGCCGAGCGGCGGCACGACGTGGAAGCCGCCGATGACGGCATGCACCTTGTCGACGCCGGAGGCCGCCATCGCCTGGCGCACGGTGTTGATCACGCCGCGATGGCTGCATGAGGTGAGCACCACCAGACCCTTGCCCTTGACCATGTAGATGGTGGCGAGCTCGTGCTCGAAATCGTCGGGCATGTAGCCGCCGGTGTTTTTCGCCGTCGGCATTTTCTCCGGGAAGCAGCCGAAGCCGTCGAATATGCCGACGATCTCATCGGTCGCCCGCAACGGCGTCTCGAACGAAGTCTGCCCGATGCGGCCGGTGGTGAAGGCATGATCGGCGACAACCGCCGGCTCACTGGCCATCATCAACATGAGATCGGCGTCGAGGATCGCCTTGCGGTCGAGCGCGCCGAAATTGCCGCCGGGATTGCGGCGGATGCAGAAGCAATCCTCGCCGCCGACATAAAACGGGATTTTGCTTTTGAGCTTGCCCTTGGTGGCTTTGAGAAACCCGACCATGCCGCCGAAATGATCGTAATGGCCGTGGCTGAGCACGATGGCGTCGTAAAGCGACGCATCGATCTTGAGGATATCCATGTTGTTGAGCAGGACTTCCGGCGTGTAGCCGAAGTCGATCATCACGTTGCGTTCCTCGGTACCGCGATGCGATTGAGCATGCATGGCGAGACCCCATTCGCCGTTGAGGATCGCGCGCGGCGGCTTGTCGGGGCTGGTATTGCCGCTCTTGCGCTCGATGGTGAGGCCGTCGCGCTGCTCATTGAGCAAGAACTGGATCACGATATTGTCGGTGACCATGCGCACCGCCAGCCGGTCAACCTGCGGCACCGCTTTGCCAAGCGTTTTCGCGGGCGCCGTCTTGGCGCCGGCGGCGAGCGTGGCGATCACCGCCGAGACAAAACCGGCGCCGCCGGCGCAGAGCGTGCTCGCAACCGACGATAGAAACGGCGCGACCGGGCCTTCTGCGCAGGGACCAAACAGCATTCTTATTTTCCTTTAGCTGAGCGCGGCCAGCGAAAGCGGAGATGATTTCCAGCAGAACTTAGCGTCGAGATC
>SHVM01000030.1 GCA_009694265.1 Pseudolabrys sp.
GGAAAGCACCCTCCTCAGTCTGGCGCATGGATTTACCATCGCCTTCCAGCCCGACAATCTCTGGTACGCCTTTCTCGGCTGTCTGGTCGGCACCCTGGTCGGCGTGCTGCCGGGCATCGGCCCACTTTCGGGTATCTCGATCCTGCTGCCGGTAACCTTCGGGCTCAACGCCACGCAGGCGGTGATCATGCTCGCGGGCATTTATTACGGCTCGCAATATGGCGGCTCCACCACGTCGATCCTGATGCGCATTCCCGGCGAGGCCTCGTCGGTCATGACCTGTATCGACGGCAACGCCATGGCCAGGAAAGGCCGTGCCGGCGCCGCGCTCTGTATCGCCGCTGTGGGATCTTTCGTCGCCGGTACGTTTGGCGTGATCATGCTGACGCTGGTCGCGCCACCGCTCGCGACCATCGCCTTGAGGTTCGGCCCGCCGGAATACACCGCCCTGCTGATCCTCGGCCTGATCTTCCTCGCCTATATGTCGTCGACCTCGCTGGTGCGCACGCTGCTGATGGCCTGCATCGGGTTGCTGCTCGGCATGATCGGCATCGACAACATGACCGGCCATTTCCGCTACAGCTTCGACCTCGCCGAGCTTGGCGACGGCATCGGCATCGTGCCGGTGGCGGTCGGCCTGTTCGGACTGGGCGAGATCCTGTCGACACCGAGTCACAAGGTGGTGGGCGAGGTGATCTCGCCGAAATTCCGTGAGCTGCTGCCAAACCGGAAGGAATGGCGCGAATCCATCATGCCGATCACGCGCGGTAGCGTGCTCGGCTTCATCATCGGCATTATTCCGGGCTCCGCGCACATCATTTCCAGCTTCCTCTCCTACGCGCTGGAAAAGCGCGTCTCCAAGCATCCGGAGGAATTCGGCAAGGGCGCGGTCGCCGGCGTCGCCGGTCCGGAATCGGCGAACAACGCCGCTTCGACCGGCGCATTCGTGCCCATGCTGTCGCTCGGCATTCCCACCGGGCCGATCACCGCGGTGCTGATCGGCGCGCTCATGATCCATGGCGTTCCGGCCGGACCGCAGCTCGTCACCGATCACCCCGACCTGTTCTGGGGCTTTGTCGCCTCGATGTATGTCGGCAATCTGATGCTGCTGGCGCTCAACCTGCCGCTGGTGAGCGTGTTCGTGACCGTGCTGCGAATTCCCTACAGCTATCTCTATCCGCTGATCATCATGTTCTGCATCATCGGCGTCTACGAGGTGAGCCACTCGATCGTCGATGTCTACATCATGCTGATCATGGGCGTGATCGGTTACGGCTTGCGCAAATTCAATTTCGATCCGGCGCCGCTGGTGCTCGGCCTCGTGATCGCGCCGATTTTCGAGCAGAGCCTGCGCCAATCGCTGATCATGTCGAACGGCAATTATTTCATCTTCTTCACCCGGCCGATCGCGCTCGGGCTGCTGATCGTGTGCGTGGTCCTACTGGCAATGTCCGCCGTCACTTTTATGCTCAAGCGCAAGGACTGGCGCGACAAGCTGGCCGCGGTGGAAGCCGGAGAAAAACTGCCGTAAGTTACGCCCACAGCCGCCCTCGCAGAGCCTGTCATCGGGCCGCGCTTCGCGCGGACCCGTTGGCTCGGGCACCCTCTCCCATAGGGGGAGGGAAGAAAGAAACTACGCCGCCGCCTTTTTCGCCGCGATGATCTGGTCCGCCGCGCGGCCGGTGAGTTCGGCCATGTGGTCGAACTTGAACACGAAGCTGCCAACGCCAGCGGTGGCCGAGCGCACCTCGATGATGAGGTCGCCAATTTCGGCTTCCGCCATCTGCGCGCGCACCATGTCCCAGCCCGGCCAGCCCTCGCGGGTGTCGAAGCCCAGAATATGCCCGCGCCGGCCGGACAGGATGGCGTTCATCTTGGCGGTCGCATCGGTCGGGCAGACGATCTCGACCAGATGGATCGGCTCCAGCAGCACCGGCTGGCATTGCAACAGCCCTTCCACCATGGCGATGCGGCCGGCAATGCGGAACGCCATGTCGGATGAATCCACCGTGTGGTAGGAGCCGTCGATCAGCGCCACCGCCACATCGACCACCGGGAAACCGAGCGGCCCGTGCTTGAGGCCGTCGACAACGCCCTCCTCCACTGCCGGAATGTAATTGCGCGGTACCACGCCGCCGGCGATCTTGTCCTCGAACTTGAAGCCGGAACTGCGCGGCAGCGGCTTGATCTCCACCACCACGTCGCCGAACTGGCCGTGGCCGCCGGACTGTTTCTTGTGCCGGCCACGGATGGTGATCGGCTTTTTAATGGTCTCGCGATAGCCAACGCTCGGCGGCCGCGTCGAGACCGGCACCGCATAACGCTCAGCCAGCCGCTCGGCCGCCACGCGCAAGTGCATCTCGCCCTGGCCCCAGATCACCACCTCGTGGCTTTCGGCGTTGTGCTCAACCGAGAGCGAGGGATCTTCCTCGGTGAGCTTGCTGAAGGCTTGCCCAAGCTTGACGTCGTCCTTGCGCTCCTTCGCCTGCACCGCAACCGCGAGCACCGGCGCGTAGAGCTTCACCTCGATGAGCGCGGCATGCGCCTGTTTGCCGGACGACAGCGTGTCGCCGGTCCTGGCATGATCGAGCTTGCCGAACGCGACGGTCTCGCCGGCCACGGCCTGGCCGCGCTTCTCGAAATGCTGGCCCATCAGCTTGAACACGGCGGACGCGCGCCCGGCTTCGGCCAACGGCGTGTTGAAACTGGCGCCATCGCCGGCGGCGCCTGCCAACAAGCGTGCGACCGACATTTTGCCGCCGTGGGTGGTGTGAAAGGTCTTGAGCACCAGCGCCACCGCCTCGGCTCCGGCCTTGATGCCGAGGCGCGCGACGGTTTCCGCGATCGTCGGCGCCTCATGGCGCAGCGCCTTGAGCAGGCGCAACACGCCGTTGCTGCGGATAGCGGCGCCGAGCAGCACCGGACACACAATGCGCTCGCGCAATTCCTTGGCCAGATCGTCGAATATCTTGTCGCGCGGCGGCTCGATGTCCTCGAGCAATTGCTCCATGAGCTGGTCGTCGTGATCGGCCAGCGTCTCCAGCATGGTGAAGCGCGCTTCCTTCTTGCGGTCGAGATCCTCACCCTTGAGCTCGACGATTTCCGATGCCGCGTGTTCCTTGTAGACATAGGCGCGCTCGAGCGCGAGATCGACGAAGCCGGCGATGATGTCGTTTTTCCAGATCGGAATCTGGCGCAGCAGCAAAGGCACGCGCGACGCCGGCTGCAACAGCTTGATCGTTTCGCGCACGCGCTTGTCGGCCTTGTCGATCTTGTTGAGGAACAGGAAATGCGGAATGTTCTGGTCTTCCAGCTGGCGCAAAATCAATTGCAGTTGCGGCACCTTTTTCTCGTCAGCCTCGCAGACCACGACCGCGGCGTCGATCGCCGGCAGCACGTTGCGCATGTCTTGGATGAATTCGATCGAGCCGGGGCAATCGATAAAAGTGTAGCTGTCGCCCATGAAAGTGGTGGTGGCGAAATTCGCCTCGACGCTCATCTTGTGATGGCGCGCTTCCTTGCTGGCGTCGCCGACCGTGGTGCCGTTATCCACCGCGCCCTGGCGCGCAATCGCGCCGGTACGGGCGAGGATTGCTTCAAGAAGCGTGGTCTTGCCGCTTTGGAAGGGGCCCACCAGCGCGATGCACCGGGGACCCATAATTTTTATTGCATTGGGACTTGTGCCGTTCTGTACCATGGCAACCTCCCTTGACTGGCCGGGAGTGGGACCAACTATCCGGCCCTTCAGGCTATCGTCTCAGGCAATGCCAGAACTGGCAAGGGTGGATTTACTTATTAAAACTCAAATCCACTACCGCGCGGGCGTCGACGCTTTGGTCGACCAGCCCCTGCGCCTTGTACCATTCGACCTGGCGCGCGATGTCGGCTGCATCGAGCCGCGCCTGCGCGGCAATCGCCTTGATCGCGCCCTTAGCCGCCAGATTGAACGCCGCCGCGCCGAAGGCGGTGACGCCAAAATCCGTGGCGCCGAGGCTGAGCGCTTCCACCACCGCCTGTTCCGACGGATAGGCCGTCATCTCGACGTCGAGACCTTCCGCTTTGAAGTAGCCCTGCGCCGCGGCCTGCCGTAGCGTGCCCACCGTCACGCGTTCCTGCGCCGAGGCGGGTGCGAGTAGACCGATAATGATAGAGAAATGAATGAGGCCGCGCAGAATTATGCACACAGAGTAGCGAAGCACTGAGCGATTCGCTGCCTACTTCAAATTGCCGCAAAAACGCTGGATGCGCCGGCAGGCTTCTTCCAGGTCCTCGGTCTTGGTCGCATAGGAAATGCGGAACGCGGGGCCAAGCCCAAAGGCCGTACCCTGCACCACCGCCACGCCTTCGGCTTCCAGCAATTCGGTGACGAAGTCCTCGTCGCTCGCGAGCTTCTTGCCGGTCGAGGCCGTTCTGCCGATCGTGCCCGCGCAGGACGGATAGACATAGAAGGCGCCCTCCGGCATCGGGCACTTGATGCCGTTGGCCTGGTTGAGCATCGACACGACGAGGTCGCGCCGCTCCTTGAAAATCTTGTTGTGTTTGGCGATGAAGTCCTTCGGACCGTTGAGCGCTTCCACCGCCGCCCATTGCGACACCGCCGCCGGATTGGTGGTCGACTGCGACTGGATCATCGCTATCGCCTTGATCAACGGCTCCGGTCCGCCGGCATAGCCGATGCGCCAGCCGGTCATGCAATAGGCCTTCGAGGTGCCGTTGATGGTCAGCGTGCGCTCATAGAGCGACGGCTCGACCTGCGCCGGCGTGGTGAAGACGAAGTCGTCATAGGTGAGGTGCTCGTACATGTCGTCGGTCATGACATGGACATGCGGATGCTTCACCAGCACGTCGGTCAGCGCCTTCAACTCCGCCCGCGTATAGGCCGCGCCAGTCGGGTTCGACGGCGAGTTGAGCAGAAACCATTTGGTCTTCGGCGTGATCGCGCGTTCGAGCGCCTCGGGCTTGATCTTGAAGCCGCTCTCCATGGTGGCGACGACCCGCACCGGCGTGCCGCCAGCGAGCAGAACCATGTCCGGATAGCTCACCCAATAGGGCGCCGGGATGATCACCTCGTCGCCCGGGTTCAGCGTGGCCATGAAGGCGTTGTACAGCACCTGCTTGCCGCCGGCGCCGACCGTGATCTGCGAGGTCTTATAGTCGAGCCCGTTCTCGCGCTTGAACTTCTTGGCGACCGCATCCTTCAACTCGGCCAAGCCGTCGACCTGCGTGTATTTCGACGCGCGCCCGCTCTCGATCGCCTTGATCGCGGCCTGTTTGATGTTGTCGGGCGTGTCGAAATCCGGCTCGCCGGCGCCGAGCCCGATGACGTTGCGGCCGGCCGCTTTGAGCGCACGCGCCTTGTCGGTCACCGCAATGGTGGGCGACGGCTTGATGCGCTTGAGGTGGTCGGCAAGAAAGGCCATCGAAAGCTCCGAATCTCAGGGTCTGCGGGTAACGATGTAATGTCGTAATGGACCAAAAGCGCGGCAGCAAGACGCAAAAGAATGATGCATTCATCAAGCCTGTTGATGGCCTAACCCTCCCTTAATCGAGCGCTGTTAAACCATCGCGCAATGGCCGGATTTATTGGCAATCTGCGCTCAGGCGCCTGGCTGACCAGCGAGCGGGTGCGGCTGATCGCGCTCGTCTTACTCGCCGCCTCGGTGATCGGCGCCGGCTTGCTGATCGCCACATCAAACGGGCGCAACGACCGGTACGGCCGCCCGCTCGGGACTGACTTCTCCAATGTCTATGCCGCCGGGACTTATGTGCTGGACGGCGAGCCCACCGCGCCGTTCGATCCCGCCCGGCAATATGCCCGCGAGCAGGCGATCTTCGGGACCGCCACGCCATTCTATGGCTGGCACTACCCGCCGTTCTTTCTCGGCCTCGCCGCGCTCTTGGCGCTGATGCCTTATTGGCTTGCGCTGCTGATGTGGCAGGGCGTGACGCTCGGGCTTTATCTCTGGGCGATGCGGACGATCCTTTCCACATCGTCATGGCCGGGCTCGTCCCGGCCATCCACGTCTACCTTTTCGGTGCAGGCCCAAGACGTGGATGCCCGGCACAAGGCCGGGCATGACAAGGGAGAACGCGGCGGCACTCATAATCATCTCTGGCTCCTGCTCGCAGTCGCGTTTCCGGCGGTGTTCATAAATTTGGGCCAGGGCCACAACGGCTTTTTGACCGCCGCGCTCATTGGTGCCGCGCTTGTCATGCTCGTAGACAGGCCGATCCTCTCCGGCGTACTGATCGGTTGTCTGGCCTACAAGCCGCAGTTCGGGCTGTTGATCCCGCTTGTTCTGATCGCAACCGGACGCTGGCGCGTTTTCGCCGCCGCCGCCGTGACCGTGGCGCTGCTGGCGCTTGCGGTGACGCTGGCCTTCGGCGTCGAGATATGGACCGCGTTCCTGGCCTCGACCCAATTCACCCGCACGGTCGTGCTCGAACAGGGCGGCACCGGCTGGCACAAAATCCAGAGCGTATTCTCCTGGGTGCGCCTGTGGGGCGGCGGCGTCATGCTCGCTTATGCGATGCAAGCCGCGGTGACCATTCTCGCCGCCGCCGCGCTGGTCTGGTTGTGGCGCAGCCGCACCGCTTTTCCGCTCAAGGCGGCGGCGCTGATCGTCGGCTGCGTGCTCGCGACCCCCTATAGCCTCGACTATGACCTGATGCTGCTGGCGCCGGCGATCGCTTACCTCGCCATCGACGGATTGCGGCGCGGCTTCGGCCCGTGGGAAAAAACCGTGCTGGCCGCGCTGTGGATCGTGCCGCTGGTCGCCCGCTCGATGCCTGAATTCACGCTGATCCCCTTGGCGGTTCCCGTCATGCTGCTGGCGTTTGGGCTGTTGCTGCGCCGCGCCAAAAGCGAAACCGGCGCCACCTAAACCGGTGGCGTTTTTCGGCACGCGCCCTACAATAGCGAAGATCAGGGAGCGCGCTCATGAATCTCACGCCAGAGCAGATCAAGGCCTTCGACGAGCAGGGCTACGTCTTCTTCCCCAATTGTTTCTCCGAGGAAGAAATCGCACTGCTGCGCCTGGAGGCCGATAACATCCTCAAGCTCGACCGCAAGGAGGTCTGGCGCGAGAAATCGGGCGCGCCGCGCACCGCCTTCGCCGCGCACAAGTTTAACAAGGTATTCGAGGTTATGTCGCGCCATCCGCGGCTGGTCGAGCCGCTGATGCAGCTGTTCGGCGAAAGCGTTTACGTCCATCAATTCAAGCTCAACGCCAAGGCCGCCTTCGAGGGCGATGTCTGGCAATGGCATCAAGACTACGGCACCTGGGCGCGCGACGACGGCATGCCGGAGCCGCGCGCCATGAACATCGCGATTTTCCTCGACGACGTGCTGCCGATCAACGGCGCGCTGATGATCATTCCCAAAAGTCACAAGCAGGGCGTGCTCGCCGCCGGTCACGACAAGACCACCACGTCTTATCCCTTATGGACGCTCGACAAGGAGACCGTGACACGACTGGCGCGAGAGGCCGCCGGGCCCGACGGCGTCGGCATCGTGGCGCCCACGGGCAAGGCCGGCTCGGTGCTGATGTTCCACGGCAATCTGGTGCACGCCTCACCGCCCAACATCACGCCCTATCCGCGCAAGATCGTGTATCTGACGCTGTGCGCCTGCTCGAACCACATCACGAAGTTCACGCGCGAGGAATGGATCGCGCACCGCGACTTCACCCCGATCGAGATGGTCGACGACGGCGCGCTGGTGGAATATGCCCGCGCGCACCGGGTGGCGGCGGAATAACTTATTCGTAAGGTAGGGTTTGGCAGGCGTTTCGTACCCGGGTCGGTCACGCAATTGCCGAACTTCGCCCGCTATATCCGACGCGACGACGCTTCGGGGTGCCTCAATGTACACGCTCTATTCGATGCAGCGGTCCGGCAATAGCTACAAGGTCCGCCTGGCGCTGGCCCGGCTCGGTATTCCGTACACGCTTGTCGAGGTCGACACTCTGCAAGGCGAAAGCCGCACGCCGGAATTCCTTGCCAAGAATCCCAACGGGCAAATTCCGCTGTTGGAAGTCGCGCCCAATCGCTATCTCGCCGAATCCAACGCCATCCCCTGGTACGTCGCCGGCGGCACCACGCTGGCGCCGGAGGACCGCATCGAGCGGGCCGAAGCCCTGCAATGGATGTTCTTCGAGCAGCACAGCGTGATCCCCAACATCGGCGTGGCGTTCTTCTGGCTGGCTTTGATCAAGGGCGGGCGCGACCTGCAACAGCACGCGCTCGACGATTGGATGGAAAAAGGCTACCGCGCGCTCGGCGTGATGGAAATGCACCTCGCCAAGAACCCCTATTTCGTCGCCAACCGCTTCACCATCGCCGACATCGCGCTCTACGCCTACACCCACGTGGCCGACCAGTGCGACTTCGAACTCACCCGGTTCCCGGCGGTGCGCGACTGGCTCGGCCGCGTTGCAGCGGAACCCGGCTATGTGGCGATGGACTGGCAGCCGGAACGGCTCGCGGCGGCGCAATAGGCTGTAATGGGCCCTTTTCTGATTTGCGCATGATCTTGTCCGAAAACCGGTGCCCACTTTCGGGATCATGCGCTTTCCGTCCACCCTTCATTAACCCCACTGTCACGAAAACGCCCCGTTTCATCACCGGCTATGCCGTAATCGGGTCGAACCAACGCCCAGTTCACGCGTTATTACCTTCAGATCGGTAATGAGTTTCCTCGCTATTTTTGAGGCTCGTCATGCGCAACAATATTGAAGGCACAGGTTTTATCGCCCCGGCCGGCCATGCGCTCGGCCAGGAGCGCCGCAGCGTCGCGCTCGCCGCCCTGATCGCCAGCGCCGCGCTCGCCATTTCCACCATCGTCGCCGCCACCGTCGTATCGGTCGGGATTGCGCGCGCTAGTGTCGCCGACCGCGTGATCGATAATGAAGGCAGCCTGTTCGCCCTCGCTCTGGTGCTCGGCCTGCTGTTTATCGGCATGGGCGGGTTGACGATTTTGACGCTGCCCGGCCACAAGCCGAAAAGCCACGACAGCTCCGACCACACCCCGCACCACCCGACGATTGCCTAAGCACTATCGGAATCCTTCGCGATGCCGCACAGTTGAAGCGGCATTGAAGGAGCGGTGTATGCGATTGATCCTGGTGCTGACGGCACTCGCGCTGGCTGTGAATGGCGCGGCGCAGGCGGCCAATCAAACCTTTCCCAGCTCGGCAGGCAATGTGACCGTGGAAACCGTCGCCAGCGGGCTGGTGCATCCGTGGTCGCTCGCCTTCCTGCCCGACGGCCGCATGCTGGTGTCTGAGCGGCCCGGCCGCATGCGCATCGTCACGCGCGACGGAAAATTGTCAGCCCCGCTCACCGGCGTGCCGCAAGTTTTCGCGCGCAGCCAGGGCGGCTTGCTCGATGTGGCGCTCGACCGCGGCTTTGCTCAGAACGGCACCATCTACTTCTCCTATGCCGAACCATTCGACGGCGGCGGGCGCACCGCGCTGGCGCGCGCCAGACTCGACGCCGGCGGGACGCCGGGCCTCACGGACGTCAAAGTGATCTACCGCCAGCACGGCCCGGCCTCGCGCGGCGGTCATTTCGGCGGACGCATCGCGCAAGGCGCCGACGGCCATCTATTCCTCACCAATGGCGAGCACTTCACCGACCGTGACATGGCGCAGACCCTCGACAACGATCTCGGCAAGATCGTGCGCATCGCGCCCGACGGCGCCGCGCCGAAGGACAATCCGTTCGTGAGCAAAGCCGGCGCGCGGCCGGAAATCTGGTCACTGGGCCACCGCAATCCGCAGGGTCTCGCGATTAATCCGGCCGACGGAAAACTATGGGCGCAAGAGCACGGCCCCATGGGCGGCGACGAGATCAACATCATCGTGCCGGGACATAATTACGGCTGGCCGCTGGTCAGCTATGGCGTCAATTACGACGGCAGCCCGGTCGGCAGCGGCAAGGCGCAGATGGCGGGCATGGACGATTCCGTTTGGCACTGGACGCCGTCGATCGCGCCCTCGGGCATGGCCTTCATCACCGGCGATCTGTTCAAAAGCTGGAAGGGCAGCCTGATCAACGGCGTGCTGAAATTCCAGATGATCGTGCGGCTTGAGATCAAGGGCGACAAGGTCGTGAAGGAAGAGCGCCTGCTGCAAGGCCTGCACGAGCGCATCCGCGATGTGCGGCTAGGGCCGGATGGCGCGCTCTATCTGCTCACCGACAACAGCGCGGGGCGCATTTTACGCCTGGCGCCGGCAAAATAACGCCGCGGTCCCAATTACTCGTTATGATTGCATTTGTATAATTTTCTCTCTGAAAGCCAGGGGGCGAACATGCTGCGAAAATCCATCACCATGCTTTTTGCCGCCGCGCTGGCCGCCAGCGCGGCCTCCTATGCAGGCGCCGAAACCGACGCGCAATGGAAGCCGTCGGTCTTCAACAAGGTTTCGAAGTGCCGCGGGCTGTGGCTTGCGCTCGGCGATGTGCCCACCGATCGCAATGCAGCGACGCGCGACACCACCTTTGTCTGTCATCCGCGTTTCGCGCTCTCGCATGACAACATCACCAAAACGCCGGACTGGGTGCTTGAAAAGATCACCAAGCGGCAGATCAGCGGGACCAACAGCCGGCCCAATAAAGGCTTCACCTCGGAAAAGCGTGTGCCGCCGCGCGGCCGCGCCGTCGATGCCGATTACCCGCCAAAAGCGGTCGGCTTTGCCCGCGGTCACATGGCGCCTTCGGAGGATTTCAACAGCAGTCCGGCGGCCATGAAGGACACCTTCGTGCTGTCCAACGCGGTGCCGCAGATTGCGCCCTTCAATGGCGGCGTGTGGGGCCAGCTGGAAGACCGCGTGCGCGACGCTGCCTTTGCTCGCCAGGAAATCCACGTCATCACCGGGCCGGTCCGACGCCAGGGCAATGCCAGCAGCGTGACGCTGACGCCGGCGCAAGCAGGCTGTGGGCGCGAGCAAAAGATTCAAGGCCCGCAAATCGCCGAGGTCTGCAAGGCTCACAACCTCAATCCCGCCGTCAAATGCAAGAACGGCGTGGGCGTGCCGATCGCGCTGTACAAGATCGTCTATGACGCAAAAGGCGACGAAGTTTACGCCTTCTTGCTTCCCAACAGAGTGCACGACAACACCGGTAACGACATGCTGGCTTATCTGGATGGGTTCCGCGTGACCGTGGCAGCGATTGAAAGTCTGACGGGCATACAATTCTTCCATGAATTGCCGCAAGCGAAGCAGGACCGCCTGCTGAAGCAATGCGAGGCCAAAAAGTTCTGGGCAGAGGCGCGGCCCAAGAAGAAAAAACCGAAAAAGAAGAAGCCGAATTAATCGCCGCTTACCACTTGTGAAACACGAAGAACGCGCCGGCCGCGATCAGCGCGAAGTCGAAGCCCTGGCTCCAGGTCAGCGGCTCCTTGAGATAGGCATAGGAAAAACCGGCGAACACCAGCAGCGTTATGACTTCTTGGATGGTCTTGAGCTGGGCCGCCGAATAGACGGCGCTGCCGTAGCGATTGGCCGGTACCGCCATACAATATTCGACCAAGGCCAGCGCCCAACTGATCAGGATGACGCTGACCAGCGGCACTTCCTTGTAGCGCAGGTGCCAATATCAGGCGGTGGTCATGAACACATTGGAGCCGACCAGCAAAGCGATCGGCAGCAGATAGGACAGTGTGATGGGCATGGGGCTCTCTGGATGATGATGACGGACGTGTTTAGCGGCTCCGCCGCGCGCAATCCACAGGCGGCGGACCTGTCATGGTCCCGTCAGTTGCGCCTCCCGCGCCTATGCTAAGATCGGGCATGCGTCTTGTCCTTTCCGCATATTTTGTTACCGCCTTGCTGATCGCCGGCACGCTTGCAGCAACGGCGCAAAACCAGCCGCGCGCACCACAGCCGCCACCGCCCGCCCCCTACGAGCCGGTCGCGATCGTCCCGCCCAAGCCGATGGATGATGCGGGCTTCGACGCCCTGCGCAAACAGCTCGGCGAAATATCCCAGCGCAAGGATCGCGCCGGTTTGGCGCCTCTGGTGGTCGCTAAGGGTTTCTTCTGGCAGCGCGAAGGCGGCAACCGCGCCGACAAACGCAAATCCGGCATCGACAATCTCGCGACCGCGCTCGGCTTAAACAACAAGGACGGTGCCGGCTGGAAAATACTGTTCAGTTATTCCGACGATCCGACCGCGTCGGCCTTGCCCGGCCACCAGGGCGCCGTCTGCGCGCCGGCCGAACCGGCTTTCAACGCCCAGGAATTCGCCGGCCTGCTCAAGGCGACGCAGACCGATATATCGGAATGGGGCTATCCGGTGTCGGCCGGCATCGAAGTGCACGCCACGCCGCAAGCCAACGCGCCGGTGATCGAGCAGCTCGGCCTCACCTTCGTGCGCGTCAGCCCTGAGAGCACGCGCGGCTCGGCCGCCTATGTGCGCATCGTCACGCCGGCCGGAAAAGCCGGCTTTGTTTCGGTGGATGCGATCGCGCCGACCGGCAACGATCAGCTCTGTTACGTCAAGGACGGCAGCGCCTGGAAGATCGGCGGCTATATCGGCGGCGGCGAGCCGCAATAGAAAACCATGCAGCCACAGGCCACAAGCAAACCTCGAAAACTCGCCTGCGCGCGTTGCGGCGCGGCGTTCGAATGCGGTCTTGGCGGCGAGTGTTGGTGCGCGGCCGAGCCTTATCGTTTGCCGGTGACCGATGCCGCGGCCGAGGATTGCCTGTGCCCCGCCTGTTTGCGCAAGGCGGCCGCCCTTGCAGTGCGCGGCTGAACACTCATAATGCCGCTCCCGCCCATTGGACACCGCCACCATGATCCTCGAAATCGCACAGATCGACATCAAGCCCGGCATGGAAAACGATTTCGAAGCCGGCGTGAAGAAAGCCGCGCCGCTGTTCAAGCGCGCCAAGGGCTGCAAGAGCATGACGCTGCAACGCTCGCACGAAAAACCGGCGCGCTACCGGCTGTTCGTGCAGTGGGACACGCTGGAAAACCACACCGTCGATTTCCGCGGCTCCGCCGATTTTCTGGAATGGCGTAAGCTGGTCGGCCATTGTTTCGCCTCGCCGCCCGATGTCGAGCACGTGAAAGAAGTGGTGCATGGCTTCTAAATATGAAACGCAGCGTCGATCGCATTCTCACCACGCATACCGGCAGCCTGCCGCGCACTGGCAAAGTGGTCGAACTTCTGCTGGCCGAGCAGAAAAAGCCCGGCGCCCGGCGCGCCGAATTGGCCGCCGCTGTCGCCGAGGCGGTCGCCGGCGTGGTGCACAACCAGGTCGCTAGCGGCCTCGACATCATCAATGACGGCGAGCAGGGCCGCACCGACTACACCGTGCATGTGATGGACCGCCTCACCGGCTACGGGGGCGAGAGCGCGGCCCCGATGGGCACCGGCGACGAGGAGTTTCCCGAACTCGCGCAACTGCTCAAGCAATTCGCCTCGCCATTCCAGCACCGGCCGGCCTGCAACGGTCCGATCGCGTGGCGCGACTGGCCGGCGGCGCAGGCCGACATCGACCGCGCCAAGGCCGCGACCAGCAACGCCAAGGCCGAGGAATTTTTCATGACCTCGCCCTCTCCCGGGCAGATCGCACGCTATCTCAAAAATAAATATTACCCGACCGAGGAGGCTTACGTGTACGCGCTGGCCGATGTGATGCGGCGCGAATATGCGGCCATTGTCGAGGCCGGTTTCATTTTGCAGCTCGACTGCCCCGATCTGGCGATGCTGCGCCACATGGTCTATCTCGACAAAAGCTTGACTGAATTTCGCAAGATCATCGCCATCAATGTCGCCGCGCTCAATTACGCGGTGCGCGATCTTCCCGTCGACAGGATGCGCATGCATGTGTGCTGGGGCTCGACGCTGGCCGCGCATCACACCGACGTGGAGCTCAAAGACATCATCGACATCGTGCTGTCGGCGCGGCCGCAGGCGGTGTCGTTTCCCGGCGCCAATCCGCGCCATGAGCACGAATGGAAAATTTGGCGCAACGTGAAACTGCCGCCCGGCAAGATCATTATTCCGGGCGTGATCGACTCGACCTCGAATTTCGTCGAGCACCCGGAACTGGTGGCCGACCGCATTGTGAATTACGCCGGTGCGGTCGGGCGCGAGAACGTCATCGCCGGCGTCGATTGCGGCTTCGGCACCTTTGCCGGCCGCGTGCAGGTCGACAGCAAAATCGTCTGGCTCAAGCTGCAGTCGCTCGTTGAGGGTGCGCGGCGGGCGTCGAAGGTTTTGTGGAAGAAGGCGGCGTAACGCCTACCCCCCCCAAACAACCTGTCCGGCGTCTCGACCAGAATCCGCCGCCGCGTTGCTGCGTCTGGCGTCCAATCCATAAACAAATCGAGCAAATGCCCGTCGTCTGGCATGACCTCTGCGGCAATCGAGGAATGCGGCCAGTCGGTGCCCCACAGCAGCCGTTCGGGATTGGCAGCGACCAGCGCGTCATGCAGGGCGCGGGCGTCGGCATAATCGGGAAATTGCGTGGACACCCGGTAGGGCGCCGAGACTTTCACATGCACGTGGCCCTCGCCCACCAGCTTCAGCAGCGCCTGGAAATTCGGGTCGCCCGCGCCGCGCGCGGCCGGCAGCATCATATAGTGGTCGACGATCATCGGCATTTCGCGTGAAATGTCGCGCAAGCGCGGCGCGACATCCTGCATCATTTGGGGGTCGCAAAAGATCTGCATGACCCAGCCGAGATCGGCCATCATCTTGCGGAACACTTCGAACACGTCGAGCCCGACGCCGCGCACATAACTGGGCTTTTCCGGAAACAGATGAAAGCGCAAGCCGCGCATGCCGACCTTGTGCCAGTCGCACAACGTATCAGGTTTTATGCGCGTATCGGTGATGGCAACTCCGCGCAGGTGCTGCGGAAAGCGCGCCAGCGCATCGATTAAAACACGATTGTCGTAGCCATGCGCATTGCCCTGCACGATGACGCCGCGCGCAAGCCCGAGACGGTCGAGCAGGGCAATGAAGTTTTCGGCCGGCGCGTCGGGCGGCGTATAGCCGCGCCCCGGCGTATAGGGAAATTTCTTAACCGGCCCGAAAATATGCGCATGCGTATCCCAGGCGCCGGGCGGCGGTTTTTCGCGCGATGCTTTGGGCCGCGCTACCGGCCCGGCGATGCGCGGCGGTTTGGGAGTCAATGAACTAGCCCAGCTTGATATTGGCTTCCTTCACCACTTTGCTCCAGCGCTCCATCTGCTCGGCGACGAAAACGCGGAATTCTTCAGGCGTGTTCTGCCGGGATTCGATGTTGAGCTGTTCGAAGCGTTCGGCGACGCTGGCCGAGCGCAGAGCTCCGTTGAGCGCGGAATTGAGCGTCTTCACGATCGCAGTCGGCGTGCCGTGCGGCACGAACACGCCGTTCCATTCATAGGCCTCGAAGCCCGCCAGCGTGTCCGACACCGGAGGAATGTCCGGCAGGCTTTTGAGCCGGCCTTTACCAGTGTGGGCGATCGCCTTCACCTTGCCGCCCTCGATCAGGCCGACCGCCGACGAGCCGTTGGCGAAGAAGAACTTCACCTGGCCGCCGATCACGTCGTTGAGCGCAATGCCGCCGCCGCGATAGGGCACATGGCTGATCTTGACGCCAGTCCGGTGGCGGAACATTTCGAGCGACAGATGCTGCAACGTGCCATTGCCCGACGACGCCATGTCGATGCCGCCCGGCGCCGCCTTGGCGAAGGCAATGACATCGGCGACCGTCTTCACCGGCACCGACGGCGTGACCACCAGGATGTTAGGCACCAGCGAGACCAGAAACACCGGGTCGAAATCCTTGCGGTAATCGAACGGCAGGTTCGGATAGAGCGAGGCGTTCACCGAAAACGCCGTGCCGTCATGCAGCAGCGTGTAGCCGTCCGGATCGGCTTTCGCGACCACGGCTTCGCCGATGGTGCCGCCGGCGCCGCCGCGGTTTTCGATGATGAATTGCTGGCCGAGCAAGGAGCTGACTTGGGCGAAGATGATGCGCGCGGTGGTGTCGGCGCCGCCGGCCGGCGGATAGGGCACCATGACCCGCACCGGCCGGTTCGGCCAGGCACCTTGCGCGCTGGCCCCGCCGATGAATGGCGCGGCCGCCATTCCCGCCAACAGCGTGCGTCGTGTGAGCTTGCTCCCGGACATCGCGCCCCCCCTGCGTTTATGGCGTTTGACGATAGTCTAGCGCCCCCGCTCGCGGTTTCTTGCCCTTTTCTCGACTTGCTCTTTTCTAAGGTTGGGACTCGCCCCATATTCGGGCCGATGGTGAAGCCCCCGAAAAAGCCGAAAGATCCGGCCCGTCCCACGCGGGCCAAGGCCGCACGCCCGGACGCTTCGGCGACGCCGGATGCGCTCGCCGATCTGCTCAATCCGGGCATCAATAAGGGCACCGCGGGGCTCGGCTCGGGCACCGGACTGCAGCCGCCGCCGGATAATTCCTTCGACCGCCGCGCCGATTTTTCCGCCGCACATAAGGCGCGCAAATCCACGCCGAAAAATGAAGGTTTCGGCGAGTCCCCGCAAAGCGACTACACCGGCTCGCCGATCAGCGGGCTCGATCCGGCACTGGCGAAGGAATTGGGGCTGGGCAGCGACCAAACCCGCCCTGACCCCCACAAGCGATCCGGGCGCGAAGCCGAGGTCATCGCGCGCGGCGGCGATCCGAAATACCGATTGCCCAAGGCCGATCTGCCGCAGCCGGGCAGCGGGCTCTCCTCAATGGGCGTCGCCGCCACCGCCGATGCGCTGGAAAAACTGCTGCGCGAGGGCCGCCCGGAATTCACCACCCAGCCTTGGATGCCGCACCGCCCGCCGCGGCCGGAAAAATCCGAAGGCGGCCGGCCGTTCGTCATCGCTTCCGAGTTCGAGCCCAAGGGCGACCAGCCCCTGGCGATCCGCGAACTGGTCGAAGGCGTCAAGCGCAACGACCGCACGCAAGTGCTCCTTGGCGTCACGGGTTCCGGCAAAACCTTCACCATGGCCAAGGTGATCGAGGCGACGCAGCGCCCGGCGCTGGTGCTGGCGCCCAACAAGACGCTGGCGGCGCAGCTCTATGGCGAGTTCAAGTCGTTCTTCCCCGGCAACGCGGTGGAATATTTCGTCTCGTATTACGACTACTACCAGCCGGAAGCCTATGTCCCGCGCACCGACACTTACATCGAGAAGGAATCCTCGATCAACGAGCAGATCGATCGCATGCGGCACAGTGCGACTCGTGCCCTTCTGGAGCGCGACGACGTCATCATCGTGGCTTCCGTTTCTTGTATTTACGGCATCGGCTCGGTGGAAACCTATTCGGCCATGACGTTTACATTGAAGCAGGGCGGCCAGATCAACCAGCGCCAGCTAATGGCCGATCTGGTGGCGCTGCAATACAAGCGTACGCAAGCCGATTTTTTCCGTGGCTCGTTCCGCGTGCGCGGCGACTCGATCGATATTTTCCCGGCGCATTACGAAGACCGCGCCTGGCGGGTGTCGCTGTTTGGCGACGAGATCGAGTCGATCCACGAATTCGATCCGCTCACCGGGCAGAAAACCGACGAGCTGGAATTCGTCAAGGTCTACGCCAACTCGCATTACGTCACGCCGCGCCCGACGCTGATCCAGGCCATGCTCGGCATCAAGCACGAGCTGCGCACCCGGCTCGATCAGCTCAACGCGGCGGGCCGCCTGCTGGAAGCGCAACGGCTGGAACAGCGCACGCGCTTCGATCTGGAAATGATGGAGGCCACCGGCTCCTGCGCCGGCATCGAGAATTATTCGCGCTATCTGACCGGCCGCAAGCCGGGCGAGCCGCCGCCGACTTTGTTCGAATATGTGCCGGACAACGCACTGGTGTTCGCCGACGAGAGCCACGTCACCATTCCGCAGCTCGGCGGCATGTTCCGCGGCGACTTCCGCCGCAAGGCAACGCTGGCGGAATACGGCTTCCGCCTGCCCTCCTGCATGGATAATCGGCCGCTGCGCTTCGAGGAATGGGACGCCATGCGGCCGCAGACCATGGCCGTGTCGGCGACGCCGAGCGACTGGGAAATGAACGAGACGCGCGGCGTGTTCGTCGAGCAGGTGATCCGCCCGACCGGGCTGATCGATCCGCCGGTGGAAATCCGCCCTGCGCGCACGCAGGTCGACGATCTCGTGGGCGAAATCCGCCAGGTGGCGCTGGCCGGCTACCGCGCGCTGGTCACGGTGCTCACGAAGCGCATGGCGGAAGACCTCACCGAATATCTGCACGAGCAGGGCATTCGCGTACGCTACATGCACAGCGATATCGACACGCTGGAGCGCATCGAGATTATTCGCGATCTGCGGCTGGGCGCCTTCGACGCGCTGATCGGCATCAATCTGCTGCGCGAGGGCCTCGACATTCCGGAATGCGCGCTCGTTGCGATACTGGATGCGGATAAGGAAGGCTTCCTGCGTAGCGAGACATCGCTGATTCAGACCATCGGCCGCGCCGCGCGCAATGTCGACGGCAAGGTGGTGCTCTATGCCGACAAGGTGACCGGCTCGATGCAGCGCGCCATCGACGAAACCAATCGGCGGCGCGAAAAGCAGGTCGAATACAACACGGCGAACGACATCACGCCGGAGAGCATCAAGCGCTCGATCCACGACATCATGGACAGCGTCTATGAGCGCGACCACGTGCTGATTTCGACCGGCCAAGGCGGCGAATTTGGCGAAGGCGATTTCGCCGACGCCGCCACCATCGGGCACAATTTCGAGACCGTGATCGCCGGCCTGGAAACGCGCATGCGCGCGGCCGCTGGCGATCTCGACTTCGAGGAAGCCGCCCGCCTGCGCGACGAGATCAAGCGGCTGCGGCAGACCGAGCTGGCGGTGGTGGATAATCCGACCGTGCGAAATCTTTCTTCTCCCTCCCCCGCGCGCGGGGGAGGGTCGCGCGGCGCAGCCGCGCGGGGTGGGGGCAATGATCGCCCGCACAAGCCGTCATTGGACGAAATGGGCATCGCGCTCAGCCACGAGGTGAAGCCGGCGCGCTCAGGCAGCCCTCGCTCGAAGCTGGGACGGCCGGGCATGCGGGGCGGGTTTAAGAAGAGGGGGAGGTAGGTATATAAACGCCGCGATGGAGCGCCGAGAGGCGCCCGCGTCCTTCAAAAGAGGACACGGCAAGACGGAAGACTGGTGCGCCACTTGGCGCTCCATCCCCTCGATCTGTCGAGGGGGAGAAAGGGCCTGCCCCCGCGAAGGCGGGGGAAAGACGGCGTACCTGGCGCCGCCAAGAATACGGGCGCAGACGCTTGTCTTTTTTCCCTCTCCCCACAATGCGAAGAGAGGGAAAGAGCGCCCGAATCGCGATGGGCCGGGTAGACTGCGCCCGGCCCTCGATTGAAAGTCCGCCCATGCGACATTTGAAAACCCGCAACCTAGCCGACTTCGCTCTGCTTGCGGTCGCGGGCGTGTTGCTGGCCGGCTGCGAGACCGGCGGTGTCAATCCGGATCCGCTCGCCTCCCTGATGGCGCCAAAACCGCCGGAGCCGGGCAAACCCGCCGAGGCGGGCAAGCCTTCCGAACAAGCCAAGCCGGCCGCCGCCAAACCGGCTGAGCCGGCCAAGCCGGAAGAGCCAATGACGCGCGCGCGCGCCGCCACGGAATGCTGGATGAAAACCGAAAAGAGCAGCGCCGGCGCCGATATCGACAAGCGCGCCGACATCGTCACCAAATGCATCGACGACAAATTAAAAGCCGCCAAGGCGGCGCCGAAGACGTAGGCGCTGTCACAAATTGCCTCGTCATGGCCGGGCTTGTCACGGCCATCCACGGTTTGCTTTATTGCACAAAAGACGTGGATGCCCGGCACAAGGCCGGGCATGACGCCTCAATCATTGCGACTTCCAGCTATTTCACATCCGAAACGCTGCACAGCACATTCTGCGACTGGCACTTGGCGCGCGCTACGTCGCGGTTCTTGCCGGTCGCGGTGCAGGTCGAGCGCGAGAGCGGGATGATGGCCGGACAGCCGACCGAGAACTTGTAGCCGGTCATGTCGCGCCAGACGCGTTTGACCTTCTGCTTGATGGTCTCGTCTTTTTTGGCCGTCGTGGCCTGCGCCAGCACGATCGGCGATTTCGCTTCGATCCCGCCCGCGGCCGGCGCCGCATTGACGCTCGAATTCGCGCTCATTGCCAGCAGGCAGACGCCCGCAGCAGCCATACCAAGATATCGCATAAACCAGCTCCCTCAGCGCCCAGCCGCTTCGGTCCATCCGAGGCGGAAAACCGGGCGCATTCGACAGCGACAACGGCGGGGGGAACTTAAAGTTCCATCCGGGAACCCCCTTGCGGGCGGACGCGCGGTGGGTTTTGATTCAGCCCGCTGACGGGACGCTAAAATCTTAAAGGGAGGTCGCCATGGCTAAGGGTCAGACGCGAGCGGTCAAGGAAAAGAAGAAGCCGAAAGCCGACAAGGACAAGCCCAAGCAGATGTCCGCCTACAAGCTGTCGCAGATGCAGGGTACGGCCAGCAATCCCTACGGCAATCCGCCCGGCAAGAAGTGAAGGCCTGACGGCGTTGAACCTTTCCCCCGGTCCGCCCGACACAGGGTGGACCACAGGGGGTTCGTGCCGTGCTCAAACGCTTCATCTTTGCCTTTTTGGCCTTTATCGGCCTGATCGTGCCGGCCGCCTTCGCGCTGGCGCTGCTGATGGCGCCGCCGACACCGGCCGCGCCCCTGGAACAGCCGGGCTGCGGCCGTAACCTCGCGGACGCCAATGCCGGCGTCGCCGCCCTGCAGGCGCGTGTGAAAAGCCTCGGCGCCGCGCGCGGTCCGGAAATCTGCAATGCCACCCGCCTGTATTTTCTCGAAGTGGTGAAAGCCCGCGCGGTGACCGCGTTGTGCAAGACCGGGCCGGAGCGCGAGCGTGAACTCGGCCGCCTCGATGCCGATGTCGAACATATCAACGAGGCCATCGCCGCGCGCTGCGGTTAGCGAAAGCCGCTGCGCGGCCATTCTCGGCCGGAAAGCTGAAATGACCCTGCGCAAAGCGCCATCGCCGGAAGTGGCCGGCGATGGCGGTTCTGGGTCAGCCAAATTCAAGATGTGAATTTCCGGTGGGTAACGCCGGTTTTTGCCCGTCTTCGCCTGTGGATTGCCGGTACAGCGGAGCCGGCAACCACCGCATACCACCCGCCGAGACTTACAGTGTTCTGGTTCGAAAGCGGCCGAGTTCGACGACCAATCCCGGCTCCGGCTTTCGGACACTCCTCCCACCAGACTGAACCCCCGCTGAGGCGGGGTTTTTCTCCGGCCTCGGCGAACGGCTGACGGCAGGCTCATCACGCGCAGACCGTCGTCGATCTGCAGGCGTCCGGTCAGGTGATCGGTGACCACAAAGGCGCCGACCATCATCACCATCATGGTGGCCGCGCCCAGCATCAGGCCGATCGCTCCGAGCGCACTTCTGTCGGCCATGGCTTGAGTCCAATGATTTTGCGAAAATCGCGTGGTTTGTGACGGATTAAACGCGCCATAATCGAATGAGTTCCCTGGCCGGCGGGGAAATCGGCCAAGCTCCTCGATTGGCGGTTGCGGTCAGGTCAGTTGGCGGCGACGGCTTTGGCGGGCTTTATGGCCTTGCGCGGCAGCGGATAGTCCGCGCTCTCGTAGAGCTGGCGGATGCCGTTGCCGTCGAAGCGCTTCTCTTCGACCTCGAGATAGGCGCCGAGCAGCAATTCCGGCGGCAATTCCTCGATGGCAAAGCGGATCGCTTCCGCCGCGGTCGGAAAACGCTTGTAGCCGATGGGACGGCGCGATTTACGGCTGCGGCTGGGAAATAATTCAGACGGGGCGCGGTAGTTGATCATCGACATAACTCAAAGCTCCTAGGCGCCTAATATGGCCCCTAAAGCGCGGAAAATCCAGCGTCTACGGGCTGTGCATGTCTGCCCAGCCCCGGCAAGGTAAACGCGGTACACCGAAAAATGGGGCGGCAATTTGAGCGCCTTGGCCCGGCGCTTGCGGCGCCGGACCATGCCGCTGCCCATCGTGCACGACTTTAGTCGGCCAGCTCCACCACCACCTCACTGGTGGCCGGGTCGACCAGCACCACACGGCCGTTCACCATCATGTACTTGTAGGCCTTAACGGCTGGGACCCCGACGGCGGCCGGCTCCGGCACCGCATTGAGCTGCGCGCTCTGCGGCACTCGCATACCGACGCGATAAGCGACCGTCGCCCGGGCTTAGCCCGTTTCGGACTCCTTTCGTTCTACCGGCGCGCAGTGTGACTCGGACTCCACAGCGGCTGCGTTCTTGCGCGGACGATTCAAGTTTTTCGTGCAGCGTGACTCGGAGCTTGATACCAACGTTGGAGACTCTGATTCGCGGGGCTCAAGGGATGATTCTCGAATCGCTGTTCGGATTGTCGCTTGTATTGAATGTCTCGCTTGATACCCGAACGCCCACTTCGCCCGATGCGGGCAGTTGGCTGCGGATGTCGGTGCGCCAGAAGGACGCCGCGCTGTTGCCGCTGGTGCGCCGGGCGTACCGATTGCGTCGTGCGCAAGGTCACGGCCGATCCACGCTACAGTGCCGAGATGCGGTCGGGCGACATCAATGATCTGATAGTCGACTCGATTGCGGCCTGCGGGCGACCGGTGCGCGCGATGATCGACGCCCATGACCGCATGTATGGCAATGGCTTCGGCGAGGCGTTCCTGCTCGGCCCCTATCTCGACGTGCTGCCGTCGGCGGTCGTCAAGCAGGTCAGAATCAAGACGCGCTAGTCAGCGCCGGCCGCAGCGCCAGCGTGATCGGCAGCGTCAGCAACACGCCGACCGCCACCACAATCAGCGCGGTCGGCACGCCGACCGCATCGCCGAGCAAGCCATAGATCGCAGGCGACACCGCACCCGCGCCGATGGTCCCGGTATAGAAGATACCGAAGGCGCGCTGACGCCGCGCCGGCTCCACCAGATCCGGCACCGAGCCATAGAGCACCGACGAGGTGCCGTTGAGCGCGATCCCGACCAGCGGCAGCAGCACAAGGGCTGCTTCGAGCGACAGCGGTAGCAGCGCGACGATACCGAGCGCGGTCACCGTCTCGGTCAGCCAGACCGTTGCCACCGCGCCGATGCGCGCGCCAATCCAGGCGCAGATCAGCTTGCCGGCGGCACCGCCCGCAAACACCAGCGTCAGTGCGAGGCCAACGGTCGGCAGGCTGGCGCCTTTGGCCGTGAGAACGAATGGCAGAAACGTGAGGAAGGCCATGCGGGTGGCGCTGTCGATGACGCCAACCGACAGCAGCAGCGGAAATCCATAATGCCGGCTGGCGTCCTTGCGTCCGGAGCCCTCGGCCTTGTGTGGCGTGGCGGCCTCGTCGCGGAAGCGCGGCATCGCGATGAAGATAACAATCGCCGCCAGCACGCCGATGCCGCCCAGCAGTGCGACTGCCTCGCGCCAGGGCAGCAACACGAATAGCAGCGACGCCGCCGCCGGCAGCGTCATCTTGCCGATGTCGCCGGCGAAATTGTACGTGCCGAGCGCGCGCAGCGAGCGCGGACCGGCGAATGCATGGGCCATGAGCGACGACGCCAGCGGGTGCTGCGTGCTGGCGCCGAGCCCGGCCACAAACAGCGCCGCCACTAACAACATGAATCCGTCGCTCAAGCCGGCGAGGCAATAGCCGAGACCGGCGAGCGCCGTGCCGAGCGCCAGCACGATGGGAGCGCCAAAGCGTTCGGCCAGAAAGCCCGATGGGATCTGAAAGCTGGCGAGCGCGCCGGAAAACACCGTCTTCATCAGCCCGAGCGCGGCAAAGCCGAGGCCGAATTCGCTCTGCCAGATCGGCAGCATCACATAGACGAGGTCGGTATAGCCGTCATGCAGCGCATGCGCGCCGCAGGCCACGCCCATGGCGCGGCGCTCGTCACTTTTGCGATGCGCGGCGGATGTTGCGCTATCAGCCGGGGCGGTCATGGCTGCTCCGGCCGGCATTCGACAAAGGTGGTGCTCAAGAACGAGATCACCGGCTCGCCGTTCTGGTTTATGCCGGTCGAGCGAATGGTCATCAGGCCGAAGCCGGGCCGGCTGCCGGACAGACGCAGCTCGGTCACTTCGCTGATATAGGCGACGGTGTCGCCGACATAGACCGGCTTGAGCCATTTCAATTCGCGAAAGCCGAGCGCCGGGCCGATGCCGGCGACCGGCTCGCCACGGGCGCGCGCGGCCTCCATCATTCCACGACGGTGATCGACCATCAGCCGCATCCACGCCACGGCGGTGTGCCAGCCGGAGGCGCACAGCGCGCCGAAATGCGAGCGCTCGGCCGCCGCCTCGTCCATATGGAAAAGCTGCGGATCGAAGCGGCGGGCGAATCCCTTGATCTCGCCGGCCGTAAAGGTGTGGCGGCCAACGTCGAAAGTGTCGCCAACCTGGATTTGCTCGAAATATTTCACGGCCGCGCTCCCGGCTCGCGGCGGCCAAACATCAAGGTTGTGCCGAGCGTGGTCAGTATGACGTCCGTTTCGTCGAGCATCTCGAACTGGAACTTCACCATCCCCATTTCCGGCCGGCTGTTCGACGCGCGCTTGTCGACCACCGTCGAACGAATGCGGATGCGCGTGCCCGGCCGCAAGGGCGCAAGCCAGCGCACTTCTTCGACGCCGGGCCCGCCCATCGAGCTTGACTCGAGAATAAAACCGTCGGCGATCATCCGCATCAGCAGGCAGCAGCTATGCCAGCCGGAGGCGCCAAGACCGCCCAGCAGGGTAGCTCTCGCCGCCGCTTCGTCGAGATGCATCGGCTGCGGATCGAACTCGGCGGCGAAGGCTACGATTTCCTCGCGCGTCACCAGCCGCGGACCGTAAACGGCGACCGCGCCAGGTTGGAAATCTTCCCAATGGAGCTTCGACATGGCCGCAACCCTAGCAGAACGAGCAATGCTCAGGTGGCAAAGCGAAAATGCATCACGTCGCCATCGGCGACCACATAGTCCTTGCCTTCCAGCCGCATTTTGCCGGCGTCGCGGGCGCCTGCCTCGCCACCGGTGGCGATGTAATCGTCATAGCCGATGGTTTCGGCGCGGATGAAGCCCTGCTCGAAATCGGAGTGGATCACGCCGGCCGCCTGTGGCGCCTTGGTGCCCAAATGGATGGTCCAGGCCCGCGTCTCTTTCGGCCCGACGGTGAAATAGGTCACCAGATGAAGCAGCGCATAGCCGGCGCGGATCAGGCGATCGAGCCCAGTCTCCTTCAGGCCGACCGCTTCGAGAAATTCCGCGCGCTCGGCCGGCGGCAGTGTAGCAATTTCCGACTCGATCTTGGCCGAGATCACCACCGCGACCGCGCCTTCCTCCTTCGCCCGCTGCTCAACCTTGCGGGAAAAGTCGTTGCCACTCGCCGCCGAAGCTTCTTCCACGTTGCAGGCATAGAGCACGGGCGCCGATGTCAGCAGGCCGAGCGAGTGAAACAGCTTTTCCTCCTCGGGCTTGCGCTCGACCAGACGCGCGGGCTTGCCCTCGCGCAAGAGAACGAGCGAGCGGTTGACCAGATCGAGCATTTCCTTGGCTGACTTGGCGTCTTCACCCGTGCCCTTGGCTTTCTTCTCCAGCGCGTCCACGCGTTTTTCCAGGCTGTCGAGATCGGCCAGCATCAGCTCGGTCTCGATGGTCTCGATGTCGGCGAGCGGATCGATCTTGTTCTCGACATGGGTGATGTCGTCGTCCACGAAACAACGCACCACATGGACGATGGCGTCGACCTCGCGGATGGTGGCGAGAAACTGGTTGCCGAGGCCCTCGCCTTTGGAGGCGCCGCGCACCAGGCCGGCGATATCCACGAAGGTGATGCGGGTCGGAATAATCTGTTCCGACTTGCCCAGCGCCGCGAGTCTGTCCAGGCGCGGATCCGGGACCGCGATCTCGCCGACATTCGGCTCGATGGTGCAGAACGGATAATTCGCCGCCTGCGCCGCCGCCGTCTGGGTGAGCGCGTTGAAAAGCGTCGACTTGCCGACATTCGGCAGGCCGACGATGCCGCATTTGAATCCCATGGTCGCTTAGTCCCTAATTCTCGTCCGCCGTGTCGCTGAAACCTTTCGCGTCCATGGCGAGATGCACTTTGTTCTGAAAACTCGCGTCCTCGCTTTTAGCCAGCAGCGCGGCGTTGTCGGCCACCGCGTCGCAGAGCGCTTCGACCCAAGGCTTTTCGTCCTTGGCGAAGTCCTGCAACACGTAGCGCTCCACCAGATTCTTATCGCCCGGATGCCCAATGCCGAAGCGCACGCGACGATAGTCGTTGCCGACATGCGCGGAGATCGAGCGCAAGCCGTTGTGGCCGGCATTGCCCCCGCCGGTCTTCACCCGCAGCTTTCCGGGCGAAAGATCGAGCTCGTCGTGAAAAACCACGATGTCGCCGAGGGTGAGCTTGTGGAAGTGCACCGCTTCCGCCACCGCGCGTCCCGACTCGTTCATAAAGGTGCCGGGCAGCAGCAGCAGGAGCTTTTCGCCGCCGATTGTGCCTTCTACCGCGACGCCCTGGAATTTCCGCCGCCACGGCGCGATATTGTGGCGCTTGGCGATTTCCTGCACCGCCATGAAACCGACGTTATGGCGATTGGCGACATAACGTTCGCCGGAATTACCGAGACCGACGAATAGCAGCATG
>SHVM01000031.1 GCA_009694265.1 Pseudolabrys sp.
GGCGTAGGTTTGCCCTGTGCCATCGACACTTCAATCTGACGAAGCAGCGTCACAATCTGCTCTGCACCAAACCTCTTCTTCGGCATGACCAAGCTCCTTTCCAAGCTATTCTCTCACAACGCTTGGTCCAAAAAAGCCAGGTCAGGTCACTATATTCCTGGCGGGCCGAGCTGCATCGTCGTCGTATCGTTATATTACCAGTGGCCGATCTACGTTTCGATGTTCGGCAATAGCCTGTCCAATCTGAGCGGCAACAAACGCCTTCTGGTGGCGACCTCGGTATTCCGCAACGAACCTTACGGGCCGGCCGGAACATGTTGAAAACTTCAATCATCGGACGGATCTCACGCCTTGCGCGCGATCAGCGCGGCGTCTCGGCGGTTGAATTCGCTCTTGTGGCGCCGATGATGATCGGGCTTTATTTCGGCTGCGTGGAAATCTCGGAAGGCGTCAGCGCGGACCGCAAGGTTAGTTTGGTCTCCGCCGCGCTCGCCAACCTGACGTCGCAGGTTTCCACCATCAGCACGAGCGACATGACCAATATTCTCGACGCCGCGGGCGCAATCGCGTCGCCCTATCCAGCCAGCAAACTGAAGATGACGGTGACGTGTCTGAATATCGATGCGAACAAAGTTGCAAAAGTGAAATGGAGCGCCACGCGAGGCGGCACGGTTAAAAGCGGGACGGTTACAATTCCGTCGGCACTGGCGGTTGCCAATTCGATGTTGATCCTCGCCGAAGCCTCGTATGATTATACGCCGACGGTAGGCTACAACATCACCGGCACACTCACCCTGTCGGACAAGATGTATATGAGCCCGCGTATTTCGCCGCCGACCTACGGTTCCACGACCTGCACTTGAAGCCGCCGCGCGGTTTGTCGCGCTTTACAGAATCGGCAGCGCTGTCGTCGATTTGATCCGCTCCATCGCGAAGCGTGACGTGACGTTCTTCAATGGCACGGTGCCGATCAGCTTTTTATAGAATGTGTCATAGCCCGGCATGTCGTGCACCACGACGCGCAGCATGTAATCGACGTCGCCGGCCATCCGGTAGAACTCCATCACCTCGGGCATGGCGCCCACCACCTCGGCGAACTTCGCAAGCCAGTCCTGCGAATGGTCGCCGGTCTCGATCGACACGAACACAGTGATGCCGAGGCCGACTTTTTCCGGATCGATCAGCGCGACCCGCCGCGTGATCACGCCGTTGGCTTCCAGCCGCTGCAACCGCTTCCAGCACGGCGTGGACGACAGCCCGACGCGGGTGCCGATCTCGGCAACCGAGAGCGAGGCGTCCTGTTGGACCACGGCGAGAATCTTCCGGTCGATGGCGTCCATTCTCTCATTCCTTCAAAACTTAGAACAGGTAGCCTAAAGTATCCGTGTATTTGGAATAATTTTCTTATTTATCCCTGCCATTTGTCTTATAGAGAAAAATATTCTATTTCAAGTACAATCTATCACCGCGCCCTTCGGGGCTTTTCGTCCGGACGCACGCTCATGAGAAAAATTTTCGCCACCCGCCAAATCTCTGCGCTGCGACGCCTCGGCGCGGCCATGCTGTTTAGTGCCGCGCTCGCCGCTTCAGCCGCGGGCGCGCATGCTGGCCCCATTGCCGAGCCGCTGGTGTCGGCGCAATGGCTCAACGGCCATCGGGGCGATCGGGGCCTGGTGGTGCTCGACATCCGCTCGGCCATCGACGGCAGCAAGCCGGAGGCTTTCGCGCAGGGGCATATTCCAGGCGCCGTGCACAGCGACTACGACAAAGCCGGCTGGCGCGTCACCCGCAATAACGTGCCGTTCATGGTGCCGACCACGCTGGAGCTTGAAAAGTTGATCGGCGATCTCGGCATTGACGAGACCAGCCACGTGGTCCTGGTGCCGGCCGGCGTGAACGTGCTCGATTTCGGTTCCGCCGCGCGCACCTACTGGACGCTGAAATATGTCGGCATTGCCAAGGTCTCGATCCTCGACGGCGGTCTGGCTGCCTGGAAGGCGGCTGGCTTTAAACTCGACACCGGCGCGCACGCGCCGTCGCCGGCGATTTTCAGCGCTACGCTCGACAAAAGTATTCTGGCGGAAGCAGCCGAGGTCGAGAAAATCGAGGCGTCCGGCGGCGCGACCCTGATCGATGCGCGCCCGGCGTCATTCTTCACCGGCAAGGAGAAGGCGCCGAACGTGGCGGCCTATGGTCACATCCCTGGCGCGCTCAGTCTCGACAGTGCCGAATTCTACGACGCCGCGTCCAACCGGCTGAAGCCAAAGGCCGAGCTGGCCACGATCGCAAGCCATGTGCAGCCCGGTTCGGTGGTGAGCTATTGCAACACCGGTCACTGGGCGGCGACCGATTGGTTCGTCTTGCACGAATTGCTCGGCAGCAAGAATGCCAAGCTCTATGCCGGTTCGATGGTGGAATGGACCAGCAATGCCAGCCGCCCGATTGAATCCGCGCGTACCAAGTGGGACGATCTGAAAAAGAAGCTCGGCCTCGGTTCGTAAAGCGCGCATGATCCCGAAAAGCGGGAACCGGTTTTCGGATAAGATCATGCGCAAATCATAAAAGCCCTTCCAGGAGTTCCCATGTTCACGGTGGCTATGGCGGTGCCCGGCTCGGGTGCTGCGGTTGGCATCGACCGGTTGTTTCTAGGGCTGGCGCTCGCCGCCACCGCGATCCTGATCGCGCTGGTGCTGCTCGACGGCCAGCCTTTGTCGGCGGCGCTGATCCTGGGCGGCTTCGGCCTCGGCATCGCCTTTTTGAAAGCCGAATTCAGCTACACGGCATCGTGGCGGCGGTTCCTGACGCGCGGGGAGGCCGGCGGATTGCTCGGCGGGCTGATCGTCATCGCGGTTGCAGCAGCGGTGATTGTACCCACCGCCGCGCTTAAGCAAAACTTCGGCGGCACCATTGCGCCACTCGGACCTTCGCTGCTGATCGGCGCCTTCGTATTCGGCATTGGCATGCAGCTCGCCAATGGCTGCGGCTCTGGCACGCTATATACCGTGGGCGGCGGTTCGGGGCGGATGCTGATCGCGCTGTTGTTCTTCATCATCGGCAGCGTTCTCGGTAGTCTGTCGCTGCCGTCGGCGCTCGCGCTCGGCGGCGTGGATCCGGTTCTGGCGTCGGATTATCTCGGGCCTTGGGGCGGATTGGCGGTGACGCTGGCGAGTCTTGCGCTGGCGGCCGGCTTGATCGTCGCCGTCGCCAAGCGGCGCGGCGCCAACTTCATGCCGTCACGCAACTACGTGATCGGCGGCATTGCCATCGGGCTGTTGTCGATTGCCGTATTCGCGGCCGGCGGACACCCCTGGAGCGTGACCTTTGGCTTCACGCTCTGGGGCGCAAAGATCGCCAGCGCGCTCGGCTTCGATTTCTTGCAGGCTGCGTTCTGGCAATGGCCGGGACCCAAGCACGCGCTTTCCGAGTCGATCCTATCCGACACCTCAAGCCTCACGGATTTTGGCATGCTGTTTGGCGCCATGGCGGCGGCTGCCGCCAGCAAACCCTTCGCCGCGACCGCCTGGCCGCCGCTGAAATCGCTGCTGGCCGCGGGCATCGGCGGCTTGCTGATGGGGTGGGGCGCGCGGCTTGGATTTGGCTGCAATATCGGCGCCTTTGTCGGCGGGGTTGCTTCCGGCTCATTGCATGGCTGGGTGTGGTTCGCCGCAGCGCTGCCCGGTTGTCTGATCGGCATCCGGTTGCGGCCGCTGTTCGGCCTGTCGCGGGAATAGCGCATGATCCCGATGAGGAAAATTTACATCGCCGTCGTGGCGCTCGCTTTGGTCGCGATCGTCGGCAACCACCTGACCAGCCCGTCGAGCGGCCGCGCCGTCTCGCCGGAAGATTTCGCCGGCGCCTGCGCGCCCTGCGGTGCGCCCTGTCCGTCGAAGAAATAACCAAGCCTTGTCATCATTAAATCGGTTAAGTGCGCAATAGCGCAGCCTCGCCCAAGGCCGCAACGGCCATTGACTGACAAGGTCGAGTGAAGCCACCTTGTCACGGCATTTCGGAGAGGAAACGTTATGAAACTTCCGCGCCGTCAATTTCTTCATCTGGCAGCGGGGACTGCCGCGCTCCCAATCGTGTCGCGAATCGCGGGGGCGCAAACCTATCCCTCGCGTCCCATCACAATGGTCGTGCCCTATCCGGCGGGTGGGCCGACCGACACGATCGCACGTATTCTCGGCGAACGCATGCGGGTCTCGCTCGGACAGCCAGTTGTCATCGAGAACGTGACCGGCGCGGCTGGAAACATCGGTGTCGGGCGGGTCGCGCGCGCGGCTGGCGATGGCTATACGTTGGGCATCGGCCACTGGGGCTCGCACGTCGTCAACGGGGCGATCTACACGCTGCCCTACGACTTGGTGACCGATTTCGAGCCCGTGGCGCTGATCTCGGACGGCCCGCAACTGATCGTTGCCGCCAAGGCCGTGCCCGCAAAGGACATCAAGGAACTGATCGCTTGGCTGAAAGCCAATCCTGGCAAAGCCATGGTGGGAACGACCGGCGTGGGCGGCGCATCGCATCTCGCGGGCATCCTGTTTCAGAAAACCACCGGCACCGATATTCAGATCGTGCCGTATCGGGGCGCGGCGCCGCGCATGCAGGACATGCTCTCGGGCCAAATCCATCTGGCGTTCGACCAAGCGGCGAGTTCGCTAGCGCAAGTACAAGGCGGCAATCTGCAGGCCTATGCGGTCACGTCAAAGTCGCGGCTGGCGATCGCGCCCGATATTCCGACTGTGGACGAAGCCGGATTGCCGGGATTCTACATTTCGGTCTGGCACGGGCTCTGGTCACCCAAGGGCACACCGAAGGATATCGTCCGCAAGCTTAATGCCGCGGCCGTGGACGCGCTGGCCGATCCGACAGTGCGTCAGCGACTCACCACGCTGGGGCAGGAGCTGCCGGCGCGCGAGCAACAGACGCCGGAGGCGCTGGGCGCTCATCAAAAGGCCGAGATCGACAAGTGGTGGCCGATCATCAAGGCAGCTGGCATCAAGGTGGAATGATCCAGGGCGATCCCGGCATTGGCTGCGTGTTTATGAGTCCACGCCCTAGCTCTGACGCTCCAAAAACGCCTCGACCTCGGCGCGCGTCGGCGCGCCCGCGGCGCCGCCGAACTTGGTGCATTTAAGCGCGGCGGTGGCGCCGGCAAAGCGCATGGCGTCGTTGAGGTCACGCCCTTCCGCCAAAGCAAGCGTGAAGCCGCCGTGGAAGGCGTCGCCGGCGCCAAGCGAATCGATCACCTTCACCTTAAATGCCGGCATGTGCCGCACGTTTCCCCGATCGAGCCAATAGAGTCCATTTGGCCCATCGGTGACGGCGACGAATCCGGAGACATGTTCGGCGAGGCGCTTCAAGCCCGCGCTGTGATCGTCGAGGCCGGTGGTGCCGCGCAAGGCCTCCGTCGACGCAACCACATGAGTGCCGAGCGCCAGCAGCGGGTCGTCGACCTTGGTCGCCTGATCGAGATCGATGACGATGGGAATCTTGCGCACCTGCGCCGCGCGGCATACCGCGCTGACGAATTCAGGAAACCGGTTATCCACCAGCACGGCGTCGGTATCCGCCACCAGCTGGCGCGCATCCACCGGCAATACATTGCCGAGCTTAACGCCGCGCCGCGTAGCGATGGTCTTCTCGCCCGCGGCGTCGAGCAAAATGAGTGACACCGAGGCGGTGCCGCCGTCCACACGCACGGCGCCGCTGCAATCAATGCCCTCGGCGTTCAAGTCCGTAATGATGCGGTTGCTCACCTCGTCGTTGGCGCCGCCGAGCGGTCCGGCGAAAGCCGCTCGCCCGTTTAAGCGCGCAATGGCGACCGCTGCATTGGCCGCGCAGCCGCCGCCGGTGATGATGAATTCGGAGGCTGCGATTTTGGCGCCGGCGCTGGGAAAATTCTCCACGCGCATGAGGATGTCCTGCACCGCGATGCCGGAGCAGAGGATTTTCGGAGCTTGTTTTTCCGGCGCGCGTTCAGTCAAAGCCGATCTCGTCCTCCACCCAGGCCCGTATAATGTGATGCGCGATCGCCACCGGCGGCGGCGTGCTCAAGCCGCCGGTGTGCTTGCGCATCAGCATGGTTACGACCTCATCCTTGCTAAACCAGCGGGCGTCCTCGAGTTCGGCGCGGTCTACCACAATGTCGCTGCTCAGCGCTTCGGCGTGGCAGCCGATCATCAGCGTGGTCGGGAACGGCCAGGGCTGCGAGCGGAAATAGGAGACCCGGCCGCAGGTAATGCCGGCCTCCTCGCGGGTTTCGCGGTGAACAGCGTCCTCGATCGATTCACCGGGCTCGACGAAACCGGCCAGGCACGACCACATGGTCGGCACGAAACGCGGTGAACGCCCGAGCAGGCAGCGCCCGCCGTCGAAGGGCAGCATGATCACCACCGGATCGGTGCGCGGGAAATGCTGCGTCTTGCAGTTCGCGCAATCGCGCCGCCAGCCGCCATCGACGGCTTGCGTCGCCGTGCCGCAATTCGGGCAGAAGCGATGGCGCGCATGCCAGTGCAGCACCGCCTTGGCTTCGGCGATTGGCGGCAAATGGTCGGCATCGGCCAGGCCTTGCACCGTGATCGAGCGCAGGTCGGTCACCAGGAATTCATCGCGGGTCTTGAGCGTTTCCGCAGCCGTTGGCGCAATGCCGAAGCCGAAACGGCCGGCGCCGTCGAGATGGCCGAGGAACACCGTTTCGGTCGCGGGTCCGAGCGCTCCCGCCTCGCTCATGCTGAACAGCGGCTGGTTGAGGGGCGCGCCCTTCTTCATGATGATCAGATCGCCACCGATCACATAGGCGCCGGCGCGGGCGTCGGCCACAAGCCGCGCCAGCGCCGCCTCGTCGGTGCGCCATTCGGCGGCGCGCTCAAGGCGGCTGTCGATATAGCCGAGACGGGGTTTCGGGCCGAGGTCGGGGCGGGGGGGCATGCGCCGCGGAAAGTCGCACGATGAATTGATAAGCGCAATGTGCGCGTGTTATCTCTCCGCGCGTTCGCGATCCGTGATTTTGAGCCCGCGCCGCAGAGCGCCGATCAGCCCGTCGCGCAGCGCCGGACTATAGGCTGATGGTTTTGCCGCGCCCCACACCGGCTTCGGCCAGGCGGCGTCGCTGTGCCGGCGCCCAATGACATGCACGTGCAATTGCGCGACGACATTGCCGAGCGCCGCGATGTTGAGTTTCTCGCATTCGGTGACGGATTTAAGCACGCGCGCCGCGGCATCGATTTCGCCCAGTAGCTGGACCTGTTCGTTTAGCTCGAGGTCGGTGATCTCGACGAGACCAGGCAGTCGCGGCACCAGGATCAGCCAGGGAAAATTGGCGTTATTTGAAAGCAGCACGCGCGTGAGCGCGAGGTCGCCGACCGGAACAGTGTCCGTGGCGAGTTTTGGATCGAGGGACCAGACCGATTCCACCATCGCCATCATGGCCGGGCTTGACCCGGCCATCCATGAGAGATTTCCACAGGTTGAAGCGCTTCATGGAGGCGCGGGTCAAGCCCGTGCATGACGGGTTTGAGGCCCGCCTGCTTGCTTTCTCCCCCCGTTGGCCCGATATAGGAACGGGAGGTTGGCGGTGGACGAGCCACTCGCCAACCGGGTCAGATCCGGAAGGAAGCAGCCCTAACGAGCACGGATCGGGTCGCTCGTCAGCCTCCCACCAAATTCCGCGCTTCGATTGCGACAAGCCCGCTGCCATGCGCGGGCGCAAGCGGATGGCACGATGAGCGAAGCTGCTAACATTCCTGGTCGAGGCCTCGACCTCGGCGATACTCCCGCCGGCGGAACCGGCTATCGCGTGCTCGCGCGCAAATACCGCCCCGCCAGTTTCGACGATTTGATCGGCCAGGACGCTATGGTGCGCACCATCTCGAACGCGTTCGAGAGCGGGCGTATTCCACAGGCCTGGATCCTCACCGGCGTGCGCGGGGTCGGCAAGACCACGACCGCGCGCATTCTGGCGCGCGCGCTCAATTACGAATTGCCCGATGGCTCGGTGACCGCGCCGACCATCGCCATGCCCAAGATGGGCGTGCACTGCCAGGCGATCGTCGAGAGCCGGCACATCGACGTCTTGGAAATGGATGCGGCCTCGCATAATTCGGTCGAGGACGTGCGTCAGATCAACGATGCCATCCGCTACGCGCCGGTGTCGGCGCGCTACAAGGTCTATATCCTCGACGAAGTGCACATGCTCTCGGGCGCGGCGTTCAACGCGCTGCTCAAGACCCTGGAAGAGCCGCCGCCGCACGCCAAGTTCATCTTCGCCACCACTGAAATCCGCAAGGTGCCGGTGACGGTGCTCTCCCGCTGCCAGCGCTTTGATTTGCGCCGCGTCGATGCCGCGCTGCTGGTGAAACATCTCGAAGGCATCGCGGCCAAGGAAAACATCGACGTCGAGCCGGCGGCGCTCGCCTTGATCGCGCGTGCCGCGGAAGGCTCGGTGCGCGATTCGCTGTCGCTGTTCGATCAAGGGATAGCTCACGCCGCGGGTCCGGTACGCGCGGAAGACGTGCGCCAGATGCTGGGGCTTGCCGACCGTGTGCGCGTGGTCGACCTGTTCGAGGCGTTGATGAAGGGCGACATGCCTGCCGCGCTCAACGAGTTGCGCGAGCAATATGATATCGGCGCCGATCCGGCGGCGATCCTGAGCGATCTGGCCGAGTTCACCCATTTCGTCACCCGCGTCAAAGTCGTGCCTTCAGTCGCCGACGACGTGTCGCTGTCGGAAGCCGAACGCAAACGCGGCCGCGCTTTCGCGGCACAATTGTCGATGCGAGTGTTGTCGCGCACTTGGCAGATGCTGCTGAAAGGTGTCGGCGAGGTGCAGGCTTCAGGCCGCCCCGTGGCCGCTGCCGAGATGGTGCTGGTCCGCATTGCTTATGCCGCCGATCTGCCGACGCCGGACGAAGTGGTCCGTTCGCTCAGCGAAACGGGCGCAACGCCGGCGCGCCCAACGGGCAATGGCGGCGGCACGTCCACCCAATCGGCCGCACCGATGATGGCGCCGCGTTATGACGCGCCGCGCGGCTCATCGCGCTCGCAGGCGGCCGTTTCGCCGCGCCCGGCCGAGGATCCGGTGGCTGCGCTCAATGCGCAAGACAGCGCCGCGCCCACGCTCTCGATCGATTCGTTCGAGGAGCTGATCGCGCTCGCCACTGAGAAGCGTGACATCACCATGAAGATGGCACTGGAACGCGATGTGCGGCTGGTGCGCTGCGAGGACGGCCAGCTTGAGATCGCGGTCGAGACCAGCGCGCCCAAGACGCTGGTGCACGACCTGCAACGCAAGCTCATCGCCTGGACCGGCAAGCGCTGGATCGTGGTGGTGTCCAAGGAGCAGGGCGCGCCGACCATGCGCGCGCAGATGGATGCGCGCCAGGCCGAGATCGAGCTCGGCGTGCAAAGCGACCCGCTGGTGCAGGCGGTGCTCAACCGCTTCCCCGGCGCGAAAATCGTCGGTGTGACGCAGAATGTATCCGAGGTTACTGAAGCACCGCCCGACGGCGGTTCCGCCGAAGAGGATTAATCGATGGCGGATTTCATGGGCCTGATGAAGCAGGCCGCACAGTTGCAAACCAAGATGCAGGCCTTGCAGGCCGAACTCGACACCATTGAGGTCGAGGGCAGCGCCGGTGGCGGCATGGTGAGTGTGCGGCTCACCGCCAAGGGCGACCTCAAGGGCGCCAAGATCGACGATTCGCTGATGAAACCCACGGAAAAGGAAATCCTCGAGGACCTGCTGGTGGCGGCGCATGCCGATGCGCGGCGCAAGGCCGAGACAGTCATGCAAGAAAAGATGAAGGGCCTGACCGGCGGGTTGCCGTTGCCGCCGGGGATGAATCTGACCTAGATGCCCACCGCCGTCGCCGGACCCGAAATCGAGCGCCTGATCCAGTTGCTGGCGCGGCTGCCAGGCCTCGGCCCGCGCTCGGCACGGCGCGCGGCTTTGCATCTCATCAAGAAACGCGAGCTGCTGATGGCGCCGCTGGCGTCCGCCTTGCAGATCGCGATGGACAAAATTGTCATATGCAAGACCTGCGGCAATATCGACACGCAGAATCCCTGCACGGTCTGCACCGATAGCAGGCGCGACCAATCGATCATTGTCATCGTCGCCGACGTCGCCGACCTGTGGGCGCTCGAACGCGCCAGCGCGGTCAATAGCCGCTATCACGTGCTTGGCGGCACACTGTCGCCACTCGACGGCGTCGGCCCGCAGGACCTTGCCATCGATGCGTTGATCTCGCGCGCCCACGATCCGCAGGTGAAGGAATTGATTCTGGCGCTCAACGCCACGGTCGACGGCCAGACCACCGCGCATTACATCACCGAACTTCTGCACGATGCGAACGTGAAGGTGACGCGGCTCGCGCATGGCGTGCCGGTCGGCGGTGAACTCGACTATCTCGACGAGGGCACGCTGTCGGCTGCGATCAAGCAGCGAACGTTATTCTGACGTTCACGGCGACTTCGTCTCCAGCGCGCTGAAATGGCCGCGCCGTTGCAGCCACCACAATAGCAGCAGGCTGGGGATCGCCGACACCGCGGTGATCGCGAAGAAGATCACCCAGCCCCAATCTTCCGCGATAAAGCCGCCGCCAGAGGCGAGTGTGGTGCGCCCCACCGCCGCCAGCGCGGTGAGTAATGCAAATTGCGTGGCGGTATGGGCGCGGTTGCCGCACAGCGCCGACAAGTAAGCGACAAAAATTACCGTGCCGATCGCACCGGTAAAATTTTCGACGATGATCGTGATGGTGAGCGCCGGAACGCTGGTGCCGACCACGGCCAGCCAGGAAAATGTCAGGTTCGACGCCATTTGCAAGATTCCGCCAATCCACAGACTGGTCGACAGCGGCAGCAAACGCACCAAGGAGCCGCCGGCAAAACCGCCGATCAATGCGGCGGCCAGCCCGACGCCTTTCACCACGGCGGCGTAGGTCGTCTTGTCGAAGCCGATATTGATGACGAAGGCTGCTGTCAGCGCGCCGGCAAACGCATCGCAGAATTTATACAGCACCACGAACAGCAGAATGGCGATTGCCGCGTCGCGCGCGAGAAACTCGCCAAAGGCGCCAGTGGCAGTTTCGGCCAGCCGCCGCAGCGGCTTGTGGCTGTGATCGACGGCTTGCGCCGGCGCACCCGGCTCGGTGGCGAGCAGGGTCGCTACCATGCCCACAATCATACAAGCGGCGGCGCCGATATAGCCCCACATCCAGACTGCCTCGCGCGCCACACCGCGGCTTTCCAGCCAAGCGACCAGCAACAGCACGCCGGCGCCGGAGGCGAGCATGCCAATGCGATAGGCGGCGACGTAACCCGCCATGCCGGCGCCCTGTTCGCTGGTCTCGAGGCTTTCGACGCGAAAGGCATCGACCACGATGTCCTGCGTCGCCGATGCGGTTGCCACCAGCACCGCGCCAAAGATGATCAAGGGCAGTGATGTGACCGGATCGCAGAAGCCGAGAAAAACGATCGCCGCGACCAGCAGCAATTGCGTGAACACCAGCCAGCCGCGGCGGCGGCCGAGCAGCTTTGAGAGCACCGGCACATCGAGCGCGTCGACCAGCGGCGCCCACAGGAACTTGAAGGTGTAAGGCAGCCCGACCAGCGAGAACAAGCCGATGGTGGCGAGATCGATGTTGCGTTCGGTCAGCCACACCGCGAGCGTCGAGCCCGACAAGGCCAAGGGCAGCCCGGACGAGAAACCGAGGAACAGCACGATCAGCACGCGCGGCTTTAAATACACCGCCAGCGCGTCGACAAATGAAGCGCGCTGTATGCTGTCGGGCGAAACGGCCATGCGTTATTCGCCCGTCCCGATCTTGCGCGTCATCGGGGCGGGGATGATCTCGGCTGTCTTGGAAGTTTCGACATCGAAGTCGAGTTCCTCGATCTTTGTCCCGCGCTTCTCGATCCGGCCGGTCGAGGTGAGGATGGCATCGATATCGGTATTGGTTTGGCCGAGATGGTTTTGCAGTTTTCGCACGCGCTCGCCGAGCAAACCGACATCTTTCATCATGTGGCCGACCTCGTTGCGGATCTGGTCGGCGGCCTCGCGCATCTTGGCATCCTTGCGTATCTGCTTGATCACCTGGATCGCCATCACCATCAGCGTCGGCGAGACGATCATGACGCGCGCGCGGTGTGCGCGCTGGACCACATCGTCGAAACTCTCATGCAAGTCGGCATAGATCGACTCCGACGGGATGAACATCAGCGCCATGTCCAGAGTCTCGCCCGGAATGAGATATTTGTCCGCGATGTCGGCGACGTGTTTCAAAATGTCCTGTTTGACGCGCTGCGCTGCCTGCTTGCGCTCGTTATCCGTCGTGGTGTTGCGCCAGGCGGTCATCGCCTCAAGTGGAAATTTTGCGTCAATCACCAGCGGTCCCGACTCCGGCATGAGGATCGTACAGTCGGGCCGCGTCTTGTTCGACAGCGTGTGCTGGAATTGATAGGCGCCCTTGGGCAGCGCGTCAGAAATGATCGCTTCAAGCTGTGCCTGGCCGAAGGCGCCACGCGATTGTTTGTTGGCCAGCACGTTTTGCAGCGAATTTACCTGCGTCGCCAAATCGGTGATGTTCTTCTGCGCGCTGTCGATCACGGCGAGCCGCGAATGCAATTGTTGCAGATGATCGGTGGTGTTCTTGGTTGAAGTCTGCATCGTCTGGCCGAAGTTGGCTGTGACGGCGTCGAGCCGCTGATGCACGGTTTGCTGTAACGCTTGCACGTGGCCTTTGAGTTCCGCGATGCGCTGTTCGGCTGCCGGATCGGCGACTGGCGCGCGTGGGCGCAGCAGCAGCACGATGATGGCGACGACGCCGATCGCGATGATCAAGGCGAGGATGAGGAGAGCGGTTTGCGACATGAGCTGCTTCTAGCGTGATTCGTCGCGTCATGCGAACGAAGGGCGAACGGTAGGGCGATAACGCCTGTCGCTCAAGGGGACAGGCTTGCTATGGAAAAGGCTTGCATTGACCGCTCCGCGCCTTGCCCTTACATCGCGGCCATGGCGATCCGCGATATCCTCATCCTTCCCGACAAACGGCTGCGGGTGAAGTCCGAACAGGTTGCGGCGATCGACAAACGCTTAAGCGCGCTGGTCGAGGACATGTTCGAGACCATGTATGCCGCGCCCGGCATCGGGCTCGCCGCCATCCAGATCGGCGTTCCGCAGCGCGTCGTCATCATGGACGTCGCCAAGAAGGATGACCCGCCGCAGCCGCAAGTCTTCATCAATGCGGAGGTCATTTGGGTCTCGGACGAAAAAGCCACTTACGAGGAAGGCTGCCTGTCGATCCCGGAATATTACGAGGAGGTCGAGCGCCCGCAGGCGGTGAAGGTCAAATATCTCGATCTCGACGGCAAGCCGCAGGAGATCGAGGCGAACGGCCTGCTCGCCACGTGTTTGCAGCACGAAATCGACCACACCAATGGCGTTCTGTTCATCGACTATATTTCCAAGCTCAAGCGCACCATGGTGATGAAGAAGTTCAAGAAGGTGGCGAAGAAGTCGGAAGGCGATAAAACCGAGTCGCGGATCGACCCGACCCCGCACGGTCTTTAAACCATGCCCCTGCGCCTGATTTTCATGGGCACGCCCGATTTTGCGGTGCCGACGCTCATCGCGCTCGCAGCGGTCGGGCATGAGATCGCCGCGGTCTATACGCGTGCGGCCAAACCGGCCGGCCGCGGCATGGCGCTGGCGCCCACGCCGGTCGAGCGCGAGGCGAAGCGGCTGGACGTGCCGGTGCTAACGCCGGCAACGCTTAAGACCGCCGAGGTGCAAGCCGCGTTGCGCGCACACCAGGCCGATGCCGCGGTGGTGGTCGCCTATGGCTTGATCCTGCCGAAAGCCATTCTCGAAGTGCCCCGTCTCGGCTGCTTTAATGTGCACGCCTCGCTGTTGCCGCGCTGGCGCGGCGCCGCGCCGATCAGCCGCGCCATCATGGCGGGCGACAAGGAGAGCGGCGTCACGATCATGAAAATGGATGAAGGCCTCGACACCGGTGAGATCGCCATGGCGGAGCGCGTTGCGATTGCCGCCGACATGACCGCTGGCGATTTGCACGACGCGCTGGCGAGGCTTGGCGCTGACTTGATGCTGCGCGCACTGGCGGCGCTTGAACGCGGCTCGCTCACGTTCACGCCGCAAAGCGAGGCTGGCGTCAGCTATGCCTCCAAGATCGCCAAGGATGAAACGCGCATCGACTGGACCAAACCGTGGCGCGCGGTGCACGGCCACATTCGCGGCCTGTCGCCGTTTCCCGGCGCCTGGTTCGAGATCGATGGCGTGCGCGTCAAGGCGCTGCGCTCGGCGCGAGGTGAGGGGGTCGGCAAGCCGGGCGCTGTGCTCGACGATCAACTGACCATCGCCTGCGGCGATGGCGCAATTCGGCTCGTTCAAGTGCAACGCGCCGGCAAGCAGCCGATGCGCGCGGAAGAATTCCTGCGCGGCACGCCGGTGAAAGCCGGCGCAGCGGTCGCCTGATATGCCGCGCTACAAGCTCACCATCGAATATGACGGCGCGCCGTTTTGCGGCTGGCAGGTCCAGGCCGGTCAGCTCACCGTGCAGGGCGTTTTGACCGCCGCGGTCGAAGTCCTCACGGGCGAGAAAACTTTGGTGCAGGGCGCCGGCCGCACCGATGCCGGCGTGCACGCAAGCGGCCAGGTCGCCCATGTCGATCTCGCCAAGGTGTGGGACACCGACACTATACGCGATGCGCTCAACGCACATCTGCGGCCGCATCCGGTCGCGGTGCTGGCGGCCGAGCTTGCGGCGGACGATTTCAATGCCCGCACCTCGGCGGTCAAGCGGCATTATCTCTATCGCATCGTCAACCGCCGCGCCGATCTGACATTTGATTTAGGGAAAGCCTGGCGGGTGCCGCGCCTGCTCGATGCCGCTGCCATGCATGACGCCGCGCAGCGCCTCGTGGGCAAGCACGACTTCACGACCTTCCGCGCCGCCGAATGCCAGGCCAATTCGCCGGTGAAGACGCTTCAACAGCTTCACGTCGCGCGCGACGGCGAGGATGTGAATGTCCACGCCTCCGCGCGTTCGTTTCTGCACCATCAGGTGCGCTCCATGGTTGGCTCGCTGGTTATGGTCGGCATGGGCGCATGGAGCGCGGACGATCTTAAACATGCACTCGATGCACGCGACCGCAACGCTTGCGGACAGGTCGCGCCGCCGGACGGGCTTTATTTGATGAAGGTGGATTACTCTTGATTTGGTCGCATTTTCTAAGACGAATCGGTTCCCACTTCGCCGGAAAATGCTCTAGGCGAAATATTTATCGAGGATTTTCCGGTAAATCGTCGTGAGCGCGGCTAAGTCTGCGATCGGCACGCGCTCATCGACCTGATGCATGGTCTGTCCGACCAGGCCGAATTCCACCACCGGGCAATAGGCCGTGATGAATCGCGCATCGGAGGTGCCGCCGGTGGTCGACAGTTCCGGCTTGCGGCCGGTCACCTCGGCGACGGCACCCGCCACCACGTCGGTGAACGGGCCGGGTTTGGTGACGAACACGCCGGCATTCGACGGCTCCCACGCAAACTCAAATTTGATCTTACTCCCGGCCGCCTTGGCCGCGCGCCGCTCGATCAGGCTTTTAAGCGACTCGATCGTGTGGCGGTCGTTGAAGCGGATGTTGAAGCGCGCGCGTGCTTCGCCGGGAATGAGATTGACGGTTTTGTTGCCGACATCGACCGAGATGAATTCCAGATGCGAGGCCGAGAACTGCGCATTGCCGGCATCGAGCGGCTCGGCTTGCAACGCGGCAATCAGCGCCACCAGCCCGCGGATCGGATTGTCGGCGCGCTGCGGATAGGCGACATGGCCTTGGCGGCCGGTAACGATCAAATGGCCGTTGAGCGAACCGCGGCGGCCGATCTTGATGGTATCGCCGAGCTCTTGCTGATTGCTTGGCTCGCCGAGCAGGCAATGGTCGAATTTCTCGCCGCGCTCGGCCGCCCAGGCCAGCAGCTTGGGCGTGCCGTTGACCGCGATGCCTTCTTCGTCGCCAGTGATCAGGAACGAGATTGAGCCCTTTGGCTTGCCGTTATTGGCTGCGAGATAATCGAGTACGGCCGCGAGTGCACAGGCGATGCCGCCCTTCATATCCACCGCGCCGCGGCCATAAAGCAGCCCGTCCACGACTTCGCCGGAAAATGGTGGATGCGCCCAGGCTTTCTCGTCGCCGGTCGGCACCACATCGGTGTGTCCGGCGAACATGAGATGCGGCGCGGCGCTGCCGATGCGGGCGTAGAGATTTTCCACGTCGTCCGCGCCGGGCTCGCTAAACGTCATGCGGTGCACGGTAAAGCCGGCTGCCTTCAGCGTGCCTTCGAGAAACTTGAGCGCACCGCCTTCCACCGGCGTCACCGACGGGCAGCGGATCAGGTCGCGGGCAATGGCTACGGGATCGGTGGTCATCGGTCGCGTCTCAATCCCTCAGCAGCTCATTGATGCTGGTCTTGGAGCGGGTGCGCTCGTCCACGCGCTTGACGATGACCGCGCAATAAAGTCCCGGACCGCCGCTGGCGCCCGGCAACGTGCCGGGCACGACGACGGAATAGGCCGGCACTTCGCCTTGTGTGATGTTGCCGGTCGCACGATCGACAATGCGGGTCGAGGCGCCGAGATAGACGCCCATGGACAGCACCGCGCCGGTGCGCAGGATCACGCCCTCGGCCACTTCCGAGCGCGCACCGACAAAGCAATTGTCCTCGATGATCACCGGTCCGGCCTGCAGCGGCTCGAGTACGCCGCCGATGCCGGCGCCGCCGGAGATGTGGCAATTTTTTCCGATCTGCGCGCAAGAGCCGACGGTGGCCCAGGTGTCGATCATGGTGCCGCTATCGACATAGGCGCCGAGATTGACGAAGGACGGCATCAGCACCGCGCCCGGCGCGATATAGGCCGAGCGGCGCACCACGCAGCCCGGCACGGCGCGGAAGCCGGCCTTTTTGAATTTCGCCGCGTTCCAGCCCTTGAATTTGGAATCGACCTTGTCCCACCACGCCGCCTTGCCCGGCCCGCCCGCGATTACGCTCATGTCGTTGAGCCGGAACGAGAGCAGCACCGCCTTTTTCAGCCATTGATTGACCTGCCAGGCACCGCCCGCCGCCCGTTCGGCGACGCGCGCCTCGCCGCGGTCGAGCAGTTCGAGCGCGCTGGCGACCGCCTTGCGCACGGCGCCCTTGGTTTTCGGCCCGATTTTGTCGCGGTTCTCGAAGGCGTCGTCGATGATTTTGGCAAGCTTTTCGTTGGACATGGTGGCCCCGGCGCTCATTTGGGAGCGGTTTGTCGGGTTCGCAGCGGGGGATGTCAAGCCGAGCGCGAGCGGCTAAAGTCAGGCCTAAGGAGGCGCTGTCCGTGAACGTAAAAACAATCGGCCTTGCTGCATTTATCGCTTTAGTCCTGTTGACTGAGCCCGCTTTCGCCCATCACGTCATGGACGGCCGCACCCCGGTCAGCTTCGTCGACGGGCTGCTGTCCGGCCTCGGCCATCCGATCATCGGGCTCGATCATTTTGCTGCCGTTGTGGCGGTCGGCTGTCTTACCGTCGCGCATAAGGCCGCACCCGCCCTCGCTATCGGTTTCGTGCTGGCGATGATCGCCGGCGTTGCGGTCCACATCGCGGGTGCAAGCGTGCCGGGCGCGGAAATCCTGGTGGCGCTGTCGGTGATTGGGCTCGGCGTGGCGATGCTTCGCCGGCAACAGCTGTCCGCCCGCGCGGCACTTATCTTGTTCGCGGTTGTTGGCCTCGTGCATGGCTATGTGTTGGGTGAATCGATCTATGGCGCCGAGCCGGCGCCGCTCTATGCCTATCTGCTGGGCTTAGCCGTCATCCAAAGTGCCATCGCGCTCGCCGCCATGAGCGTCGCGCGCGCTTTGATACGTCGCGCTGACGATCATTCGCCGCTACGGCTTGTCGGCGCCGGCATCGCCGGCATCGGGCTCGCCATTCTGATGCAGCAGATCATCCCCGCCGCAGCATAATCCGGTCGAGGAAACCGCTGAGATCGTCGATGACGTGATCGACATGCGGGTCGTCGCGGCCTTCCAGCTCCCAATCCTCGCGGAACACTTCGCGCGTGCCAGCCGGCACCACCAGCACCGTGGTCATGCCGAGCGCATGCGGCGCCTCCAGATTGCGGGCGAGGTCTTCGAACATGGCAGCCTTGGCCGGATCGACATCGTGGCGTTCGAGAAAGCGCTCATAGGTTTTCGCCGACGGTTTCGGCTCCAGCTCGGCGGCGACGATATCGAACACGTCCTCGAAATGCTGATAGATTTCGAGCCGCCGCATGATCGCGTCGGCGTGCTTGCGGGTGCCGTTGGTGAGGATGAGCTTGCGGCCCGGCAGGCTCGAAAGCGCCGCGCCCAGCGCCGGATTGGGCTCGAGCGGCGAGTGGTCGATCTGGTGCACATATTCGAGATAATCGTCGGGCTTTAATCCGTGTTCGGTCATCAGTCCGCGCATGGTGGTGCCGTAGCGCTTGTAATAATCCTTCTGCACGCGGAACGCCTCATCCTTCGACACTTTGAGGAATTCCGCGACGTAAGAGCGAATGCGGTCGTCGATCTGCTGCCAGAGCAAATGATGCGGATAAAGCGTGTTGTCGAGATCGAACACCCAGGTTTCGACTTTGTCGAAATTGCGTTGGCCGAAACCGCGCGGCGTGAGGCGAGAGGATATTGGCACTCTTGACTATTCCTTGAAGCGCACGGTGGTCGAGGGTTGCCCGGCCACATCGATGGCGGCAAAGCCGGCGGAATTCAGACCGCGCGCCCCGCAGTCCTTGTGGTCGCTCAGCTCGAACTTGCCGTCGCGCGTGCATAGCGCGACATCGCCGCCCCAGGCCAGCGCCGCATCGCCGTTTTTGATGGCGCGGCCATTGCCGTCGACAGCCTCGCCATAGCTATAGAGTTTGCGCGGCTCACCGCGCACGTCTGGCCGCAGGCATTGACCGGCATCCACGCGATACCAGCCGCGATTGACGATCGCACCCATCTCGACAATACCGAGCGAGGCCATCACCGTGTATTTGGTGTCGTTGCACCAGGAGAAGCCGGCGCCTTGCGGATTGCGCGCGGCATCAAGCAGCGTTGCAAAAAATTCCGGCCTCGCTACGGTCTCGGACGGCAGCTTGCGATCGCTCAGGAATTTCGTCAGCGCGGCTTGCGTCTTGGCGCCCTGCACGCCGTCGATTGGATTGGCGTCATAGCCGGCTATCACCAACAGGCGCTGTATGCCGGCCAGCCGCGCCTGCGCGTCGTCGTAGTCGGCTTCCTCGCCGAGATTGACCGTTGGCCCTTTCGGTGAATCCGACGGTCGCGCCGCGGAAAAATGCGCCTGTTGGCTCACCGGACAGCTGCGCGCATTATTAATTTCGAAATTGCCGTCGCGAATGCAGAACTCGGCATTGCCGCTCGAGGGCAGCGGCGCGCTGCCATAGACCGGCGGCGTGCGCGCATGCACATAGGCCATGTCCACATCGAGCGCGTCGTCCGCCACCTGCTTGCACTGACCGGGATCGATGCGGAACCAGCCGCGCGTTGCGACATTGGCGCGCTTTTCAAGTCCGATGGCCGCTTCCATCTGATAACTGGTGCGGTTGCACAGCGTGAGCTCGGCGTGCGCCGGCGCGGCAAGGACGATAAGAACCAGGCCAATGCTGCGAATCATGCTGCGGATAATGTGCTCTTCGCTGCCGTCCTGCCAACCCGCCTTAGCGATGCATCAGCGTGCCGGCGCCTTGATCGGTCAGCAGTTCGATCAACACGGCGTGCGGCACCTTGCCGTCCATGATGACGACGCCCTCGACGCCCTGATCGAGCGCATAGATGCAGGTCTCGACCTTCGGAATCATGCCGCCGGAAATGGTGCCGTCGGCGATCAGCCGGCGCGCATCGGCAATCGACATGTCCTCGATCAAGGTCTTCGATTTGTCGAGCACGCCCGGCACGTCGGTGAGCAGCAGCAGGCGCTTGGCCTTGAGCGCGCCGGCAATGGCGCCGGCGAAAGTGTCGGCATTGACGTTAAAGGTGCCGCCACTCGCCGAGGTCGCCACCGGCGCCAGCACCGGGATCATCTCTTTGCCCAGCACATGATTGAGTACCGTGAGGTCGACCTTCTCCGGTTCGCCAACAAAGCCGAGATCGACCACCTTCTCGATGTTGGAATCGGGATCGACCACGGTGCGGCTTACTTTACGCGCCTGCACCATATTGCCGTCCTTGCCGCAAAGCCCGATCGCCTTGCCGCCGGCGGCGTTGATGTAACCGACGATCTGCTTGTTGATCGAGCCGGCCAGCACCATCTCGACAATCTCGACGGTCTTGGCATCGGTGATGCGCAGGCCGGCGGCGAATTCCGATTTGATGCCGAGCTTCTTGAGCATGGCCTCGATCTGCGGTCCGCCGCCATGCACCACCACCGGATTGATGGCGGCCTGTTCGAGCAGCACGACATCGCGGGCGAATTCGCGCGCGCTCGCCTCCTGGCCCATGGCATGGCCGCCATACTTGATGACGATGATTTCCTCGTCATAGCGCTGCATATGCGGCAGCGCCTCGGACAGAATGCGCGCCTGCGTCTGCGGATCGATTTTGGGGGCTTTGCTCATGGCCGCGCCTTTGTGATTGCGGGGCCGTTCTAGCCGAAGTCGCCGGTATTCGCCAACATTTGCGAAGGTGCTAGCGCTTTCTTTCCGCCACAAAAGCGCTTTAGCGCGTCCGCTCCTTAAGAAGCCGGGCAATCGCGGCGCGCAGTTCCTCCATGCCGGTCCCCTCGTGGGCCGAGGTCGTCAGCACGCCGGGGAAGGCGCCCGGCCGCTTGGCCAGCGCCGCCTCGACTTGCGCGATGCGACTGGCAAGCTCGGTGGGCGTTATGGCGTCGGATTTGGTGAGAATGATCTGATAGCTGACGGCGGCCTGGCGCAGTTCGTTGAACATGGGCTCATCGGTGGGCTTGAGGCCGTGGCGGGCATCCACCAGCACATAGACGCGGGCAAGGTTGGCGCGCCCGCGCAAATAGGCACCGATCAGCGCGGTCCAAGCCGCGACCTTGGACTTGGCGGCAGCCGCATAACCGTAGCCGGGCATATCCACCACATTGAGGGTGGAACCGCCGGTGAAGAAAATCAGCTCCTGGGTGCGGCCGGGTGTGCGCGACGTGCGCGCAAGGCTCTTGCGGCCGGTCAGCGCGTTGACCAGGCTCGATTTGCCGACATTGGAGCGGCCGGCGAATGCGATCTCGGTGCCGCGCATCGGCGGCAATGAGACGTCTGATCCGGCGGCGGCGGCAAAGCGCCACTCGCCGGCGAACAGGCGGCGGCCGGTCTCGATTTCGGCGCGGGTGAATTCGCCGGTGTTCATAATTAGACCAAGGCTGCGATGACGGTCAGGACTCAGTCTTCTTCTTCACGAACATCGCTTTGATATTGTCGATCAGCTCGATCTTGGTGCCGTGCTTGCGCATGATGTACGACTGCTGCGCCACCGACAGCGAGTTGTTCCACGCCCAATAGATCACCAGCCCGGCCGGAAAACTCGCCAGCATGAAGGTGAAGATCAGCGGCATCCAGTCGAAGATCATCTTCTGGGTCGGATCGGGCGGCGCCGGATTGAGCTTCATCTGCGCCCACATGGTGACGCCCATGATCAGCGGCCAAATGCCGAGTTGCAGGAAAGCGCCAAACACCGGAATGAGCATCGGGTCGAACGGGAGCAGCCCGAACAAGTTGAAAAGGTTGGTCGGATCCGGCGCCGACAGGTCGTGGATCCAGCCGAAGAACGGCGCGTGCCGCATCTCGATGGTGACGAACAGCACCTTGTAGAGCGAGAAGAACACCGGGATTTGCACCACGATCGGCAGACAGCCGGCCAGCGGATTAATCTTCTCCTTCTTGTAGAGCTCCATCAACGCCTGTTGCTGCTTCGCTTTGTCGTCTTTGAAATTCTCGCGCAGCGCCAACATCTGCGGCTGCACCGCCTTCATCTTCGCCATCGAGGCGTAGGACTTGTTGGCGAGCGGGAAGAACGCGATCTTGATCAGCACGGTGACGATCAGGATCGCCACGCCGAAATTGCCGACCAGGTGGAAGATGTAGTCCATCAGCAAGAACAGCGGCTTGGTGATGAAGTAGAACCAGCCCCAGTCGATCAGCAGATCGAAATGATTGAGCTTAAACTTGCTCTCGTAGTCGTTGACGACCCGCACTTCCTTGGCGCCGGCGAATAGCCGCGCGTCCGCCGATCCGGTCGCGCCGGGCGCAATCGTCTGTATGTCGAGCAGGTAGTCGGTTTGATAGGTTTTGAGAGTGCCGAGTTTGTCGGCTCTGAAATTGGCGAGCACATGCGCGTCGATTTTGGGCAGCAGCACGGCGGCCCAGTATTTGTCCGTAATGCCAAGCCAGGCATTCGTTGCGTCAAATTTGAGAACCTTCTTGTCCTCGATACTAGAATAGGTGACTTCTTCCGAGCTCTTGTCGCCAAACTTGCCGATCATACCCTCGTGCAAAATATAGTAGCCCAGCGTTGTCGGCGTGCCGTGGCGCGAGATCAACGCGAACGGATAAAGCGCGACCGGCTTGTCGCTCTTGTTGACCGCCTCGTCTTTAACCGTGAACAGATATTTGTCGTCGACCGCGATGGTGCGGCGGAAATCGATTCCCTGACCGTTGTTGAACGTCAGTGTCACCGGATGGCCGACGCTGAGCGCGCCCGAGCCGGTCTGCGTCCATACCGTTTCGGCATTGGGGACAGCCACATTGCCGCTGGCGGCGTTGGTCCAGCCGAACTCGGCATAGAACGGTTCGGGACTGCCGGACGGAGAGAGCAGCACGATCGGCGGGGATTTCGGATCGACCTTCTCGCGAAACTTGACCAGCGCCAGGTCGTCGATGCGTCCGCCCTTGAGCGAGATCGAGCCTTGCAGGCTTTCGGTTGCAATCGGCACGCGGGGAGAGGTCGCCAGTACAGCCGCGCGCGTGATGGGCGCGCCGACGGAGGGCGGGCTTGCTTGACCGGGAACCTGCGGCGGTCCCGGCAGGGCGGGCGTTGCGGCCGGCTGGCCGGGCGCTGCTGGTGTTGGCGGGCTTTGCTTTTGCGCGAGTTGCTGCTGCGCCTGCAATTGTTCCTGCCGTACCTTCTCTTGCGGCATGGCGTAGAAGTATTGCCAGACGATCAGCACAATGGCCGACAATACAATGGCGAGGATGGTGTTCTTGTTATCGTTCATCGGGATCCCGTATTGCCATTGTGTCCCGCCTGCAGCCGCCGTAACGCCGCCTCGAAGTCGGCGACGATCCGGGCAAACGGCACTTTGAGTGCTGCCCGCCTGCCGACTAGCACATAATCATGTCCGCTCTGCATTCGATTGGCACCCGAGAGCCGCACGATTTCCCTCAACCGGCGGCGGACCCGATTGCGCTCGACGGCGTTGCCGACCTTCTTCGAAACGGTAAAACCGAGACGCACCGGCCCATCATCGGCCCGCTTGCGCGCCTGTAACACGAACGCGGCGGCCGGCACCTTGAGCCCGGTCGCCGCGGCTAGAAAATCCGCCCGTTGCCTCAATCGTTCCATGGAAGCAAGCGCTGCGGCCTCGTTAACGCCATTAGGCGGAAAGCCGCTTGCGCCCGCGTCCGCGACGTGCCGACAGCACCTTGCGTCCGCCTTTGGTGTCCATGCGGGCGCGGAAACCGTGACGGCGCTTGCGTACAAGCTTGCTCGGTTGATAGGTCCGCTTCACGATAAAGTTCTCCGAAGGTCGCGCCGTGGCGGCGAGGGTGTCAAAGCCCCTCAAATCCGCCAAGAAAATCAGAATGAAAATCCGAATTCGTTCGGATCGGCACGCGATTTGCGCGGCTTATAAGGGAGGGGCTCTGGCCCGTCAATGCGACCGGCGGCCCCGCAGGCGGCCCAGCCGCCCCGGTCACTTAGCCTCACAAACCGGTGAGAGCGGTCCGCCGTGACCCCAGGCTCGTGTATATAGCGCGCATGTCCGCAACACCACCGGCAACCGGCCAGCCGCACAGTCTGATCCACCGGCTGCTGCTATTGAGCGCGGCCGTTCTGCTCGCCGGCATTGCCTATTACGCCATCGGTCGTGGCGGACTCTCATTGGAGGCGCTGGTCCGCCACCGCACGACAATAGATGGCTTTGTGACAGAGCATCGCGTCCTCGCCGTGCTCGCCTATATCGGCCTCTATATTATCGCCGTCGCTTTGTCGGTGCCGGGGGCGGTGTTTCTCACCGTGAGCGGCGGTTTTCTGTTCGGGCTGGTGGCCGGTGCATCGGCCGCGGTGATCGGCGCCACCATTGGAGCGACGCTCATCTTCCTGCTGGCGCGCACCGCGCTCGGCGAGCCGTTGCTGCGGCGGGCCGGCCCGCGCGCGGCCCAATTGGCGAAGGGCTTCCGCAACGACGCCTTCAGTTATCTCTTGTTCTTGCGGCTGGTGCCGGCCTTTCCGTTCTTTCTGGTCAATCTGGTGCCGGCCTTCGCCGGTGTGAGGCTCGGTCCCTTCGTGGCCGCGACCGCGCTCGGAATTATTCCGGCGTCATTGGTCTATGCCTTCGCCGGCACCGGTCTCGACAGTGTCATCACGACGCAAAAGGATTTGCACCAGGCCTGCCTTGCCGCCGGCCGCGCCGATTGTCACTTGACCTTCGATGCGCGCGACATTCTGACATGGCAACTGCTCTGCGCGCTGGTCGCGCTCGGTCTGTTGGCGCTGGTGCCGGTGGCGGTGAAAAGATGGCGCGCGCGCCGCAGCGCATTGTCATAATTTGCGTTACTGTTGGAAGAATATTTTGAGGCGGGCAATCCGAGAACCATGGCGGAAACACTGACACCCGACATTTGCGTGATCGGCGGCGGTTCCGGCGGTCTGTCGGTGGCCGCGGCTGCCGCTGCCTTCGGCGTGCCGGTGGTGCTGATCGAAAAGCACAAGATGGGCGGTGACTGCCTCAACACCGGCTGCGTGCCGTCGAAAGCCCTGCTGGCGGCTGCCAAGCGCGCTGCGCATATGCAAAACTCCGGCGCCTTCGGCGTGACGGCGCAAGGCGTGACCGTCGATTTCGCTAAGGTGCACAAACACGTGCACGGTGTAATCGCCGCGATTGCGCCGGTCGACTCAGGCGAGCGTTTCACCGGCCTTGGCGTGCGCGTCATTCAGGGCCACGCGAGTTTCAAGGATTCCAGGACGGTTATCGTCGGCGACCTATATGAAATCCGCGCGCGGCGGTTTGTGATCGCGACTGGATCGACGCCGGCACTGCCGCCGATCTCCGGCCTCGACCAGGGTCCTTATCTCACCAACGAAACTATTTTCGATCTCACCGCGCTGCCCAAGCACCTGATCGTGATCGGCGCGGGACCGATCGGTCTCGAAATGGCGCAAGCCTTCCGCCGCTTCGGCAGCGAGGTGACCGTTCTGGAAGCCGCGGCCCCGCTCGCCAAGGACGATCCGGAATGCGCCGCCATCGTGCTTGATGCCCTTGAGCGCGAAGGCGTCGTCATTCGCGGCGGCGTGAAGGCCGTGCGCGTCGCGTATGCGAGTCGCAGTGTCAAGGTGACGATTGAAGGGACAAGCGGTGAAGATACGCTTGAAGGCACGCATCTACTGGTCGCCACCGGGCGCAAAGCCACGACCGGCGGGCTCGGCTTGGAGGCTGCGGGGATTACCTACGACCGTTCCGGCATTATCGTGAACAAGCAACTCAAGACCACCAACAAGCGCGTCTATGCGATTGGCGACGCCGCAGCCGGACAATTGCAGTTCACCCACGCCGCAAATAATCACGCCGGCCTGGTGATCCGCAATGCGCTGTTCCGGCTCCCGGTGCGCGTGAACAACGACATCATTCCATGGGTGACCTATACCGAGCCGGAGCTGGCGCAGACCGGGCTGAGCGAATCACAAGCGCGCCAGCGCGGCATCAAGATCCGCATTTTGCGCTGGCCTTATCATGACAATGATCGCGCGCAGACCGAGCGTGAGACGCATGGCCATATCAAGGTCATCACCACCACGAAAGGTAAGATATTGGGCGTCACCATCGTTGGCGCTCAGGCCGGGGAATTGATCACGGCATGGACGCTTGCGATCGCGCAGGGGCTGAACATCCGCGCCTTCACCGGAATTGTGCTGCCCTATCCGACGCTGTCGGAAATCGGAAAGCGCGCGGCCATTGACTATTTTACGCCCAGTTTGACGAGCCCTTGGGTGCGGAGCATCATAGCTTGGTTGAGAATCTTCGGTTGAGGCAGGATTGGAACCGCACACCGCGTCCACAAGAGAACCTGTCGCGCTGATCGAGCCGCGCCAAGAGACTGGCGTTGCGCGGCCTTTGCGCATCGGCCTGTCCGGCAAACTGCTGTTCCTCACCATTTTGTTCGTGATGGTGGCGGAAATTTTGATTTACGTGCCGTCGATCGC
>SHVM01000032.1 GCA_009694265.1 Pseudolabrys sp.
GGCCGCTGCCGTAGACTGGCAAAAGATTTCGAAGCGACCATCGCCAGCGCCGTTGCTTGGGCGCTCGTCGCTCACATCCGCATCCTCACGCGCCGGATCGCAAGAGCTTGAGATCAAAGGAAATCATTTTGAGTCAGACTCTTAGTGCCCTTTTAGCCCTTAAAGGCCCGCTGCCATTGAACTTGACCGTCCGCTTCGCTATACGGGCAAACCTACCGCTTGCCGGTGGGAAGTCGCGCCTGGGGCCACCGTGGGGCTTTCCGTGTCTTGACCGTCAAATTGCCAGAACGCCAAATCAATCAGAGAGTTGCCGATGTCTTCGACCTACGATACCATCGCCAATATTATCGCCGAGACCTGCGATATTCCGCGCGACACCATCAAACCCGAGAGTCACGCCATTAACGACCTCGGGATCGACAGCCTGGACTTCCTCGACATCGCCTTTGCCATCGACAAGGCGTTCGGGATCAAGCTGCCGCTCGAGCAGTGGACGCAGGAAGTCAACGAAGGCAAGGGCACCACCGAACAGTATTTCGTCCTCAAAAACCTCAGCGCACGCATCGACGAACTCGTCGCTGCCAAGGGAGCTTAAAGCTCACCGCCCACATGCGTCTCGAGTACTTCCAGCTGATCGACCGGGTCGTCGACCTCAATCTCGCCGACCGCAAGATCAGCAGTGAGGCGACGATTCCGACGAACAGCACGATCTTCGAAGGTCATTTTCCCGGTTATCCGCTGATGCCGGGGGTGCTGCTGATCGAAGCGATGGCGCAGACTTCCGGATGGCTGCTGGTGGCGCTGAACCGGTTTGAGCGCATGCCAATCCTGGCCGCCGTGAAGGAGGCCAAGCTGCGCACCTTCGTGACACCGGGCCAGAAGCTTTCGATCACGGCGCATTTGGACCATGACGGATCCGGCTATGCGGTCACCAAAGCCAAAATCAAGTGCGATGGCAAATTGATTTGCGATGCCACGCTGACACTCCGCGTACTCGCCTTCCCCAATGCCGAGGTGGCGATGAAGATGCGCGAAACCGCGGACCGGATAGGACTAAGTGTCGAGGCGCCCACCGATGGCTGACCCCGGTCGCGAGGCTTGGATCACCGGCATTGGCATTGTCTCCTGTCTCGGCGAAGGCCCGCAGGCACATTGGCAGAAACTGATGGCAGCGCAGCCCAGCGCCGACACTTCTATGTTCGCGCCTTTCATCGTGCATCCATTGGCGCCCATCAATTTCGACATGCAGATTCCGAAAAAGGGCGATCAGCGCCAGATGGAGGCCTGGCAACGCATCGGCACCTATGCCGCCGGTCTCGCGCTCGATTCCGCCGGCTTGAAGGGCAAGACCGAGATCCTCTCGCGCACGGACATGATTGTAGCCGCCGGCGGCGGCGAACGCGACGTGGCAGTGGACTCCGCCATCCTCAGCACCATTCCGCACGCAGCAAACCCAGCGGTATTTCTCAACGAACGGCTGATGAGCGATCTGCGACCGACCTTGTTCCTGGCGCAACTCTCCAATCTGATGGCCGGCAACATATCGATCGTGCATGGCGTGACCGGCTCTTCGCGCACCTTCATGGGCGAGGAATCCTCCGGCGTCGATGCCGTTCGCATTGCGCTTTCACGCATCATCGCCGGACAAAGCGACATCGCTCTGGTCGGCGGCGCCTACAACGCCGAACGGCCGGATGTGTTGATGCTCAACGATTTCGGCAGCTTCTGCCTGAAGGACCGTTACCTGCCGGTATGGGAGCGTGAGGGCAAAGGCGGTTTTGCACTCGGCTCGCTCGGCGCTTTCCTGGTGCTCGAAGGCCGCGACCATGCGCAGGCACGCGGCGCCAAGCCGTTGGCGCGGCTGACCGCCGTCCTCTCCGACCGGTCCAGCCGCCGGCCGGGCGACGTGACCGCGTCGCTGGCGCGGCTATGGGACAAGCTTAAGGACAAGGTGAAGGCCGGCGGCGCCGCGGTGCTGTCCGGCGCCAGTGGCGCTAACCCTGCAACTGCCGAGGAGCGCGCATTTCTCAGCACCCGTGACGGCCTTGCCGTACGCGCTGCCGGCTCCTATGTCGGACATGGCATAGAGCCGCAATTCCCGATGAATGTGGCGCTGGCCACGGTCGCACTCCAGCATGGTAGTCTGTTTCCACCCTGCGACTCGTCCGGAATGGAACGCCCGATGAGCGGGGACTTGACCCAGGTCCTGGTGACCAGCGTCGGACACTGGCGGGGCGAAGGCCTTGCATTGGTCGAACGCGCCGGTTGAGAGAAAGCAATAAATAATGACATCAACCAAAGATAAATTGGGCCGCCCGGTTGTCGTGGTGACCGGGCTCGGCGTCATTACCTCGCTCGGTGCCGGCAAAACCGATAACTGGGCCAAGCTGACGGCCGGCGAATCCGGCATCCGCGCCATCACCCGTTTTCCCACCGACGGCCTCAAGACCAAGATTGCCGGCACCATCGACTTCCTGCCGCCGCAATCTTGTTCGGCGGCCTTGACGGAATGCTTTGCCGATCTCGCCGCCGAGGAAGCGATCACGCAATCCGGCATTGGTGGCCGCAGACAATTTCCCGGACCCCTGTTCCTCGCGGTACCGCCGCTCGAGGTGGAATGGCCGCAGCGTTTGGAAGTCGGCGCCAAATCCGGCGCCAACGACAAAGTTACCTATGCCGACTTATTGCGAGTGAGCGCGCAGTTCCCGGCTTATCACGACCGCTTCCTTCTGGGTTCGGTCGCCGACCACCTCGCTGAGAAATTCGGCACGCAAGGCTCTCCGATTTCTCTGTCCACCGCCTGCGCCTCCGGCGCAAGCGCGATCCAGCTCGGCGTCGAGGCGATCCGTCGCGGAGAAACCGACGCGGCGCTTTGCATCGGCACCGACGGCTCGATCAATCCGGAATCGGTGATCCGCTTCTCACTGCTGTCGGCGCTATCCACCAGCAATGACGCGCCGCAAAAGGCGGCGAGACCATTCGCCAAGAACCGCGACGGTTTCGTCATGGCGGAAGGCGCCGGCGCTTTGGTGCTGGAAAGCTATGAGGCGGCCAAGGCGCGCGGCGCCAAGATTCTCGGCGTGCTAGAGGGCTGCGGCGAAATGGCGGATGCGTTCCACCGCACGCGCTCGAGCCCGGACGGCAAACCGATCATCGGCTGTATCGCCAATGCAATCAAGGATGCTGGCCTCACACCGGAAGACATCGACTACGTCAACGCGCACGGCACCAGCACGCCGGAAAACGACAAAATGGAATATCTCGGCGTCTCCACGGTTTTCGGCGAGCGCGTGAAGAGCGTGCCAATCTCCTCCAATAAATCCATGATCGGCCACACTTTGTCGGCCGCCGGCGCGATCGAGGCGGTGTTTTCGATTCTCACGATGCAACACCAGCGCATTCCGCCCACCATCAACTATGACATACCCGATCCGGCGATCCCGCTCGACGTCGTACCCAACAAGGCGCGCGATGCGCGCGTGCGTCACGCCATTTCCAATTCGTTCGGTTTCGGCGGGCAGAACGTTTCGCTTGTCATGGGGCGCGAGCCAGCCTAACGCATGATCCCAAAAAGTGGTAACCGGTTTTCGGACAAGATCATGCGTAACAAAGAATAGGCCGTCCCCCGCCATGCGCGCTTTACGCCTTATCGCCGATCGCAAGCTCGAACTTGCCGATGTCCCCGATCCGTCGCCGCCCAGCGACGGCGAGGTACAAATTCGCATCAAAGCGGTCGCGCTCAATCACCTCGATGTGTGGGGCTTTCGCGGCATGGCCTTCGTCAAGCGCAAGCTCCCGCTGATCGTCGGCGCCGAGGCTTCCGGCGAAATCGCAGCCGCGGGCGCCGACGTCACCGGCTTCAAACCCGGCGACAAAGTGGTGATGTACGGCGCCATGACCTGCGGGAATTGCGCGGCCTGCCGCGAGGGCCGCGATAATCTGTGCGAAAACGTCGGCGGCATCATGGGTTTCCATATCGACGGCTTCGCGCGCGATCTGATCAATCTGCCGGCGCGGCTGGTGATCCCGGTGCCAGCGGCTGTGTCGCTGCGCGACGCGGCCTGCGCGCCGATCGCATTCGGCACCACCGAGCACATGCTATTCGACAATGCCAAACTCAAACCGGGCGAGACCATTCTGGTACATGCGGGTGGCTCAGGCATCGGCTCGGTCGCGATAAAGATGGCGAAGGCGATCGGCTGCACCATCATCACCACGGTCGGCGACGACGCAAAGGCGGCGAAGGCGAAGGCCTTGGGCGCCGACCACGTCATCAACTACAAGACCGAACGTTTCGAGGGCGTCGTGCGCAAGCTGACCGCCAAGAAAGGCGTCGACGTAGTGTTCGAACATGTCGGCGGCGAAGGCTTCAACGCCTCGCTGTTCTGCCTCAAGCGCGGCGGAAGGCTGGTGACCTGCGGCTCGACCGCTGGACCGAGCGTCACCATCAATCTGATGCAGCTGTTTCAGCAACAGTACAAGATTTTTGGTTCGTTCGGCGCCTCGATGCGCAACATCCGCGACAGCCTGTCCAAGATCGCTGCCGGCATGGCACCCATCATCGATACTGAGTTCGCGTTGACGGACTTTGAACGCGGCCTGGCTAGGCTCGAAAGCCGACAGGTGTTCGGAAAAGTGATCGTGAATTTCTAACGCATGATCCCGAAAAGTGGGGACCGGTTTTCGGAGAAAGATCATGCGCAACAAAAATATGCCAAGTCCGATGACGCGGATGGTCCGGCGCATGCGCCGCAGCGCCAAGCGCACCGGCAATGTTGTACTGGGCACACTGGCGGTAGGGTTGCTCAAGGCCCTGCGGCTCACAGACCCGGACACGATGGCCAATTTCGCCGGCTGGTTCCTGCGCACAATCGGTCCGCTGCTGCAGGAAAACAAACTCGGCCGCGCCAATCTGGTTGCCGCCTTTCCCGAGAAATCCTCAGCCGAGATCGACACCATCTTGCGAGGGGTGTGGGACAATCTCGGACGCATGGGCGCCGAATTCGCCCACCTCGACCGGCTTTGGGATTACGATGCCACCAATCTCGACGGCGGCAGCCGCATAGAGATCAGTCCGGCGACCATCGAGCGTTTTGTCCAACTACTCAATGACGGCAAGCCGGCGTTGATCTTTGCAGCACATCTCGCCAACTGGGAGCTGCCGGCGGTTTGCGCATCGACCTATAAAATCGACAGTGCGGTTCTCTATCGCAAGCCCAACATTGCCGCCATCGACCGCTGGCTGCGCGAGACCCGCACCGCCAACATGGGCGAAATGATCGCAACTGACCTGAGCGCACCGATAAAAATCGCCGAGGCACTCACGCGCGGCGCCCAGGTCGGCATGCTGGTGGACCAGTATTATGTGCGTGGCGTCGAGGTGACCTTTTTCGGCCGCCGCACCATGGCCAACCCGCTGCTGGCGCGGCTGGCCCGGCATTTCAACTGTCCGATTCACGGCGTGCGAATGATTCGCCTGCCCGGTCATCGCTTCCGCGGCGAATTGACGGAAGAATTAGTCCCGGTGCGCGATGCCGCCGGCAAGGTCGACATCGCCGGTACCACGCAGGCTATCACCACGGTGGTCGAGGGCTGGATCCGCGAGCATCCCGAGCAATGGCTGTGGCTACACCGCCGCTGGCGTCCGGAAGACGAGAAGAAGGCCTGATCGCCGCCCTCAAGGAACCTTAATGCGGCCGTCGACCACGATTGAGCCCGATGCATCGATGTGCACCACCGCCATTTCGCCAGACGAGAGGCTTACTCCGGCGATCGCCAGTATATTGCTGACGTGGGAGACCAGGATCGTGAGCTGATTTGCGGGAATGGTTTTCATAAATTTTCCGGACTTCTCGGCCGTCTCCTTCATGCCGCCGAGATCGGCCAGATAGACCTGATTGAGCGCCGGCAATGGCGCAACCGGACCAAGCTTGGTGAGCTTGGCGGTTTCCTACGCGCGGCAGAATTGACTGGATACGAGGCGGACTTTGTTCACGCCATGCTTGCGGAAGGCATCGCCGATACGGCGGGCTTGTGCGCGTCCGGCATCGTCCAGATTTCGTTGCGTGGCGCAGTCTTTAAAATTCACGACGGCGGCATCGGGCGGGGATTCCGGCGAATTAGAATGCCGTAGCAGAACCATATGGCCAGGCTTCTTAAGCAAGGCCCACATGTCATTGTCATCCGCGCGCGCAGCTTGCGCTCCCAAGATGACGGTGGCGAACAGCACAAATTGCAGACCGGCTTGCCAGCCCGCACATCGTATGGCGCGGAACGTCGACATGACTGGCCCTGGATTTAGCCGGAACGGGTCGGAAGGCCGGCCGCCTTCCAGGCAATGATGCCGCCTGCGAGATGGGATTTGTAGGGAAAGCCCTGGTCTTGGGCGGCGACCGACGCGGTGATCGAGCGGCGGCCGGAACGGCAGGCAAACACCACCTGCTTGCCTTGCGGATCGGGGATAGCAGCCGGATCGAATACCGACAGTGGCACGATTACCGCGTCGGGGTAGCTTTCCACGTCGGTCTCGTTGGGCTCACGCACATCGACCAGCAGCATGCGCCCTTCGCTGAGCCCGCGCGCCACCTCTTCAGCTGTCAGATTTTGCACCTCGTCGGCGCGCGGCATTTCGTCGGCCATGACGTAGCTCCATTCCAAGCGCATGATCCCGAAAAGTGGGCACCGGTTTTCGGATAAGATCATGCGCCAATCAAATGATCCTGCGTTTTATCCGGAATCGAAGGATCCTGCACCACCCATTTAGACCGTAACCTGCGTTCCCACTTCCACCACCCGCCCGGTCGGAATCTGAAAATAGTCGGTGGCGTCGTTGGCCCAGCGGGTAAGCCCGATAAACAGCCGATCCTGCCAGCGCGGCATGCCGGAATGGGCGGCCGGTTTGAGCGTGCGGCGGGAGAGGAAGAAGGAGGTCGACATGATGTCAAATTGCCAGCCGAGCTTGCGCGCGATCACCAGTGCTTGCGGCACGTTTGGCGTTTCCATGAAACCGAACCGCAGCACGACGCGTGAAAACGTTTGTCCGACCGGCTCAATGCGCACGCGCTCGGTCGGGTCCACCCTTGGGGTGTCTGCGGTCTCGATGGTGAGGATAACGTTCTTCTCGTGTAGCACCTTGTAGTGCTTAAGGCTGTGCATCAGCGCGGTCGGCGCGCTCGCCGGATCGCTGGTGAGGAACACCGCCGTACCCGGCACGCGAATGGGCGGTTTCTTTTCGAGGCTTGCCACCAGGGATTCGAGCGGCGTTTCCAGACGGCGGGTTTTTTCAAACAGCAGCCGGCTGCCGCGCCGCCATGTATACATAACCGCCATCACCACGGCGCCAAGCGCCAGCGGCATCCAGCCGCCTTCGACGACCTTGAGCAGGTTCGCCGTCATAAACGTCAGATCGATGAACAGGAACGGCAGCATCAGCGCCAGCGCCGCGACCAGATGCCAGCGCCAGACCCGCCGGATCACGATGATCGCCATCATGGCCGTGACTACCATGGTGCCGGTGACGGCAATACCGTAGGCGGAGGCGAGCGCACTCGACGAGCGGAACAGCACCACCAGCAGCAACACGCCGATCAGTAACAGCGTGTTGACCCGCGGCATATAAATCTGTCCGAACAACGACTCCGACGTATGGCGGATTTCCAGGCGCGGCAGCAGACCGAGCTGGATCGCCTGACGCGTGAGCGAATAGGCGCCGGTGATCACCGCCTGGCTCGCTATCACGGTGGCGGCGGTGGCGAGCAGCACCATCGGCAGCAGAGCCCAGTCCGGATACAGCAGAAAGAACGGATTCTCGATTGCTTTTGGATTGGCGAGTACCAGTGCGCCCTGCCCGAGATAATTGATCGTGAGCGCTGGCAGCACTACCACCAGCCAGGCGACGCGGATTGGGCCGCGGCCGAAATGGCCCAAGTCTGCGTAGAGCGCTTCCGAGCCGGTCACCACCAGGAACACGGCGCCGAGCGTATAAAATCCGATGAGACCGTGATTGAGCAGGAAGTGCATGCCGTAATACGGATTGAATGCCAGCAGCACGGTGAGATTTTGCCCGATATGCCACAGGCCGGCGGCGGCTATGGCGGCAAACCAGATCAGCGTTAAAGGCCCGAAGAAGGTGGCAACCTTCGCAGTTCCGCGCGACTGCACCGAGAAGAGCAAAACCAGGATTACCACCGTGATCGGCACCACATATGCATCGAAGGCCGGCGTCACGACTTTCAAACCTTCGACCGCCGAGAGCACCGACAGCGCCGGTGTAATGATCGCGTCGCCATAGAACAGCGCGCCGCTGATGACGCCGAGCAGGATCACGAGCCCGCTGCTGCCGCCGAGCGAGCGCGACGCCAGCGCCATCAGCGCCAGCGTACCGCCCTCGCCGTTGTTGTCGGCGCGCAGCAGAATGACCACATATTTGGCGGTGACCACCAGCAGAAGCGCCCAGATGATCAGCGAGAGGATGCCGAGCACCACTGGTTCGCTCGCCGGATTGCCAGGCCCTACCGCAGCAAGCACCGATTCACGCAACGCGTAGAGTGGGCTGGTGCCGATGTCGCCATAGACAACGCCGATACTGCCGACGGTAAGTGCCCAGAACCCGACCTTGGCTGGCGCTTCGCTGCCGCCATTGGTCGCGGCCGAGCCGCCGTTGGCGGCGGCGATACTGTGTGACATGGGATTTGGCCTGAAGTTGTTGTAATAAAAAAATCTACGGGACGCGGCTTATATCGCTGCCGCCTTAACATCGGCAGTGCAATTTGTGCAATGCAGAAAAGCCAGCTATGCGAAATTTGTAGACAGGGTGCTACTTTTTATATAGTAATATCAATTAGTTAGTTGACAAGCCTCAGCGCGAGCATGTTTTCCCTCAGACAGTCACCTGGGTACCGACTTCCACCACTCGCCCGGTCGGAATCTGGAAAAAGTCGGTGGCATCGCTGGCCGAACGCGCCAACCAAATAAACAGATGGTCCTGCCAGGATGGCATGCCCGAATGCGCCGACGGCCGCAGCGCACGCCGCGACAAGAAGAACGAGGTCGACATGATGTCGAATTGCCAGCCGTGCTTGCGCGCGATCGCCAGCGCTTTCGGCACGTTGGGCGGCTCCATGTAGCCAAACTTCAGCGACACGCGGGAAAAATGTTTCGACAGTGGCGTGATCTGCACCCGATCTTCCTCCGGCACGCGCGGTGTGTCGGCGGTGACGATTGTAAGGATCACATTATTCTCGTGCAGCACCTTGTTGTGCTTGAGATTGTGCAGCATGGCGGTCGGCGCAAAATCCGGATCGCTGGTGAGAAACACCGCTGTCCCCGGCACGATATGCGGCGGCTTGTTTTCCAGATTGCGGAACAACGTATCGAGCGGAACCTCGGTGCGGCGAGTCTTGCTGGCAAGGATTCCGGTGCCCCGCCGCCAGGTCAGGATCAGCAGCACCATGCCGGCGCCGAACAAGAGCGGCGCCCAGGCGCCTTCGAACAATTTCATGAAGTTGGCGGAGAAGAAGGTCACATCGACGATCACGATCGGCGCGATCAGCAGCAGCGCTTTCCAGAACTGCCACTCCCAGAGTTTCCAAATCACGAAGAAGAATAGCAGACCATCCACCACCATGGTGGTGGCAACCGCGATGCCATAGGCGGAAGCGAGCGCGCTCGAGGTGCGGAACAGCCCGACCAGCAGCAACACCCCGACCAGCAGGGCGATGGTCACACGAGGAATATAGATCTGGCCGACATGCGAGGCGGAGGTATGCAGGATGGCAAGTCGCGGTAGCAGGCCGAGCCGGATCGCTTGATGCACCAATGAATAGGCGCCGGTGATTACTGCCTGGCTCGCGATCACCGTCGCAGCCGTCGCCAGCACGATCATCGGCAGCAGTAAAAACTCCGGCACCAGACGATAGAACGGATTCTCGATCGCGCCCGGGTCGGCCAGCACTTTCGCGCCTTGCCCGAAATAATTGATCAGTAGCGCGGGCAACACCAGGCTGAGCCAGGCGGTCTGAATCGGCTTGCGGCCGAAATGACCGAGATCGGCGTAGAGCGCCTCGCCGCCGGTGACGACAAGAAATACGGCGCCCAGCGTGATCAGACCGATTTGGCCATGTTCGGAGACGAAAGCGATTCCATAAAGCGGGTTGATCGCCAATAGCACTTGCGGATCGTCGCTAATGTGCAGCGCGCCGAAGACCGCAATCGCCACAAACCAGACCACCATGATGGGTCCGAACAACGCCGCCACCTTGGCGGTGCCGCGGCTTTGCGCGGCGAACAGTCCGATCAGAACGAATACCGTGAGAGGCACTACGTAGTCGCTGAATGCAGGACTCGCGAGCTTGAGCCCCTCGACCGCCGACAGCACTGAGATCGCCGGCGTGATGACAGAATCGCCGAGAAACATCGAGGCGCCGATGACGCCGAGGATGTATATGAAAGTAGTTCGCCGGCCGAGCGCGCGGGTCGCCAGCGCCGTCAGCGAGAGCGTGCCGCCCTCCCCGCTATTGTCGGCGCGCAACAGCAACAGCACGTATTTCAGAGTAACCGTGACGATCAACGCCCATACGATGAGCGAGAGCACGCCGAGCACGATATCGCGCGTGACCCCCTGCTCGTTGCTGGCGGCCATCGCCGCCTCGCGAAAGGCGTAGAGCGGGCTGGTGCCGATATCGCCATAGACGACGCCGACGCTGCCGAGCGTCAATGCCACAAAGCTCGATGGCGCTTCTTTGCCGGTGCCCGCGCTTGCGGCCTCGGCTGTGGCAGCCGTCTCGTTCACGCCTTTACTCATTTTGAAATTTTTTTCGGATCTGCCGCAGCGCTGGAAGGCGCGCTTATAACATCGCCGTAGCGGAGAGAATACCAGACTTTTGCTCCGGCCCGTTGAACCGGATCAAGCGCGGTGGAACCGGATTAGGGGCTGAAATTGGCCGGAATCGGCGGCTCCTCACACATCAGGGTAATGGTCACCCGCCGGTTCGGCGACATCGAAGGGTTATCCGGGAACAGCGGATCGGTGTCGGCCTTGCCGGCCACCATGAAGACGTGCCCGGTCGGCGGCCCCTCGCCAGAGAGAATCGCGCGCACCGCATTGGCGCGGTCGGCGGAAAGTTCCCACGGTCCGTAGCCGGGCTTGGCCGGCACCTTGCTCGAGGCGGTATGTCCAACGATGGACAGGCGATACGGCATCGCCTTGAGCGACGGCGCTACCTTCTGGATCAGTTTACGGGTGCGCTCAAAGGGTTCCTTGGCGCCGTCCGGGAACATCGAGCGGCCGTCCTGGTCGACGATCTCGATGTTAAGGCCCTACTTGGTCTCCTCGATCATAATGTGTTTTGAGGCCTCGGTGATCTCCGGCATTTCCTGCAAGGCTTGGCGCAGCGAGGCGGAGGCGAGCGCAAATTTGCGGTCTTCCTTGAAACGCGCGCCGTAGGTGCGCTGATGGTCGTTTTCGTCCGGCGCCGGCGTGGCCGACGCTTCGGAGGGATCGATATGGGCGGCGTTCTTAAGCTTGGGCCGTGTCGACAAGCCCAGCACCTCGATGATGCCGAAGTAGCGCACCTTGTCCTGCACGCCGAAGGCATCGCGCATGGAACCCGCAACCACTTGCAGCTTGGCCTGGTCCTGGGTGGAGAAAGCGACCAGCATCACAAAAAACCGCCACCAGCAAGCCCATCGGGTCCGCGAATGTCACGAACCAGCCGTGACCGCCGCCGTGGCCTGCGTCCTTGCGTCTTGCCATGGGGTTACGTCCGGACGCCCGTTAAGCGGGCACCGCCTCTGCCGCATCGTCTTCGACTAGGGCGTGACGATGCTTCTCGGGCAGATAGGCGAGCAGCATCTCGCGCACCAGCGTCGGGCTCTTGGCCTCGCGGATCATCAAAATGCCGTCGATGATGAGGGTGCGGTTGAGTTTCTCATCCACCAGCTTGAGGTGCAGCTTGTCGGCGAGCGGCATGCAGAACAGATTTGCCACCGCCGCGCCGTAGAATGTCGCGAGCAGCGCCACCACCATGTAAGGACCAAGCTTGGACGGATCGGTCATGTTGGCGAACATCTGCACCATGCCGATCAGCGTGCCAATCATGCCGAAAGCCGGTGCGCAATCGCCGATCGCGCGATAGATTTTCTGACCCTCGTCGAGATGGGTAAGGAAGTTGTCGCGGTCGCGCTCGAGATTGTCGCGGATAAAAGTGCTGTCATAACCGTCGGCGACAAAGCAGATGCCTTTGGCGAGGAAAGGATCCTCGATCTCGGTTTTTTCAAGCCCAACTGGACCGGACTTACGCGCGATTTCGGCAAGGTCGGCCAGTTCGTCGACCAAGTCGCGCTGGCTGATGCGGCGCAGCGAGAAGGCGAATTTGGCGCCGAGCGGCAGCCCGTGGAAGATTGACGCCAGCGGAAAGCGGATCAGGGTGCTGCGAAGGAACAGCCGAAAATGACGATGAAGGCGTGCATGTCCAGGAACATGCGCAGGTCGCCGCCCATCATGATCAGGGAGACGAGCACGATGGCCCCGGCAATAAGCCCTAGACCGGTTGCAATATCCATGACTCTACTCCACCAACGCGCACCAATGCCGGTATCGCTGATCCCGGCGCCACGCACTGACCGCAGACTGGCGCTGTTAAGAGGCGGTAAAGGCTAACCGTTCGTGAAAGAAAAACTCCCCGGATGGACTGGCAAACCCGTGACCGGCCGGTCAAAAACTGCGAAAATCGCCACAATTGGGCACGCAATGCCCCAGGGTCCGGTTCAGGACACCTTATAAACCGGAGGAGATCGACCCATGCGTGACATCGGCCATTTTATCGGCGGGAAGGCCGTCAAGGGGGCCTCCGGGCGGCTGGGCGACGTTTTCGATCCCAACACCGGCGAGGTGCAGGCCAAGGTCGCTCTGGCCAGCAAGAGCGAGGTCGAAGCGGCGATCGCCAATGCCGAGGCGGCACAGCCGGCCTGGGGTGCAACCAATCCGCAACGCCGAGCCCGCGTGATGTTCAAGTTTCTGGAGCTGGTGGCGAAGGAATACGACGATCTTGCCCGGCTGCTTTCCTCTGAGCACGGCAAAACCTTTCCGGACGCCAAGGGCGACATTCAGCGCGGCCTGGAAGTGGTGGAGTTCGCCTGCGGCATTCCGCATCTGTTGAAGGGCGAGTACACCGAGAGCGCCGGCCCGGGGACCGATCTCTACTCGGTGCGGCAACCGCTTGGCGTTGTCGCCGGCATCACGCCGTTCAATTTTCCGGCCATGATCCCGTTGTGGAAATGCGCGCCGGCGATCGCCTGCGGCAATGCCTTCATTCTCAAACCGTCGGAACGCGACCCGTCCGTGCCAATGCGGATTGCAGAATTGTTTATCGAGGCCGGCTTGCCGGAAGGCATTCTCAACGTGGTCAATGGCGACAAGGAAGCCGTCGATACGCTGCTCACCGACCGCCGCGTGAAGGCGATTGGCTTTGTCGGCTCGTCCGATATCGCGCAATACATCTATTCGACCGGCACCGCGCACGGAAAGCGCGTGCAATGCTTCGGCGGCGCCAAGAACCACATGATCGTGATGCCTGACGCCGACATGGACCAGGCGGTCGATGCGCTGATCGGCGCCGGCTACGGCTCGGCCGGCGAACGCTGCATGGCGATCTCGGTGGCGGTGCCGGTCGGCAAAAAAACCGCCGACATTCTGGTCGAGAAGCTGATCCCGCGCGTGGAGAGTCTGAAAATAGGTCCGTCGAGCGACCCGCAGGCCGATTACGGCCCGATGGTGACCAAGGCGCTTCTCAATAAAGTGAGGGACTATGTCGATATCGGCGTCAAGGAAGGCGCCAGGCTCGTGGTCGACGGACGCGGATTCAAAATGCAGGGTTACGAGAAAGGCAACTTCATCGGCGGCTGCCTGTTCGACGACGTGAAACCGAATATGCGCATCTACAAGGAAGAAATTTTCGGGCCCGTTCTCTCCGTCGTGCGCGCCAAGGACTACGACGAAGCTGTGCGGCTGCCCTCCGAACATGACTATGGCAACGGTGTCGCTATTTTCACCCGCGACGGCGATACCGCGCGCGATTTCGTCAACCGCGTGCAGGTTGGCATGGTGGGCGTGAACTTCGCCATTCCGGTGCCGCTCGCCTATCACACCTTCGGCGGCTGGAAACGTTCCGGCTTCGGCGATCTCAACCAGCACGGACCGGATTCGATCCGCTTCTACACCAAGACCAAGACGGTGACCCAGCGCTGGCCGACCGGCACCAAGGAAGGCGCCGAATTCGTGATCCCGACCATGAAGTGATGACGGACCGCGGAATGGCCATGATCAGGGTCACAGGGAGTGTTCTCATCGCATTGATGCTCGCGGACTGCGCGGACAAGCGCTTCTCGTTCGGCGGCTCATCGCCGGCGGCTCATCGCCGGCGGCACCGGAGACGGCCATGGCCGGGCGCTGGATATTGGCGGCACCCGGCGCCCCGTCGTGCGGGATGAATTTCGCTGGCGCTCCGGGCGCGCGCGATGGCAACGTCGCGCCGGAAGGCGGCTGTCCGGGCAAGTTCTTCATGAGCCGGCGCTGGATCTTCGAGCAGGACACTCTGTTGATCAATGACGAGGAGAACAATCCGCTGGCGCAACTCAATTCAGCCGGCGGCCGTTTCGAGGGGCAGTCCACCACCGGCATATCCGTGACGCTGACGCGCCAAGCCGTCACTGCTAATTAGGAACCCCAAAACTAGGAACCCCATGTCCGAATATCAGCTCTACTGCTTCGCTCAGTCCGGCAATGCCTATCGCGCCGCGCTGATGCTCAATTTGATTGGCGCCGATTGGGAGCCAATTTGGATCGATTTCTTCGGCGCCGGCGTACAACGAAAGCCGGACTATCGCGAAGGCGTCAACGAAATGGGCGAAGTGCCGGTGCTGGTGCACGGCAAAAAGAAGCTGACGCAGTCGGGTGTGATTCTGACATATCTCACCGACCTCACCGGCAAGTTCAAACCGCAAGGCGAGGACGAGCGGCTGGAAGCGCTGCGCTGGATCATCTTCGACAATCAGAAGGTCAACGGCTTTCTCGGGCCTTATCGTTTTTTGAAGAATTTTGCCAAGCCCGCGTGCGATCCGGCAGTGATGGCGTTTCTGAAAGAACGCGTCGACGGCAATCTCGCCATCGTCAATAAACGTCTGGCGTCGCATCAATATTTATTGGGTGACAGCCCGACCATCGCCGACATCTCGATGACCGCCTATCTCTATTATCCGGCCGAGGAATACGGCTTCGATATCGTCAAGGATCATCCTGCGATCGGCCCCTGGCTCGACCGCATGAAGGCCCTGCTTGGCTGGAAACATCCTTACGAATTGATGCCAGGCTATCCGCTCGGCACGCAAGGGTATCGTCAGTCGTGATGATGGACGTGCGCATGGCCATGATGATCGTGGTCATGATCATGGTGATCGTGCCCATACGATGAGGCATAGGCGCCGCCTTCCGGATCGAACGGCGCTTCGATTATCGCCAACTTCACGCTTAGCGCCGCGAGTAAAGCCTCGACCGCGTGGTCGCGCCGCGCACGAATGCGGTTGGGCAGCACTTGCACCGGCACATGCCGGTCGCCGAGATGCCAGGCTAGCCGCGCGAGGGCGGCAATATCCGCCGCACGCGCCTCGATCAGCGGCTCGGGCGCCGCTACCACTTCCACAAGGCCGCCATCGTCGAGCACCAGCAGATCGTCAGTACGCAACCGCGCCGGCTGGTGCAGATCGATTTCTATCGTGCCGCCTTTGACGCCGGTGACGGTGACCTTCTGCGCGCTGCGTTGCGCGTAATCGAGAATCACGGTGTCGACCACCGACCGATCATGGCGGTGGATGCCGGCAATGACGCTTGTTGCCCGCGGCATGACGACCGTTGATTTCCAATGATCAGTTCAGCCGCGCCGGGCGGTCTGGATCGCCATCCCGTTCAAGCCCGGCGCGATCGGGTGAATGAGGCGTATCGCCCGCGGGAGATGCGGCGGTTTGCGTGGCGCCAGCGAGCGCCGCTTCATCCTTGCGCTGATAGTCGCGATGCGACAGCCACCCGAGCGGCAGACAGCCAAGATAAGCGAGTGTGCCGATGGTGAGCACTTCCCACGGATAGCTGATCAGCAACGCAAAGAACAACACCACCACGACAAAGACCGGCAGCACCATTTCGGGCGGCACGCGCTTGCCCACGCGTTTGCCGGAGAAGACTGGCAGGCGCGAAACCATCAGCAGCGCGATCGCCAATGTGTAGAAGAATGTGAGCCACACTCCGACAAGCCCGCCGGAGGTGCCCAGGAAATTGAGATAGATCGGTAACAACACGGTCAAGGCGCCGGCCGGCGCCGGAATTCCGGTGAAGAAATTTCCCGCCCATGCCGGTTTGTTGGGGTCGTCGATCATCACGTTGAAGCGCGCGAGGCGAAGTCCCGCACAGATCGCGAATACCAGCGCGGCAATCCAACCCGCCGATTTGAGCTCGTGCAGGCTCCAGAAATACAGGATCAACGCCGGCGCCACACCGAAATTGACGAAGTCGGCCAGGCTGTCGAGCTCGGCGCCGAAGCGCGAGGTGCCCTTGAGCATGCGCGCGACGCGGCCGTCGATACCGTCGAGCAGCGCGGCGAACACGATTGCGGCCAGCGCCAGATCAAGCTTGTTCTCGACCGCCAAACGGATCGCGGTCAAGCCCGCGCACAACGCCAACAGCGTGATCAGATTAGGCAACAGTGTACGCACCGGAATCGCCTTGAAGCGGCGACGGCGGGGCGGCGGAGCAGGATCGAACGGCGGAAATACCATGGGCCGAATATAGACGCTTTAATCTGCGCGCGCCACGGCGTAGGGAACCGGCCGGATGGCTTCGTTAACGAATGTGTTGGCGCACGATCCTATCCGAAAACCGGTACCCACTTTTCGGAATCATGCGCTAACCGCTGCGGAACGCCAACCCGACGCCGGTTGCACGCAGATCGGCAAGAACGGTTTCTCCGGCGAGCGAGGTCTGCCCGACTGCGACCAGCGGGGCTGTGCCCTCGGGGAGATAAACGTCGAGCCGTGAGCCGAAGCGGATCATGCCAAAACGCTCGCCAATGCCGACCGGCTGTTGCTCGCGCACGAAGCAGACGATACGCCGCGCGATCAGACCCGCGATCTGCACCACTGCGACCCGCGCGCCCGGCGTTGCGATCACCAGTGAATTGCGCTCGTTGTCGGCACTGGCCTTGTCGAGGTCGGCGTTAAGGAATTTTCCGGGCTGATAGACGATGCGCTCGATACGCCCAGTAACCGGGCTGCGGTTCACGTGGCAATCGAACACGCTCATGAAGATCGAGATGCGCGGCAGCGGCGTCGGCCCAAAACCGAGCTCATGCGGCGGTGCTGCGGTGGTGATCTGACTGATGCGTCCGTCGGCCGGCGCCACCACCAGCCCTTCTCGCACTGGCGTCACCCGCGGTGGATCGCGGAAGAAATAGGTGCACCATACTGTCGCCAACGTGCCGAGCCAGCCGAGCGGGCTCCACAGCCAGAATAAAATCAGACTGACGAGCGCGAAGGCGCCGATGAAGGGATAGCCTTCCGGCGTAATGGGCACGATTTGCGCGCGAATCGAATCGTATATCGACATCTCGACATCCTACTCCGCCGCGTCGGCGGGCGCTTCCATAGGTTTGTCGGCCGCGGTGATGGCGTCCTCCACCGGCGGTGGATTGCGGTTGGGCGCGCCCTCGTCTTCGGCGGCACGGGCAAGCTTTTCGCGTGCTTCCTCGGCCTCGCGTTGCCTGTTCCACATGCTCTCATAGAGCCCCTTCTGGGCCAGCAGCGCAAAGTGGGTGCCGCGTTCGACGATCTCACCCTGGTCGAGTACGATGATTTCGTCCGCGCCGACAATGGTCGAGAGCCGGTGCGCTATCACCAGCGTGGTGCGGCCTTTAGACACCCGCTCCAGCGCGTCCTGGATTTCCTTTTCGGTGTGGCTGTCGAGTGCGGACGTTGCCTCGTCGAGGACCAGGATCGGCGGTGCCTTTAGAATGGTGCGCGCGATGGCGACGCGCTGCTTTTCGCCGCCCGACAGTTTCAAGCCGCGTTCGCCGACTTCGGTCTCGTATCCCTTGGGTGCGAGACGAATGAGACTGTCGATCTGCGCGAGCGATGCCGCCTCCTCGACTTCCGCATCGCTGGCTTCCCAGCGGCCATAACGGATGTTGTAGCGGATGGTGTCGTTGAACAGCACGGTGTCTTGCGGCACCATGCCGATCGCCTTGCGCAGCGATTTTTGCGTCACCTTGGCGATATCCTGACCGTCGATCAGAATGCGGCCGCCCGACAGATCGTAGAAACGAAACAGCAGCCGCGAGATCGTCGACTTGCCGGCGCCGGACGGGCCAACCACCGCCACCGTCTTGCCGGCCGGCACTTCGAAATTGATGCCTTTGAGGATGCGGCGCTCGGGCTCATAGGAAAAAATAATATCCTCGAACCGCAAATTACCGCTCGAAACTTTCAGTGGCAGCGCTTCAGCGACATCCTTGATTTCCGGATCGCGGCTCAAAATCGAGAACATGAGTTCGATATCGGTTACCGCCTGCTTGATCTCGCGATAGACCATGCCCATGAAATTGAGCGGCTGGTAGAGCTGGATCATCATGGCGTTAATCAGCACGAAATCGCCGACCGTCTTGGTACCGGCCTGAATCTCGTAGGCGCACATCACCATGGCGGCGGCGAGCCCGAAGGTGAAGATCACCGCCTGCCCGGCGTTAAGAATGGCGAGCGAGGTATAGGCTTTGACGCTGGCGTCCTCGTAGCGCGCCATGGAGCGGTCGTATCGTTCGGCCTCGCGCTCCTCGGCGCTGAAATATTTCACCGTCTCGTAGTTGAGCAGCGAGTCGATCGCCTTGACGTTGGCGTCGGTGTCACTTTCGTTCATCTTGCGGCGGATGCCGATACGCCATTCGGTGGCGTGGTAGGTGTAGGTCATATAGACCGCGACCGTTATCAGGATCACCACGACGTAGCGCCAGTCGAACTGCCACATCAGCACGGCGACAATCAGCGCCAGCTCGACGATGGTCGGAGACAGTTGCAGGATCACCATACGCACGATGGTTTCGATGGCGTTGCGGCCGCGCTCAAGCACGCGGGTGAGCCCGCCGGTCTTGCGCTCGAGATGGAAGCGCAGCGAAAGTTCGTGCATGTGGACGAAGGTTCGGAAGGCGAGGCGGCGCACCGCGTGCATCGACACCTTGGCGAACAGTCCATCACGCAATTGCGTGAGCGAGGCCATCAGGATGCGCATGCCGCCATAGGCAATCGTCATGGCGATGGGCGCGGCCAGCACCCAGAGCAGCCAATCGGAAGCCGCGACCGGCGCGCTGCCGGAACCTGCGAGCGCGTCGGTCGCCCATTTATAGGTGAAGGGAACCGCGACGGTGGCGAGCTTGGCCGCCAGCAGCAGGCCCATGGCGCCGATGATCCGGACCTTCAGGTCGCGGCGGTCGGATGGCCAGATATAGGGCCATAGATGGATGACGGTACCGAGCAGTGAACCGCTTTCGGCGGAGACGCTTGGCTTTTGTTCGGCGGATCGGTGGTGGTGGTCGGTCATTCAGGGCCTTCATATAGGGGGATTCTCAGCCGTAATCACCCTGCCTTGACGATGCCGCAGACGCGATGCACATGCACACCCATGAGCAAAATTGAAAAACCCAGCAAAATTGGAAAAATCTGCGTCTATTGCGGCTCCGGGCCGGGTACCGACCCGGCTTTCGTTGAGGCTGCGACGGCGTTCGGCAAGGTGCTCGCCAAGAACCGCATTGGGCTGGTTTATGGCGGCGGCTCGGTCGGCATGATGGGCACGCTCGCCAAATCGGTGCTCGAACATGGCGGCGAGGTGACCGGCATTATCCCCGAGTTTCTGATGACGCGCGAAAAGGCGCTGCGCGGCACGCAAAACCTTATTGTTACCCGTAACATGCACGATCGAAAGCAGAAGATGTTCGAGATGGCGGACGCCTTCGTGGCGCTGCCGGGCGGCGTCGGCACGCTGGAAGAACTGGTAGAACAGCTCACCTGGGTGCAGCTCGGGCGCCATAAGAAGCCTGTTCTGCTCGCTAACATCAACTTCTTCTGGCAGCCTCTTTGCGCACTTCTGGACCACATGAAGAAGCTGGAATTTATCCGCGGCGATCTGGATTTCGATCTGCTGGTCGCCGACAAAATCGAGGATATCCTGCCGATGTTGCAGAAGGCGGCCGACGCGGTGCCGGAAGCCGCCAAGAAGATGACGGCCGCGGCGCCCGATCAGATGTAATTATAATTTTTTTGTAAACGTCACCGCCTCGATGTGGTTGCCGTCCGGGTCGCGGATGAAGGCGGCGTAATAGCTCTCGTGATATTGCGCGCGGAAACCGGGCACGCCATCGGATGTGCCGCCGGCGGCAAGCGCCGCGGCATGGAAGGCGTCGACCGCGGCTTTCTCGCGCGCGCGCAAAGCGATATGCACGCCGCTGTCGTCGGGAACGCGCGCCATACCGCTGCGCCGGTTGATCCAGAATTCGGGGTATTTCTTGCCGTAGCCGATCGCGGCATCGGGCCATTCGCGCAATTTGGCCATGCCGAGAGTGCCGAGCAACACGGTGTAAAAGCGCTCCGCAGCGCCAAGATCGCGCACCGAAACCGAGACGTGGTCGATCATGGCATTTGCCGCGGGGTGCCGGCATCGGCCGCTTCTGCGCCCACATACATGCGCGCGAGCTTCGCATCGGCAGCCGCCCGTTCGCAATCCGAACACGGCCGCGAGGTCGAATACATCACACAGTCGAACAAATCCTTGCGCCCAAGACGGGTTTGCGCATCCCGGATCGCCTCGCGTTCCGCATGCGCCGTCCAGTCTTTCTTGATGACGACGCGGCTCGGGCCATAACCGACAATGTCGGAGGCGCGAACGATAACCGCGCCAAAGGGCTGATCGCCGCTCTCGACGGCGCGCCGTTTCATCGCGAAGGCTTGATCGATAAAGGCTCGCCGCGATTCATCCGGCGCGGCGTTGCCGCGGCCGCAGACCAGTGCCGCAAGGCTCGCGAGCGCGACAACAATTGACCGGCGGCTTACGTTTTTCATCGCGTCCCTTAAGCTGCCCGTTCACGCCGGCGCGTTCAACTTCACCAGCTTGTATACGATCGAATCCATCAAGGCCTGGAATGACGCATCGATGATGTTGGCCGACACGCCGATGGTGGTCCAGCGCTCGCCGGCCTCGTCCTCGCTCTCGATCAGTACGCGCGTCACGGCTTCGGTGCCGGAGTTGAGAATGCGCACGCGGTAGTCGGTCAATTTGAGCCCGGCGATGTATTTCTGATATTTGCCGAGGTCCTTGCGCAGCGCGAGGTCGAGCGCGTTGACCGGACCGTTGCCTTCCGCCGCCGAGATCATGTTGTCGTCGCCAATCTTCACCTTCACCACCGCCATGGTGACGGTGACGCGCTCGCCCTTGGCGTTGTTGCGCTGCTCGACATTGACGTCGAACTGATTGACGTCGAAATAATTCGGCACCTTGCCGAGCGTGCGCCGCGCCAGCAATTCGAACGAAGCATCCGCCGCCTCATAGGCGTAGCCGATGGTCTCGCGCTCCTTGACGATTTCCAGCAGGCGGGCGATGCGCGGGTCGTCCTTGTCGACCGCAATGCCGATGCGGTCGAGTTCGGCCAGCACGTTGGATTTTCCGGCCTGTTCCGACACCAGCACCTTGCGCTTATTACCGATGGCTTCCGGCGCCGTGTGCTCGTAAGTCGCCGGCTCCTTGGCGATAGCGGAAGCATGGATACCGGCCTTGGTCGCGAAAGCGCTTTCGCCCACATAGGGCGCATGCCGGTTGGACGCGCGGTTGAGCCGCTCGTCGAGCGCGTGCGAAACCTGCGCCAGCTTCTTGAGCGCCGCGTCGGAGACGCCGATGTCGAACTTGCCGGCAAATTCCGGTTTGAGCTTGAGCGTCGGGATGATCGATACGAGATTGGCGTTGCCGCAGCGCTCGCCGAGCCCATTGAGCGTGCCCTGGATCTGGCGCGCGCCGGCGCGCACGGCGGCGAACGAATTCGCCACAGCCTGCTCGGTGTCGTTATGGGCGTGGATGCCGACATGGTTGCCGGGGATCGTTTTCACCACTTCGCGCACAATCGCTTCAACCTCGTGCGGCAGTGTGCCGCCATTGGTGTCGCACAGCACGACCCAGCGCGCGCCTTCGTCATAGGCGGCCTTGGCGCAGGCGAGCGCGAATGGCGCATTGGCCTTGTAGCCATCGAAAAAATGCTCGCAGTCGAGCAGCACTTCGCGGCCCTTCGCCTTCGCTGCTTTGACGCTGTCGCGGATCGAGGCGATGTTTTCCTCGTTGGTCGTCTCCAGCGCCACGCGTACGTGATAGTCCCAGGCCTTGGCGACAAAACAAATCGCATCCGCCTTGGCCTCGAGCAGCGCCGCCAGCCCTGGATCGTTCGAGGCCGAGCGGCCCGGCCGCCGCGTCATGCCGAAGGCGGTAAAGGTCGTTTTGAGGCCGCGGTCGGTTCCGAACAATTCGGTGTCGGTCGGATTGGCGCCCGGATAGCCGCCTTCGACATAGTCGATGCCGAGATTGTCGAGCATGCCGGCGATTGCCAGCTTGTCGGCCAGCGTGAAATCGACGCCATTGGTCTGCGCGCCGTCGCGCAGCGTGGTGTCGAATAGATAGAGGCGTTCGCGGGCCATGACTGTGCCTTACGACATCCGATAAACGACATAGAGCGCGAGCAGGATGGCGGCGGCGAGCACGCCGTATTTGAGCACGATGTAATAGAGCCAATGGCGCGGAAACGGCGTGTCGGGCTTGGTCATGAGGCCTCCCGTTTGGCGGCAAGTTGCGAGCTATTAAGCGTTTTGTGCAGCGTCGTGTTAGCGAGCCATTCGTCGCCGGTGGAAACGGTGTTGCGCTGCTGGGCTATGTAGCCGCGTTTCTCGAAAAAGCCACGGGCGGTGTCGCTGGCATCGACGATGAGCTTCTCGGCGCCGCGCCCGCCCGCGAGCTTCTCCAGCGCGTCGATCAGCAGGCTGCCTACGCTCTGCCCGGTCGCCGCCGGATGGACATAGAGCATGTCGATCTTGCCGCCGCTAGCGAGCGAGGCAAAGCCCACGGCGGAGCCTTCCAGCGTCGCAACAAGCGTCAATTGGCTGCCAAGATTTTTGGCGAAGGCCGCTTCGTCATCCGCGGTGGAGGCCCAGGCCTGCTGCTGCGCCTCGGTGTAATCCTCGGCGGTCAAATCCATGACGCTGGCGCGGAAGATTTCGGCCAACAGCGGCGCATCATCGGCCAGATAAGGCCGCAGCGCGAGCTTGGGATGCGCGCGGGCCATCATCGTTCGCCTCTCAGCGGCCATTCGGCCGTATCGTGATCGGGATGCTGGTGGCTGACGATTGAGGCCTTGAATTTTTCGCCGTCAGGCTCCGCGCCGGCGGGGCGCGTTGGCAGACTGCAAAGCCCGTCGAAGAAAGCTAGTTTGTCCGCCGGGTTGACCTGGAGGGTGGGCGGGACAATTTCAGGATTGTCGAACGCGCCGACGGCGACTTCGACCGGGCCGCCATGTTCATAGGTCAGGGGCGTTCCGCAGGTGCCGCAAAATCCGCGCCGTACCTTGTTGGAGCTTGAGAAATAGCGCGGCGCGCCGCGCGTCCATTCGAGATCGTGGGCGGTCACCAAGGCGCCGAAGAACCCGCCGAAGGCTTTCTGGCACATCCGGCAATGGCAGATTGATGAACGGCCGAACTTCGATGTCCGAAACCGAATTGCGCCGCATTGACATCCACCGCTGGCCATCTCGCTCATCGCGCGAACTGCCTTTCTCGCCTATCGCTAGCAGCAGCCATACCTTCATGCCCGGCCTCGTGCTGGGCATCCGCGCCTTTCCACCATATCCACGAAGTAAGGCGTGGATGGCCGGGGCAAGCCCGGCCATGACAAAGGAGAGTCATCGCGCGATCTCCCAGGTGGTGCCGTCCTTGGAATCTTTCAGCACGACGCCCATGGCGGCGAGTTCGTCGCGGATGAGATCGGATTCTTTGAAGTCTTTTGCTTTGCGGGCGGCGTTACGCGCTTCGATCAGGCTTAACACCTTCGCTTCATCGACGGCTATGGATGCCGGCCGGAACGACTTCCATTCAGCCGTGGTGTTTCGCAGTAAGCCAATCAATTGTGCGCTGGCCTTCAGGCAGGCGGCCGCGGGCTTTGCGCCCTTGACCGCTTCGCCGCGCAATTCGTGCATGGCGGCGAATGCCTTCGGCGTATTGAAATCGTCGGCAAGCGCGTCCAACGTGTCCGCGCACAAATAGCCTGGCACCATATCCGCCGTCAGCTCATACCATTGATCGAGGGTCTTTTGCGCCTCACGCAGGCCCACCACCGTCCAGTTGATCGGTTGACGGTAATGCGTTTGCAGCATGCAAAGACGGACCACCTCGCCCGGCCAATCCTTCAGCAACTCATGGATCGTCACGAAATTCCCGACGCTCTTGCTCATCTTGTCGCCTTCGACCTGCAAGAAGCCGTTGTGCATCCAATAATTCGCCATCACGCCGGTATGGAAGGCGCAGCGCGATTGCGCAATTTCGTTCTCGTTGTGCGGAAACACCAGATCGATGCCGCCACCGTGGATGTCGAAGGTTTCGCCGAGATGCTTCCAGGCCATGGCCGAGCATTCGATGTGCCAGCCCGGGCGGCCTTGCGTCTTGATGCCGGCCGGTGACGGCCAGGCCGGCTCGCCCGGCTTCGACGGCTTCCACAACACGAAGTCCTGCGGGTCTTTCTTGTAAGACGCGACTTCAACGCGGGCGCCCGCGATCATCTCGTCGAGCGGACGGCCCGACAGCTTTCCGTATTCCGGCATCGACGGCACGCTGAACAGAACATGGTCTTCGGCCACATAGGCGTGGCCGGATTTCACCAGCCGCTCGATCAACACCTTCATCTCTTCGATGTGTTCGGTGGCGCGCGGCTCCACCGTCGGCGGCAGGCAGCCAAGCGCCTCAACGTCCGATTTGAAATTCTTGTAGGTCTCTTCGGTCAGTTCGCGGATCGCAATGCCGCGCTCGGCGGCACGCACATTGATCTTGTCGTCGACGTCGGTGATGTTGCGCACATAGGTGACGTGGGCATCGCCGTAGATATGCCGCAGCAGCCGGAACAGCACGTCGAACACGATGACCGGGCGCGCATTGCCGATATGGGCGAAGTCGTAGACCGTCGGCCCGCACACATACATGCGCACGCGCGCTGGATCGAGCGGCGTGAACACCCGCTTCTCGCGCGTCAGCGTATCGTAGAGCTTGATCTCCAAGTTCTTGGACGACATTGGCAAAGACATCCGTCGGCTCGCTGGCCGGGCGTCCCTGAACTCTCGAATTGGAGAAAAGACGGCCGCAGCCAGCTGGTGCGCTAGCTAATAATCTCGCGGCAAATACCGCAGATAGAGTTAAGGCCGTTCATGACACGCACAATGATGAGTTGGGCTAATTCCGTCAAGCCCTGCAAATCATTGCATAAAACCACGGCAGCCCGTGGCGCGCCCCGCCGGCGCCGCATCGGTTAAGCGCCTCTTAGTGTCTGACTGAAAAAGAAGCTGAGTGATTTCAGCCAGTTGTGATTCCTTCGGATTGGATCGATTCGAAGGAGAGCACGATGGCCTGGACCGAAATCACTCGGCGACAGTATAGGCGCGAGGGCTTGCGGTATGAAAGCGA
>SHVM01000033.1 GCA_009694265.1 Pseudolabrys sp.
ATCAAGGGCTTTGAGGTGATCTCGTGGAACGGCGTTGGCGCTCCCAAGGGCACGCCGAAAGAGGCCATTGAGACCATGAACAAGGCGATGCGCGAAGTGCTGGCGTTGCCCGATGTCAAAGCCCAGTTTGCCAATGTCGGCGTCGAACCGCGTGCAAGCACACCGGCCGAACTGATGAAGAGGCTCACCGACGACATCAAGAAGTGGGACGCGGTCATGGTCAAAGCGGGGATCCCGAAGAAGTAGCGCGGGAAGTTACGGCCCGCCATACAGCCACGCGATGCTGTCGTAGCTCTGCTCGGTGGTGCGACCGCCGACCGCCATGTCGCGCAGCTCGGCCGTGACGCCGCGCGCGTGATAAAACTCGCCATAGACCCGCGCCATGATTTGCGTGCGCGCGGTGCGCAAATATCGCTCTTGCTGGTAGGCCGCGAACGCCGCCGGTAGATCGTCGGGCGTCTCCGCCACTTTTTCCGCCAGCACAACCGCGTCCTCGGTCGCCATGCAGGCGCCTTGCGCGAGATATTGCAGCATCGGATGTGCGGCATCGCCGAGCAGTGTGACGCGGCCTTGCGTCCAGTTTTTCACCGGCTCGCGGTCGCACAGCACCCACATGCGCCAGGTGTCGATGAGATCGAGCAGACGCAGCACTTCCGGCCGCAGTCCCTTGAAGTGCTGCCGGAGCAAATCCTTACTGCCTTCCGCGTTCCAGCCTTCCTCGTAATGGTCGGAATGAAACACCGCGACCAGATTGTACAGCTCGCCCCGGCGCAGCGGATAATGCACGAAGTGGCAGCGCGGGCCGGCCCACAGCACCACATCGGGACGCCACAGGTCGGCGGGCACTTGCTCGCGCTTGAGCACGCCGCGATAGGCGATGTGGCCGGAAACGCGCGGCTTGCCGTCGCCGACAATGCGCTCGCGGATCTTCGACCACATGCCGTCGCAGGCGATCAACGCACGGCCTTCCGCCCGTTCACCGTTTTCCAGCGTGACGGTGACGTGGCCGCCGTGATCTTCATAGCCGTCGACGCGGCGGCTGGTTTCCAGCGCGATCAGATTGCTACTTTGGCAGGCCTTGAGGAACGTGCCGTGAATATCGGCGCGATGGGTCACCGCATAGGGCTGGCCGAAACGCTCGAAGAACGCAGCGTCGAGCGGAATATGGGTGATCACCTTGCCGGTCAGCGCGTCGCGCATTTCCTGCGCCGGCGGGCGGTGGGCGTCGGCCAGGATGGCGTCCTTGAGGCCGATCTTCTCCAGCACGCGGAAGATATTCGGTCCGAGCTGAATGCCGGCGCCGACCTCGTGAAATTCCGGCGACTGCTCGAACACGCGCACCGGAAAGCCCTGGTGCGCGAGCGCGTAGGCCGTGACCAGACCGCCGATGCCGCCGCCGGAAATCAGAAACGGCGCCAAACCCCCGTTCTTGCCTCCATTCGTCCTGGCCATCAACTTACCTCGTGAGCGCTAAAAAACAGGGTCGTGTTTCCCGTGCAAGATAAAACGCCCGGAGGCCAGCCGCAAAGAAAAAGCCCGCCGGCTTTCGCCAGCGGGCTGAAATTCGGAGGCGGCCGGTTACTTATTTCATCAATTGACCGCGGATTTCGCCACCCTTGTTGTCGGCGGTGTGGATGTTGACGTACAGCTTGCCGGCCATCAGGTCGGCGGCCTGCGCATCGGTGAGCGTCGCCGAGCCTTCGAAGGCGGGGCCGCTCGGGCTGATGGGAACGGCTACGCCGCCATTCTTGCCGGCTTCGCCGGAGTGGAAATGGGCCGCGGTGGCCGGACCCGACAGGTCCTTATAGCTGCCCTTCCAGGTGAGCTTCTTGCTGGCGTCGTCGTAGGTCGCGGTGACCGAACCGGTCGCCTTGCTGGGATTCGGCGGGACTTCATTGGAGGCTTTCAGGTCGGCCTTCAAATTGACCATCGCCGCCATGGACGGCGCTGCGAAAGCGAGAGCCGTGGCGCATGCGAGAGCGGCCAGACCGGACTGCAGGAATGTCGATTTCATAGGGGCTCCTCCAGGGAAAAGGCTGTGTTCAGCCATATAGCAAACACCCGACATTAGCGGCTATTCCGCCGCACGTCCGGTCAATGTGTCGTGAGCGGGATGGAGGTACTGGAGGGCTCGCCGCAGGCGTCGCATTCCCAGTGATGACGGATTTCGCCACCCTCGACGAATTCCGACATGAAGGGGGCGAGCATCGGGTCGCCGCAGTGCGGGCAGCGCGTGGGTGCAGCAAACGCACGAAGCCGTGACAGCCTGGCCGTGTCGATGTGGATCTGCATGGTCTAGGCCTCCTGTGGTCGATGCGTGTTTCCGGTCGCCGATGGTCCTCCTCCGAACCATGCAGATCGCGTAACGGCACATCGTGGCGAGGGCGAGACGCTCAGGTGAAACTTACGTGACCGGAACACTAAAGTTTGGCGGCAGTAAATTGCGCCGCACAGCGATAATTTGCGCCTTTAACGGCGCGGGCGCTAATCTTTCGCCGCGCCATGCTCAATGCGCGGTGCACTACGGCGAACAAAGTTTCGACGATTTCGTTAAAAGCGGCCTGAGTATTTGGTGAGCGCGCCGGGACTCGAACCCGGGACCACTTGATTAAAAGTCAAGTGCTCTACCATCTGAGCTACGCGCCCTTTTAGCTTGGCGCATGAGTAGGGGCGCGGGCTTGCCCGGTCAATAGGCGCTTCCCGCCATTTTTGGCCTCATTCTTGAACTCGCGCAGGTCCCGCGATTTGCTACACTATGGCAGCCGTGCAAGGCGGCCGCCTGGAGCTAAGATAATGCCGATCGTCAACCGCGTCGCCGACCTGCAGAACGAGATCGCCGACTGGCGGCACGATCTGCATGCCCATCCGGAACTGCTCTATGACGTGCAGCGCACGGCGGCCTCGGTCGCCGACAAGCTGAAAAGCTTCGGCTGCGATGAGGTGGTGACCGGGATCGGCCGCACCGGCGTGGTCGGTGTAATTCGCGGCCGCAAGGGCGGCTCAGCTAAGGCGATTGGATTGCGTGCCGACATGGACGCGCTGCCAATCGAGGAGGCCAACGATCTTCCGTATAAATCGACGGTGCCGGGAAAAATGCATGCCTGCGGCCATGACGGCCACACTGCCATGTTGCTCGGCGCTGCGCGCTATTTGGCCGAGACGCGCAATTTCGCCGGCACCGCGGTGGTGATTTTCCAGCCGGCAGAAGAGGGCGGCGCCGGCGGCAAAGCCATGCTCGACGACGGCATGATGGAGCGCTTCGGCATCGGCGAAGTTTACGGCATGCACAATTATCCCGGCATGCCGGTAGGCCACTTCGGAATCCGTTCCGGCCCGATGATGGCGGCGGCCGATTACATCTGTATCGACATCGAGGGGGTCGGCGGTCATGCCGCGCGCCCGCATTTCAGCATCGATCCCGTTCTGGTCGGCGCCCAGATCATCAACAACATCCAGTCGGTGGTATCGCGCAATGTCGATCCGCTCAAATCGGCGGTGGTGTCGATCTGCGTGTTCCGCGCCGGCACCGCCGACAATGTCATTCCGCAGACCGTGCAGTTGCGCGGCACCGCGCGCAGCCTCGATGCCGGCGTACGCGATCTTCTGGAGAAGCGGCTCTACCAGGTCGTGGAGGGAACGGCGGCCACGTTCGGCGCCAAGGCCAGGCTCACCTATCGGCGCGGTTATCCGGTGCTGGAAAATCACGAAGCGCAGACCGGATTCGCGGCGTCGGTCGCGAGCCAGATTGCAGGAGATGGCCACGTCGACAACACGCTGCCGCCGATGATGGGCGCGGAAGATTTCTCATACATGCTGCAGGCGCGGCCCGGCGCCTTCATCTGGATCGGCAATGGCGAGAGTGCCGGATTGCATCACCCGGCCTATAATTTCAACGATGACGCGATCCCGTTCGGCACGTCGTATTGGGTGAAGCTGGTCGAGACGGCATTGCCCGCATGATCCCGAAAAGTGGGTACCGGTTTTCGGATAAGATCATGCGGAAGAAAAAAGTCGGCGTGAATTACTGAGCCAATTCGCCTTGCTTTTGCGCGGCCTGCACCACCTGCACCGGCACGGTGGTGGCAGCGGTCGCAACGATCGGCACGCGCCGTCCGACCAGTTCGGCAAGCCGCGTGTTGAGGGTACCCCAATACGCGAAATCGTTAAGCCGCGTGCGCTCGATGACCGCCAAGCCGACCGCCGCGATAAACGGCAGGCTTTGGACCACCAGCACTACCGCGAAGATGTCGATCTCGCGAATTTGCTTGATGTTGGTGGCCTCCAGCACGACCGCGCCGCTAATCAGCAGGCCGGCCAGTATGGCTTCCCAGAAGGCGTGGAAATCGGTGCTGCGGCGCATGCCGCCCTTGGACGTGCGCACGAACGGCAGATGCTCCTTGATCACGCCGAGGCCGACCGCGCGCGCGACCGTCCACTGCACCGACATGGCCGCGAATACCGAGGCGAGTAACGGGGCCTTATTGGGTTGCACGCGCAGGCGGTAGAGCGTGACGAAATGCGCCACCGACACGATGAAGGCGGCGAGGATCGGAATTGTGAGAATGCGGTCGGGCACGGCGATATCGAGGAAGGCGACCACCGGCACCCAGATTATATTGAAGATGGCGACCACGACGCCGAGGCTTTCGGCGCCGAGCCAATTAAGCCAGCCGAGGGTGAATTCGCGCTTCTGGTCGCGGGTGAGGCGGCTCGCACCCGGCAGGAAGCGGCGCCAGTGTTTCTTCAGAATCTGGAATCCGCCATAGGCCCAGCGATGACGCTGCTTCTTGTAGGCTTCGAAGTTGTCGGGCAGCAGGCCGTGGCCGTAGCGCCGGTTGGTGTAGTGCGCTTGCCAGCCGAGTTCGAGCAGCGTGAGGCCCAAATCGGTGTCCTCGCAGATCGTGTCGCTCGACCAGCCGCCGGCGGCCTCGATCGCGGCGCGGCGCACCAGGCACATGGTGCCGTGCACGACGATGGCGTTGTATTCGTTTCGCTGCACCATGCCGATATCGAAGAAGCCGGCATATTCGCAGTTCATGGCTTGATGCATCACGCTGCGCTCGCCGTCGCGGTGATCCTGCGGCGCCTGCACCAGGCCGACGGCCGGATCGCGGAACTGCGGCACCAGATCCTTGAGCCAGTCTTGCTGCACGACATAGTCGGCGTCGATCACGCCGATGACCTCGGCGTCGGCCGCGGTGTGCACCATGGCCAGCCGCAAGGCGCCAGCCTTGAAGCCCGCGACATCGTCGGAACGCACGAACTTGAAGCGATCGCCCAGCGCGCGGCAATGTTCCTCGATCGGCAGCCACATCGCCGGGTCCGGCGTGTTGTTGATCACCAGCACACATTCGAAATTCGGGTAGTCGAGACGCGCGACGGCGTCGAGCGTCTGTTTGAGCATTTCCGGCGGCTCATTATGCGCCGGGATGTGAATCGAGACTTTCGGTTCGAATGCTTCCGGCACCAGCGGCGGCGACTCGATCAGCCGCCGCGGTTTGCGCCCGAAGGCGACGGCCGCGATCTCCTCGATGCGTGACATTGCGATGATGATCAGCGGCACCAGCAGCAAGATTCCAAGCCCCAGCGCGAAAGCGGCGCCCGGCACGAAATAATGTCCGTTCCAATACGCAAACACCGCGGCGAACCAGGCGCCGACCACATTGGCGGCGCCCACGAGCAGGGTTGTCTGCCACAGCGTCACCGCGCTTGCCGACAGGATCGGCATGGACAGCAGCACACTCATCAGCAGCGCGATGCCGGCGAGCCGCCAATGATCGGGATGGCTGATGATGCCGGTCCAGCTGAACTTAGACTGGCGTGAGGCGTCGTAAATTCCCCAATAGGGACCGACGCCGCCTTCGAAGATCTTCCACGGCTGGTCGATCGCTTCGACAATATTGTAGTCGATGCCAAAGGCATCGGCGCGCGCGACGAAATCGCGCAGCACCACCGCCTGCTCGATGCGGCCGGGCGTGGCCTCCTTGAGATTGTAGCCGGCGCTCGGCCAGCCGAATTCGGCGATCACGACGCGCTTGCCGGGGTAGGCGCGGCGCAGCTTGTCGTAGATCAGGATCGCCTGATCGACGCTCTGCTTTTCGGAGAAGCCTTCCCAATAGGGCAGGATATGGGCGGCGATAAAGTCGACGGCCGAGACTAGCTCGGGATGTTCGATCCAGACGTGCCAGATTTCGCCGGTGGTCACCGGGATGTTGCTGGTGGAGCGCTTGACCCGCTGAATCATCGCGATCAGGTCGCTGACCTTTTGCTCGCCGCGGTAGATGGTTTCGTTGCCGACAAAGATGCCGTTGATATTGCTGCGGCGCTTGGCGAGATCGATCACCGAGCGCATTTCGCGCTCATTGCGGTTCTTGTCCTTGTCGATCCAGGCGCCGACCGTCACCCGCAACCCGAACTCGGAAGCGATGCCGGGCACCAGTTCGACGCCGGCGGTGGACGAATAGGTGCGCACGGCGCGCGTCAGCGGCGCCAGCAGCTTGAGGTCGGCGCGAATTTGCTCGGCGCGGGCGACACCGCCGGAATCGGGATGGGTGGAGCCATCGAACGGAGCGTATGAAACGCTGGCCAGCTGGCCGTCGAAATTGGGGGCGCTGATGTGGTCGCGGGTTAAAGCCCACAGGCCTGCCTGCACGCACGCCACGAGGGCGATAACGGCAGCAACGGTACGCATAGCCTCAATACCAAATGGGGCAGAGTGGCAATCCCTCGAACCCGCCCCCTGGGCTCAACCGAAACTTGAACTGCTGTGGTGCAGCATAGCTCGGCATCAGGCATCCATTCAAGTAATCCCCGCTCATGGCAATTCCTTGTCAGGCGCATGGCGCCGGAAAGTAATTCGTGAAGTCTAACGTGATTACTTCGGGGTGGTTCCGTCGGAAGCCGCCGGCGCCTGGGCGGCGACCGGGGGGCTCGGCGGCAGGCCGGGGTTGATCCAGCAGACGTGAACCCGGCCACTCAGGGTTTCCTGGGCCTTGGGATCGATATTTCCCTGGCGCACCAGGCAGCGGAAAGTGGCCTGGATATGGGCACTTGGGCAGCCAAAACGGTCGTAGAGGTCGAGATGGCGGAAGGCCGTGTCGAGGTCGTCCCGCCACAGCAGGCTGGCCACGCGGCGGCCCAGCCAGACGCATTCCGGGTTGCCAGCCGGCCCGGTGAGCACGCGCGTGGCTTCGGCGATCTCGTCGATCTTCTTCTGGCCTTCCTTGAGGATGTCGGCGGCTGGTTTCTGCGGCTCGGGCGGCTTGACGTTGCCGCTTTGGGCCAATGGCGCGGTGGCCGTTAAGCTGAAGGCGGCCACGCCGAGCACGGCACAGAACTGACGCAACCTGATACTAAACGGCATTTTCCCGCCGGTTTTGATTGATGATGCCCGCCCGGTGTCCATGTGCGATTGGATTGGGACGCTAATACGGCATTTGCTGCCGGCCGCCAGGAATTGTTTTGCCTTTAAAATCTGAAGCCTCGACCCTGGATCAGCGCCTTGAACGGAATTCCCCCAAGGACAAAACTTGGCCTTATCGGATCGGTTTTGTCCAGCGGATTACGGAAGCTTACTTAAAACGGGCGTGCCTGGCAGACCCTGCGCTATAAGCCGGTCGGGACGTAAATCCCGCCAAAATGGGCTTACCAATGCGCCTTGGATACGCCTGCCTCGCTGTATCGGCGGTGGTCATAGCCGGTGTCTGGGCCTGGCTAGGCCAGCCGCTGCCCATGCCGCAACCCCCATTGGTGGCCGGTGAAAAGCTCTATTGCCTTTCCTACGCCCCGTTCCGGGGCAGCCAGACCCCGCTGGATCCTTCAACCCAGATATCGGCGGCCCAGATCGAGGACGACTTGTCACGGCTGGCCAAGCTGACCGATTGCGTGCGGACCTATTCGACCGATTTTGGCCTCGACCAGATCGCCGGGATCGCCGCTCGCCACGGGCTCAAGGTCTTGCAGGGGCTATGGCTGTCGAGCCACCCGGAAAAGAACCGCGAGCAGATCGAGGCCGCCGTCGACCTTGCCAACCGTTATCCGGACACGATCCGCGCCGTCATCGTCGGCAACGAGGTGTTGCTGCGCGGCGAAATGTCGGCCACCGAACTCGCCGCAACCATCCGCGCGGTCAAGGCGCGGGTAAAGCTGCCGGTGACCTATGCCGATGTATGGGAGTTCTGGCTGCGCAACCGCGACATTGCCGCTGCCGCCGACTTCATCACCATTCATATCCTGCCCTACTGGGAGGACTATCCGATCCCGGCGCGCGATGCCGCCGCCCATGTGGCGTCGATCCGCGCCCAAGTGGTGGCGGCCTTTGCCGGCAAGGACGTGATCATCGGCGAAGTCGGCTGGCCGAGCGCGGGCCGCATGCGCGAGGGTGCGCTGCCGTCGCCGGCGAATCAGGCGCGCGTCATTCAGGACGTTCTGGCGATAGGGCTCCGTGAGAAATTCCGCGTCAATGTGATCGAGGCATTCGATGAGCCGTGGAAGCGCGCGCTCGAAGGCACCGTCGGCGGCCATTGGGGATTGCTCGACGACGCCACGCGCAGTCTCAAATTCGAGTGGGGCGCGGCGGTGTCCAATCGCCCGCATTGGAAGCTGCAGGCGGCGGGCGGAATATTGTTCGCGATGATTGTGTTTGGTGCGGCGTTCGGTGCACGGCGTGAGGGCGCCGCGCCGCACGCGCTCTGGCTTGCGGTGTCGGCAAACGCGATGGCCGGCGGGGTGCTGATCGGCTGGACCCTTGCCAATGTGCCGATCGAAAGTTTCGGGCTTGGCGGCTGGCTGCGCTCGCTGGCGCTCACGGCGGTCGCATTCTTGGCGCCGCCAGCGCTCAGTGCGGCGATGATGCGCGGCACGCCGCTGCCAAGTTTCGCGCGCCTGCTAGGGCCCGCGTCTGCGCGCATCCGCGATCCGCTGGCGATTGCCATCGGCGTCATCCTGATTGCGGCCATGCTGTTGGCGATCCAGGTTGCACTCGGGCTGGCGTTCGATCCGCGCTACAAGGATTTTCCGTTCGCGCCGCTGACCGCGGCGGTGCTGCCTTTTCTGCTACACAGTCTGACGATGCCGCGGCCGCAAGGCGCGCGGGGTGTCGCGGAACTTGTTGGCGCCGGCGTGCTGGCGCTGTCGGTGCCTTATATTGTGTTCGCTGAAGGTTTTTCGAACTGGCAGTCGCTATGGCTGTGCGCCGCGCTGGCCGGGATCGCGTTCAGTCTGATTCAGGTGCGCGACGCGCAAAGCTGAGCACCAGCAATCCGGCCGCGAGCGACGACAGCGCGATATTATAAAGCACGATGCCGAAGCAGGCGGCGGCCAGCGCCAGCGTAAACAGCACCAGCGAGGGCCGCAGCAGATTAAGCGCGGCGATGGCGAAGGCGGCGACGCCGAACACGGAATTGGTGAACAGCGCAATCGCAATCCGGCGCGAGAAACACAGCCAGGTCTCGAGGCCGGCGGCGCAGGCCAGCCCGACGCTCGATTGCTCGATGGCGTGATAGCGCAAATAAAACGCATAGCCGAGCGAACACAAGCCGACGATCAGCAGGACATTGGTGGCGCGCGCGCCCGGCAAAAACAGCTTCATGGCAAATACTTCAAACCAAGGGACTCAGACAAGGTTCAGTATTGCGCCAGCCGCTCGCCGTCGTATTTGGTCGTGCGGCAATTAACGCGAGCGGCGGAGAAACGCGCGCATAGATTCGCCGCGGCGGCGGCATTCGGCAGCGGTCCGACCAGCAGCCGATAGTCCGTGCTGCCGGGGCGGCTATTGTGGCGGGCGAGCGGATGCAGACCGGCGATCAGCGGACCGAAATTCACCTTCAGCGCTACCCAGCGTGCATTCAGCGCATCCATAGTGGCTGCGCCGCCGAGATCGATGCCGAGTTCGGGTTTGCGTGGAGGTTCCGCCGCGGTTTCGTTCGCCGGTGCGGTGGCAATCCGGGTTGGCGGCAGCGGAACGGTTTCCAAGGCAGGGGCTACGGCTTGCGCCGATGCGGCGGCGGGCCAAGCCGTGGCGGTGCCGGTGGCAGCCGGCATCGCGAGTGGCGCGATGTGCGACGGCGCCGGCGTTTTGGGGGCCTCGGCGGTTTGCTTTTTGATCGAGCCGGTCATGTCGTCGAGATTGTGTTCGAGGCTCGCGATGCGCGCCATCAGGCGGTCGCGGTCGGCGGCAAGCACATGCAGTTGCGCCTCGAGACGCAGGCTTTCGCGGTCTATCCCGATCACGCGCGGCGCCACATCCACTTTGGCGACGGCAGTTTCAGGCTGGATCGCACGGGCGATCGCATACTGCAGGCGTTCGCTGCCGCGTTCGGTCTGGCTGGTGATGGCGAGCGCAGCGAGCGAGGGCGCCGCGGCGCCGCCCCAGGCACTCAAGCGCCATAGCATGCGTCTGGCCCGGCTGCGTTTGCGGTCATCGGGGGAATCGGGTTCGAGCGGCGCGATCTCGATCGCCATTTGCGTCCTCTGAAGCGGCGAATCACGTCGTTGAAAACATTAGCAGAATCCGACAATGCCCGCTTTCACTGCGGACAGCGAATGGCCTATACAGGCTCACTCTTTTGCCCAATCGTCCGCTCGGCTATTGAGAGCTTCAATTCCGGCAACACTGAGTCAAAACGCGGATGTCCCGACGAACATGCCTTGCGATCGTGCTCGCGGCCGGCGAAGGCACCCGCATGCGCTCCGCGACGCCTAAGGCCTTGCATGCCGTCGGCGGACGCACGCTGATCGAGCATGTGCTCGCATCGGCGGCCCAGGCCGGCGGACTTGAACTCGCCGTCGTGGTCGGGCCCGGGCACGATGTGGTAGCCGCGGTAGCCAAACGCATCGCACCGAATGTGCAGATTTTCGAGCAGAGCGAGCGGTGCGGCACGGCGCATGCGGTGCTGGCGGCTAAAAAAGCGATCGCGCCAAAATCTGGCAATAGCGCTGCCGACGATATTCTTGTGATGTTCGTTGACACACCGCTGGTGCAGGCCAAGACGCTTGGTGCGTTACGTGCCGCGCTTGGCGGCGACGCGGCGGTGGCGGTGCTCGGGTTTAGACCGGCCGATCCATCCGGCTATGGGCGGCTGCTGATGCGGGGTGACGAGCTGATCGCTATCCGCGAGGATCGCGATCTCAGCGCGCAAGAGCGCCAGATCGGCTACTGCAATGGTGGGCTGATGGCGCTTTCTGGCAAGCATGCGCTCACCATTCTGGAGCGCATTGGCAATGCGAATGCCAAGGGCGAATACTATCTCAGCGACGCGGTTGCCATCGCCCGCGATATGGGCTTGAAGGCACTCGCGATCGAAACCTCGGAGGACGATGTGCGCGGGATCAACAGCAAGGCGCAGCTCGCGCAGGCCGAAGCCGTATTGCAGACGCGGCTGCGGACCGCCACGCTCGACGCGGGCGTCACCATGATCGCGCCCGAGACGGTGTTTTTGTCGGCCGATACCACATTCGGCAAGGACGTCACCATCGAGCCGAATGTCGTATTCGGGCCGGGCGTGACGGTCGAGGACGGCGCGCTGATCCGCGCCTTCTCGCATCTGGAAGGCGCCCATGTCGGCAAGGGCGCACGCATCGGGCCGTTCGCGCGGCTGCGGCCGGGCACCGATCTCGGCAAGGATGTGCATATAGGCAATTTCGTCGAGGTGAAGCAGGCCACCATCGAGGCCGGCGCCAAGGCCAATCATTTGAGCTATATCGGCGATGCGCGGGTCGGCCCGGGCGCCAATATCGGGGCGGGCACCATCACCTGCAATTATGACGGCGTCGCCAAGCATCATACTGACATTGGCGCCGGCGCGTTTATCGGTTCCAATTCGGCGCTGGTGGCGCCGGTCAAGATCGGCGACGGTGCCTATGTCGGCTCCGGGTCCGTGGTAACCAAAAACGTGCCGGCCGATGCGCTGGCACTCGGGCGCGCCAAGCAGACGAATAAGGAAGGCTGGGCTAAACGCTTGCGGCAGTTGAAGGGCATGGGCAAAACCTTGAGGACCAAGAAATTGGTCAAGAAGAAGCCGAAAAAGCGTCGCTGAGCCCAGCAAGTCTTGTCACACGACGAAATGCGTTTTGATTTCCTTCAGCTTGCCGGGGCCGGCTAAAGCAACAGAACAAGATAGGGGCCGTCCAAGCGGATGTGCGGGATCGTTGGAATATTGGGGCTGACGCCGGTCGCCGGCCATTTAGTCGATGCGCTCAAGCGCCTCGAATACCGCGGCTATGACTCGGCCGGCATTGCCACGCTGGATCGTGGCGTGCTGGCGCGTCGCCGCGCCGAGGGCAAACTAAACGCGCTGGAGGTCCGGCTCGAAAAAGAACCGCTCGGCGGCAATATCGGCATCGGCCATACCCGCTGGGCGACCCATGGCCGGCCGATCGAGAGCAACGCCCATCCGCACGCCACCGAGCATGTGGCGGTGGTGCACAACGGCATCATCGAGAATTTTCGCGAGTTGCGCGAAAAGCTCATCAAGGCCGGCGCCAAGTTCGGCAGCGAGACCGACACCGAGGTGGTTGCGCATCTGGTGACCGATGAAATGAACAAGGGCAAATCGCCGGTCGACGCCGTGGCGGCAGCGCTCAAACAATTGCGCGGCGCTTTCGCGCTCGCCTTCCTGTTTGCCGGGCAAGACAATCTCATGATCGGCGCCCGCAAAGGATCGCCGCTCGCCATCGGCCATGGCAAAGGCGAAATGTTCCTCGGTTCCGATGCGATCGCGCTGGCGCCGTTCACTGACACGATCAGTTATCTGGAAGACGGCGACTGGGCCGTGCTCACGCGCAAGGGCGTCGAGATTCACAACGAGCAGGGCGCCAAGGTCGAGCGCGCGGTCATCAAGTCCACCGCTACGGCGCAGATGGTCGACAAGGGCAACCACAAGCACTTCATGGCCAAGGAAATCCACGAGCAGCCGGAGGTGGTCGGCCATACGCTCGCGCATTACATCGACATGGTCACCGAGAAGGTGGCGCTGCCGGAAACATTGCCGTTCGACTGGCGCAAGATCAAACGGCTGTCGATCTCGGCCTGCGGCACCGCCTATTACGCAGGTCTTGTGGCGAAATACTGGTTCGAGCGTTTCGCCAAATTGCCGGTTGAGATCGATATCGCATCCGAATTCCGCTATCGCGGCGCGCCGCTCGAACCCGGCGATCTCGCCATCTTCATCTCGCAGTCGGGCGAGACCGCCGACACGCTGGCGACGCTGCGCTATGCGCGCGAAAACAAGCAGCACATTCTGTCGGTGGTCAACGTCACCACTTCGAGCATCGCGCGCGAAAGCGATGTGATCATGCCGACGCTGGCCGGCCCGGAGATCGGCGTGGCCTCGACCAAGGCGTTCACCTGCCAGCTCGCTGTGCTGGCTTGTCTGGCGCTCGCGGCCGGCCGCGCGCGCGGAGAATTGTCGGAACTCGACGAACAGAAACTGGTGCGCGCACTCATCGAAACCCCGCGACTGATGGCCGAAGCGCTCAAGCTCGAACCGCAAGTCGAAAAACTGTCACAAGATCTCGCCAAGGTGCGCGATGTGCTCTATCTCGGCCGCGGCACCAGCTTCCCGATCGCGCTGGAAGGCGCGCTCAAGCTCAAGGAAATTTCCTACATCCATGCCGAAGGCTATGCCGCTGGCGAGCTCAAGCATGGGCCCATTGCGTTAATCGATGAAACCATGCCGGTAATCGTGATCGCGCCCTATGACCGTGTGTTCGAGAAGACGGTGTCGAACATGCAGGAGGTGGCCGCGCGCGGCGGCAAGATCATCCTGGTGACCGACCCGCAAGGCGCCAAGGAAGCCACCATCGAGTCGCTGGAAACGATCATCTTGCCCGACATGGCCTCCACGGTGACGCCGCTGGTCTATGCGATTGCCGTGCAGCTGATCGCCTATCATACGGCGGCGGCCATCGGCACCGACGTGGACCAGCCGCGCAACCTCGCGAAATCGGTCACGGTGGAGTAAGATGCGCAATATGGCCGAGGACAAACAAAAACCGGGCGGCGCGCCGGCCGCCGATGTGGAAACGGTCGCGGCTTCGCATACCAGCGCGGCCGGCCGTCTCCGCAATTATTTCCTCACCGGCTTGGTGGTTGCCGGCCCGGTTCTCATCACCGGCTACCTCACCTGGTCGTTCATCAACTGGGTGGACGATCTGGTGCGCCCGTTCATTCCACCTATCTACCGGCCGGAAACCTATCTGCCATGGCCGATCCCTGGCACCGGCCTAGTGGTTGCTTTCTTCGCGCTCACGCTGCTCGGCTTTCTCACCGCCAATTTGGTCGGACGCAAGCTGGTGGACTTGGGCGAGGGCCTACTCAACCGCATGCCGATCGTGCGGCCGATCTACAAGACCATGAAGCAGATTTTCGAGACGCTGTTCTCGAAGACGGGGTCGAGCTTCCGGCAAGTGGCGCTGGTGGAGTTTCCGGCGCCCGGCATGTGGTCGCTGGTGTTTGTGTCGCAACCGCCGAGCGAGGATCTCGCCGCGCGGCTGCCGCAAGGCGAGCATGTCTCGGCTTTCATGCCGTGCACACCGAACCCAACCACCGGATTCTTTTTCTTTGTATTGCGCAAGGATATCGTCGTGCTCGATATATCGGTCGAAAGCGCGATGACCTTGTTGATCTCCGCCGGCATGGTGCAGCCCGACAATGACGCGCAGAAAAAGCTCGCCTCGCTCGCCGCGACCGCCAAGGCGGCGCAGACCGCACGGGACACGGCTGTCGTCCGATAAGCGCGGGGAATTACAGTGGATACCGAAGTCAAATTTTCGGAAAATCCTCGTGTGCTGGTCGTCACCATGCGCCGGCTCGGCGATGTTCTGTTGACGACGCCGCTGGTGCGCGCCTTGAAACGGGGGCTTCCCGGCGCGCGCATCGATATGCTGGTGTTCCGCGGCACGGAAGGAATTCTCGCCGGCAATCCCGATATCGATCGTATCATCGCCTTTCCGCAGCGGCCGGGCGCGGCGGAAACGGCAAAACTGATTTTCCAGCTGTGGCGGGGCTACGATATCGCCATCTCGACGCAGACCGGCGATCGCCCGACCATACTGGCCGCAATCGCTGGAAGGTTTCGTGTCGGCCTGGTGTCAAAGGAAAAATCGCTTTGGAAGTCTTGGGTATTGAGCCGCAGCGTCACCACCGGCAGTGATTTGCATCGCATCAATGACTTGCTCAGGTTGGGCGCCGCGGTCGGTGTCGATGCGCGGCCGGACATCGTGGTGCCCCGGCAAGTCCAACAGCTCGCGCCGCGCGCTGCCTACGCGGTGCTGCATGCCAATCCGATGCATCGCGTTAAGCGCTGGACCGATGAAGGCTGGCGCGCGCTGGCAGAAGCGTTGACCCAACGCGGGCTTGCAATTGTCGTGACCGGTGGGCCAGCACCGGCCGAAACGGAATATCTCGATCGGGTCTGGAATCCGGTGCGGCCGCCGGTTGAGCGGGTGGACGGACGGCTCGAGTGGGGCGAACTGGCGCAGCTCTTGTCCGCTGCTGCTGTCTATGTCGGTCCGGACACCTCGATGACGCATCTCGCGGCAAGTGCTGGGTGCCCGACCGTGGGGATTTATGGACCCGTCAGCCCGCATGTCATGGGGCCATGGCCGGTCGGTGGCTTGAGCGAAAACTGGGCGCGTGCCGGCACCATACAGAATCGCGGCAATGTGTGGGTGGTGCAGAATCCGCTGCCCTGCATGCCCTGCGATCTCCTGGGCTGCGAGCGCCATATGGAAAGCCACAGCACGTGCCTGGACGAACTTACCGTGGCGCAGGTCCTTCAGGCGGCCGATCGGGCGCTCGGCCGCGCAACAGTGGTGCCGCCGGCGCAGGCAAAAACTTCAAGCATGCCGCTCAGCCCGCTCTGATCAGTTTGATCGCCTCATCCTTGCCGAACAAATAAAGCAAGTGACGTAACGCATCGCCGCGCGGGCTGGCGAGTGTCGGATCACGGTTGAGGATAAGGGCTGCGTCGTCGCGCGCGGCGCCGAGAAATTTGCCGTGAATTTCGATGCGCGCTACATGGAAGCCGGGCGTGCCGCTTTGCCGCGTGCCGAGCACGTCGCCTTCGCCGCGCAGGCGCAAATCTTCTTCGGCGATGCGGAAGCCGTCTTCGGTTTCGCGCAGGATCGCGAGCCGCGCCTTGGCGGTCTCGCCAAGCGGGGCCTTGTAGAGCAGCAAACAAGTGGAATGGCTGGTCCCGCGCCCGACGCGTCCGCGCAATTGATGCAGCTGAGCAAGACCGAAGCGCTCGGCATGCTCGATCACCATGATGGTCGCCTCCGGCACGTCGACGCCGACTTCGATCACCGTGGTCGCGACCAGGAGCTGCGTCTTGCCCGAGGCAAAGCGCTCCATGGCGGCATCTTTGTCGGCGCCTTTCATGCGGCCATGCACCAGATCGACGTTTCTGCCAAAGCGCTTGCGCAAATCCTCGTAGCGCGCCTCGGCGGCGGCGAGATCGATCTTTTCGGAATCCTCCACCAGCGGGCAGACCCAATAGGCGCGCTGGCTCGCTTTCAGAGCGCGGCCGACGGCGTCCTCGACTTCTTCCAGGCGCGACATGGGAATGGTTCGGGTGTCGATCGGCTGGCGTCCGGCCGGCTTCTCGCGTAATTCGGAGACATCCATGTCGCCGAAATAGGTCAGCACCAGCGTGCGCGGAATCGGCGTGGCGGTGAGCACCAGTACGTCGACCGCGTCGCCTTTTTGAGTGAGCGCCAGCCGCTGATGCACGCCGAAACGGTGCTGCTCGTCGACCACCGCGAGCGCCAGATCGTGGAACGCGACATCGTCCTGAAACAGCGCATGGGTGCCGATCAGCAAGTCGATGTCGCCCAGAACAAGCCGGTTGAGAATTTCCTTGCGCGCGGGCCCGCGTTCGCGGCCGGTCAGGATCGCCACACGCAGCCCGGCGGCTTCCGCCAGCGGCGCAATCGTATTGAGATGTTGGCGGGCCAGCAGCTCGGTCGGAGCCATGAAAGCGGCCTGCCGTCCGGCTTCGATTACGCTGGCCGCGGCGACCAGCGCCACCACGGTCTTACCGGAGCCGACATCGCCTTGCAGCAGCCGCAACATGCGCTGCGGCAGCGCGAGGTCGTTGATGATGTCGTTGACGGCCTGTTGCTGCGAATGGGTGAGGGCATAGGGCAGGGCTTTCATAATGCGCGCACGCAAGCGGCCCTCGCTGGCGCTGCCACGGCCGGCTTGGCGGCGCATATGCGCGCGCACCAGCGCGAGCGCGAGCTGGCCGGCGAGCAATTCGTCGTAAGCCAGCCGCGTCCAGGCCAGACCCTCGGGCGCGATGTTGTGCGGCTCGACCGGCCTGTGCAGATGGCGCAGCGCGTCGGCGAAACCGGGAAAGCGCTCGCGCGAAATCCAAGCCGCGTCCTGCCATTCCGGCAGATCGCGCAGGCGCGCCACCGCGCCCTCCATCGCGCGCCGCACATTGCCAAGCGCCAGGCCTTCCGTGAGCGGATAGACCGGCTCGACCAGCGGCAAATCGGCGAAACCTTTTTCGTTGACCACGCGGTCGGGATGCACCATCTGCAACATGCCGTCGTAGAATTCGGCGGTGCCGGAGACGTAACGCATCTCGCCAACCGGCAGCAGTTTTTCCAGGTAATCCTTGCGGGCGTGGAAAAAAGTAAGTGTCAGGGTGCCCGTTTCGTCGCTGGTGAGAATACGGTAGGGCACGCGCGCGCGATGCGGCGGGGCAGGGCGATGTTCCTCGACCGTCACAGCCACGGTGATGATTTGCCCCGGCTGCACTTCGTTCAGTTTTGGCCGCGCGCGGCGGTCGATGATCCCTGACGGTAAATGCAGCAGCAGGTCGATGACGCGCGGCGCCTCGCGCTCGAACAGCCGGGCATAGAGCTTTTCCAGCTTCGGCCCGACGCCGGGCAGGCTGGTGAGCGAGGCGAACAGGGGGCTGAGCACGTTGGGCCGCATGGTCCCTTATCTCACCTCTCCCCGCTTGCGGGGAGAGGGAGAAGAGCCTGACAACGTCGCTTCAGCCCTCTATATAACCCGCTCCCGGCCCCGTCCGGGTTTTTGCGTTGGAGCACTGCATTGAGCGGACCTGGAATCTCTAGTGACGGGCTGGGCCCGCGTAGGCGTAGGCTGCTGTTCCGCTCATGGCATCGCGGTATCCGCGAGATGGACATTGTCTATGGCCGTTTCGCCGACGCGCAGATCGCGGTTTTGAGCGACGCCGAACTCGACCTTTATGAGCGGCTGCTCGAACTTCCCGACCAGCAAGTGTTCGAGTGGGTGAGTGGCGCGCAACCGCTGCCGGCCGACTACAACACGCCGCTGTTTCGCCGGTTGTGTGATTTTCAAAACAGCGAAAAAACGTGAATGAGCGGAATGGCTAAATCTCCCGCCGAACTGTTGCGGCCAGGCCAAGCGCTCACGCTGGCGCAAGTCGCCGATGGCGCCGAGGGAATGGTGCTAGCCGATCTCGCGCGCAGCATTGCGGCGCGGCCCGATGCGCCGGCGATATCGCTGGCTGTGATCTGCCGCGACGGCCAGCGCATGGCGGCACTGTCGCGCGCGCTATCGTTTTTCGGGCCCGACATTCTGACGATGGAATTTCCGGCCTGGGATTGTCTGCCCTATGACCGGGTGTCGCCGAATGCGAGCGTGGTGGCGCAGCGCATGACCGCACTGTCGCGGCTGGCGCGTGTGAAAGGGAGAGACCGGCCGTCGGTGCTGCTCACCACGGTCAATGCAGCGCTGCAACGCGTGCCGGCGCGCGAATTCGTCGCCACCCACGCGCTGTCGGTGGCGCCCGGGAATGTGCTCGGTATGGCGGGCGTCATCCAATGGCTGGAGATTAACGGCTTCACGCGCGCCTCGACGGTGCGCGAGCCCGGCGAATACGCGGTGCGCGGCGGCATTCTCGATCTGTTTCCGCCCGGCATGGACATGCCGGTGCGTTTCGATTTCTTCGGTGACGCGCTGGAAACGATCCGTACTTTCGATCCGCAGACGCAACGCAGCGAAACCCAGCTGGGCGCGCTCGATCTGGTGCCGGTGGCCGAATTCCAGCTCATCACCGAAACCATCCGGCGTTTTCGTACCGGCTATGTCGCGGAATTCGGCGCCACCACGCCCGACGATTTATTGTACGAGGCGGTGAGCGAAGGTCGCCGCTATCCCGGCATGGAGCATTGGCTGCCGCTGTTCCACGACAAGTGTGAGACCATATTCGACTATCTGCCGGGGACACCGCTGGCGCTGGAAGCGCTGGCGGAAGACGCCGCGCATGAACGATTCACGCAAATCGCAGATTACTACGATGCGCGCAAGCAGGCGCTGAGCCAGGGCGTGACGCCGCCCTACAAACCGCTGCCGCCGGAACGGCTTTATTTTAACGAAGCGGAATGGAAAGCGCGGCTTGAGTGCGCGGCGCTGGCGAAGATGACGCCGTTCGCGGTGCCGGAGGCGCGCGATGTGATCGATGTCGGCGCGCGTGCCGGGCATAATTTCACCGCCGAGCGCACCGAGCCGAACGCCAATGTGTTCGAGGCGCTCAGCAAGCACGTGATGGCGCTGCAGGCGGCGGGCAAGCGGGTGGCGATCGCGTTGTGGAGCGAGGGCGCGCGCGAGCGCATGAGTCACGTTCTCGCCGACCACAAATTGCAAAATCTCACCCCGGTCGGTTCCTGGGCGCAGGCGCTCGCCACCCCGAAGCATACGGTCGCGCTGGCGGTGCTCGGCATTGAATCCGGTTTTGAGACCGACGAATTAGCGGTCGTTAGCGAGCAGGATATTCTTGGCGATCGTCTGGTGCGTCCGCGCCGCGCCATGCGGTGCGCCGATAATTTTATCGCAGAGGCCACCAGTCTCGCTTCCGACGATCTGGTCGTGCATGTCGATCACGGCATCGGACGATTCATCGGGTTGCAGGCGATTGAGGCCGCCGGCGCGCCGCACGATTGCCTGGAGATCCATTACGCCGAAGGCGCCAAACTTTTCCTGCCGGTGGAGAACGTCGACCTGCTCTCGCGCTACGGCGCCGAGCAGAGCAATGTCGAGCTCGACCGCCTCGGCGGCGGCAACTGGCAGGCGCGCAAGGCGCGCATGAAGAGCCGCATTCGCGAGATCGCGGGCGAGCTGATCAAGATCGCCGCCGAGCGGCAATTGCGCGACGCGGCGCGGCTCAGCGTGGGGCCGGGGGCCTATGACGAGTTCTGCGCCGGCTTCCCCTATGAGGAAACCGACGACCAGCTTGCCGCCATCGATACGACCATCAAGGACCTCGGCTCCGGCCGTCCGATGGACCGGCTGATCTGCGGCGATGTCGGCTTCGGCAAAACGGAAGTCGCGCTGCGCGCAGCTTTCATCGCCGCCCTCAACGGCATGCAGATCGCCGTGGTGGTGCCAACCACGCTGCTGGCGCGCCAGCATTCCAAGACCTTCGCCGAACGCTTCCGCGGCTTTCCGGTTAATATCGCGCAAGCCTCACGCCTGGTGCGGAATGCGCAACTCAATGCCGTGAAAGCCGGGCTTGCAGACGGCAGCGTCGACATAGTTATTGGCACCCACGCGTTGCTCGGCAAAGGCATTACATTCAAAAACCTCGGCCTGGTGGTGGTCGACGAGGAGCAGCATTTCGGCGTCGCGCACAAGGAAAAACTCAAGACTCTTCGAGCCGAAGTGCATGTGCTCACGCTCACCGCGACGCCGATCCCGCGCACGCTGCAACTCGCGCTTACCGGCGTGCGCGATCTCTCCATCATTGCCTCGCCGCCGGTCGACCGGCTGGCGGTGCGCACCTTCGTGTCGCCGTTCGATGCCATCGTGGTGCGCGAGGCGCTGTTGCGCGAGAAATACCGCGGCGGCCAGGCGTTCTATGTCTGCCCGCGCGTCGAGGACCTGGCGGCGGCGAAGAAATTCCTCGACAAGAACGTGCCGGAAGTCCGCGTCTGCGTTGCGCATGGGCAGATGCCGCCGACCGTACTCGACGACATCATGTCGGCCTTCTACGACGGCAAATACGACGTGCTGCTCTCGACCACCATCATCGAGTCCGGGCTCGATATTCCGAGCGCCAATACGCTGATCGTGCACCGCGCCGACATGTTCGGCCTGTCGCAGCTTTACCAGTTGCGCGGCCGCGTGGGACGCTCGAAGCTGCGCGCCTATGCGCTGTTCACGCTTCCGGCGCAGCAGAAGATCACGCCGCAGGCCGAGCAGCGCTTGAAAGTGCTGCAATCGCTCGACACGCTGGGCGCCGGCTTCCAGATCGCCTCGCACGATCTGGACATTCGCGGCGCCGGCAATCTGCTCGGCGATGAACAATCCGGCCACATCAAGGAAGTCGGCTTCGAGCTTTACCAGCAGATGCTGGAGGAAGCCGTGCTGAGCCTGAAAGCCGGCATCACCACGCAAGTCGCTGACCGATGGTCGCCGCAAATCACCGTCGGCACGCCCGTGCTCATTCCAGAAGACTACGTTGCGGATTTGTCGGTGCGGCTCGCCTTGTACCGGCGGCTGGCCGAGATCGAACACGAACGCGAGATCGACAGTTTCGCGGCGGAAATGGTCGACCGCTTCGGCCCGCTACCGGGCGAAGTCGATCATCTGTTGCAGATCGTGGCGATCAAGGCGTTGTGCCGGCGCGCCAATGTGGAAAAGCTTGAGGCTGGGCCGAAAGGCGTGGTGCTGTCGTTCCGTGACAACATATTCGGCAATCCGGACGGACTGTTCGCTTTTATCGGCGAGCAGGGCGCGGGCGCGCGCATCCGCAACGAGCCGAAAGATTCGAAAAATCCTAAGGGCGAGAAGACCCAAAAGCTGGTGTTTTTCGACGACTGGGAACGACCGGACGACCGGCTGAAAGGCACCGCCGCGATTTTGCGCAAGCTGGCAAGCATCGCGGAGCCGGCCAAGGTGGCTTAAGACGACCTCGTCCTTCGAGACGCCGCCTGCGTCGGCTCCTCAGGATGAGGATCAAATCAATGCGGCATCCTTATCACCGGCTTGATAGTCTTGCCCTTGCTCGACTCGTCGGCCGCGCGGTTGATGTCGGCCAGATCGTAGAACGTGATCATGCGCTCCAGCGGGAATTTACCGTCCATGATGTAATCGGCCAATTTCGGGATGAACTCCTGCGGCACGCTATCGCCCTGGATCACGCCGCGCACAATGCGGCCGTTCTGCAGGAACGGCGATTCGAACGACACTTCGGTGCCGGCGCGCGCGCTGCCGAGCAGCACGCAGGTGCCGGCCGGCATCAGCGCCTCGACCGCTTCGCGGAACACCGGCGCCAGCGCCGAAGTCTCCAGCGAGAAGCGCACGCCTAAACCTGTGAGTTTGCGAATTTCGGCGACCACATCGGTGCGGCCTGAGTGATTGATGGTGTGCGTGGCTCCGAATTCGCGCGCCAGTTTCAGCCGGTGCTCGTGCACATCGATGGCGACGATCGGATCGCAGCCGGCGATTTTCGCCGCCATCAAGCCCGAGAGACCGACCGCGCCGACCCCGAACACCGCGAAGCTGTCGCCGGGCGCGGGCTTCATGACGTTCAACACCGCGCCGGCGCCGGTCTGTCCGCCGCATGCCAGGGGACCGAGAATGTCAAGCGGTGCGTCGTTGCGCACTTTCACTGCGAAGCGTTCATTGGCAATCGTGAAATTGCCGAACGATGACTGCTGGAAGAAGGCGCTGTAGATCGGCTGGCCGTCCTTGGAGTGCAACGTCGAGCCATCGGCGCGTGTGCCATTCATTTTCAGGTCGAACGACGCCACGCAATAGCTTTGGCGTTGCGTGCGGCAGTTCGGGCACTCACCGCACCACGGATACGACATCACCACATGGTCGCCGGTCTTGAACTTGGTGACCGCTTTGCCAATGGCGCGCACAATACCGGCGCCTTCGTGGCCGAACACTTTTGGAAACTGCGTGGGGTAATAAGCATCGCGGCCGTGCAGATCAGTCGCGCACATGCCGGAGGCTGTAACCTCGACCAGCAATTCATCGGCGCGCGGATCGCACAGATCGATGCGTTCGATATTGAACGTGCCGGATCGCTCGCGCACCACGGCGGCGGTGATTTGCATGGAACCCTGCGCTATTCGGCGGCTTCGGCGCTGGCCATGCGTTCGATGGCTTCGGCGAGATGTTCCGGCGACTGCGCGCCCGACACCGCGAACTTGCCGCCGAAAATGAAGCAGGGCACGCCCTCGATGCCGGCTTCCTTGGCGGACTGCGCTTCCTGCTCGATCGTGGCGACGTCCTTGTCGCCGTCCAAATCCGCGCGTGTCTTATCGGCGTCGAGCCCGACGCTGACTGCCGCCTTTACCAGCGTATCGCGGTCGGTGAGATCGGCGCCGGCCGTGAAATACAGGTCCATCAGTTTTTGCTTCATCTCGGCGGCTTTGCCGGCAGCGTCCGCCCAGTGGATCAGCCGGTGACAGTCGAGCGTATTGGGCTGGCGCTTCATCTTGTCGGAGGCATAGACCAGACCTTCCGCCGCCGCCGCCGCGCCAACGCGTTTGGCAATGGGTCCGTAGCGTTCGACCGATCCGAATTTCTTGGTGAGATAGTCCTCGCGCGCGATGCCCTCGCGCGGAATCCAGTCATTGAGGAAATAGGGGCGCCAATGCACCTCGACCGCGATGTCCGGCTTGAGCTTGAGGGCTGCCTCCAGGCGGTGCTTGCCGATGAAGCACCACGGGCAGACCACGTCGGAAACGACGTCGATGCGGACAGGCTGATTGGCGGGCATGTGATTAGCTCCTGTTGGAGCTAACCTAATCTGCCGCTTATTTCGCTGCAACCATCCGGCTGCCCAACACGCGCTGCATCAGGTTGTCGAGCGTGTCGCCGTTTTTCAGCGTCGCCAGCGTGATGTTGGTGGTGATTTGGCCGTTGCCGCGATGTGCCGTCAGCATGGAATGATGCTTGAGCGCGGCGGCGATGCGGCGGGCCGCCACATGCGCGCTGCGCAAATCGGTTTGCGTGAAGGTGACCAGGATTGAGCCGTCATCGTCGCGGCAGGCAAAGTCGATATTGCGGATGAGCCGGGTCACCAGCCGTGCGCCGTCCATGCTGGCACGCTCGTCAATCGCCCCGTCGAAGGAATAACGCGCGAGCGACAAAGCCAGGCTGCGATCGCTGGCATCCGACACGGCCTTGGTAAGATCGCGCCAGAACGAGTCGCGGGTGAGCAATCCGGTTTCCGGATCGAACATGCCATCGGTATCGAGCGATTTGAGCATGCGTTTGAGCCGCGCCTCGAAGGCATGCATGCGCACCAGCGGCACCATGCGCGCGACCAGTCGCTTCGGATCGCCGTCGACATGATCGATATTGGGCAGGCTGTCGGTGAACTCCGGCGGCGCTTCGCCGATCACCGCGATTGGAATGTCGCGGAAGCGGGGTTCCTGCGCCAGCACGGTGAGGAATGCCTCGACCATGCGCGGGGAAAAGCCGTCGCCGACCACAATGCCATCGATATCGCGCGCGTTGAGATGTTTGGCGGCGGTCTCGACGCTGAGCGCGCCGACCATTTTAAACCGCTCGCCCATTGCGACGCTGAGCGCCGGATAGAGCGGACCGCGGCCGGCAATAAGCACGGTTGCGTCGTCGAGTGCATCGCCGATTGGAAGCACGGGCATCTTTCCGCCGTGCGAAGCGAACAGCTCGATGCGGCGCAGCACGGTCGAATGAAGCGCGCGCACGCGCATGGCCGATTGCAGACGCGCGATCATCCGCGCCACCGGCAATGTAGCATCGGCCGACAGCGCGATCGGAATGGCGGCGTCCAGCTCGCCATACACCATCGCGATGGCTGGCACGATCGGGCCGTTCACGGTCGCGATCTGCAGGCAGAGCATGCGCGAGGAGGACTCACTGTGCGGCGGGCCGGGCTCGGCGATGACGACGGCGGCGGGCTTGACCGAAATAAATGCGGTCGGCGCGTCGGTCCATTTGGCCTTGACGATGGGAAAGGCGCCGGCGGCGCTGAGCGCTTCAACGAGGTCAGCCGCCGGGCTCTCGGCAACCACGAGCATCGGACCTTGCAGCGACATGAGGCGCACACACTGTTACAAAATCCGTGTGAGCCTAACGGCGCCCTATTAATACCTCGTCAACGACGCTGGAAAGATTAGGCGGCATTCGATGCTTTTCGCGCCCGAAACGCCCCGGCAATCAGCGAATTGACGCCGCTGGCCAGCAATTGCGCGGCCATGGCCTCACGGTCGAGAGCGCTGCCGGCCAGCCGCGCATCGAGATAAGCGTCGGGCAAAATGGTGGCGCCGGGATTGACGTCCGCCACCTGGGCCTCGACGTGGCTTTGCCGGAAACGGTAGCCGCCGACACTGGCGATGCCGGCGGGCGGACCGTCGATCACGAGCGTCTGACTGTCGCGCTCAAGGCGGCAGGTAAAGCCGGTATCGGTGAAGCCCAAAGCATCCATGGTGGGATGCGGCTCGGTGCCTAGCGGAAACGCGTGCGCC
>SHVM01000034.1 GCA_009694265.1 Pseudolabrys sp.
ACTATCGAGCCGTCCCGTCCATTGCTATTGTGACATGGTGGAACCGTGACGGTTTTTTGGGGCGCAGAATACGAAGGAATGGTCAGTGACGAGCGTTGCAGAACGACAGGCCCATCCGCCCCCCGATCCCACCCAGCATTTCGGCACCGAGGGCATCAAGCCGCTGGCGCGGGTGATCTTCGTCACGCGCCTGTTCATGCGCGTGGTGGCCTTCGTCGAGCGGCTCAATCTGACATGCAGCACGGTCGGCAATCCGCCGATCTACGACAACGCGGTATTTCCCTGGACCAAGGAAGTCGAGCGCGAATGGCGCGCCATCCGCGCCGAGCTTGACCGCGTGCTGACGCGCCAGGCCGACCTGCCCGGCTTTCACGAAATCTCCGCGGACGTCGCCAGCATCAGCCAGGACGGCGGCTGGAAAACCTTTCTGCTGTCGGGCTACGGCTTCAAGTCGCAGCCCAACATCGCGCTATGTCCGCAAACCTGGCGCGTGTGCCAGAAAATCCCCGGCCTGATCACGGTGATGTTCTCGATCCTGGAGCCCGGCAAGCATTTGCCGGCGCATCGCGGCCCCTATAACGGCGTGCTGCGGCTGCATCTCGGCCTGATCGTGCCGGAGCCGCGCGAGCAGCTCGGCATCCGGGTCGACACGCAACTCTACCGCTGGAAGGAAGGCGAAGCCGTCATCTTCGACGATGCCTATGAGCACGAGGCCTGGAACAGGACGGCGCACACGCGCGTGGTGCTGTTCGTCGATTTCGTCAAGCCGATGCGGTTTCCGGGAAATTTTCTCAATTGGCTGCTGCTGCATCTGGCGGTGTTCACACCCTTCATCCGCGAGGGCATGGATAACCATAAGGCGCGGGAAAAGAAGTTTTACGAAGAGGCCGAGGCGCTGCGCAACCGCTAGGCAGGCCGGCCTTGCTATCGCCCAGGATCGCGGTTAGCTCCATGCCCGCATGCTGGCTCCTGACCCGAAAACCGATACCGCTGCGCCGAAAGTGAGTTTCGTCTCGCTCGGCTGCCCGAAAGCGCTCGTAGACAGCGAGCGCATCATCACGCGGCTGCGCGCGGAGGGCTATGAGCTGTCGCGCGACCACGTTGGCTCGGATCTCGTCATCGTCAACACTTGCGGATTTTTGGATAGCGCCAAGGCGGAGTCGCTCACCGCCATCGGCAAGGCGCTCAAGGAAAACGGCAAGGTCATCGTCACCGGCTGTATGGGCGCCGAGCCCGAGAGCATTTCTGCCGCCTACCCCGATGTACTGGCGATCACCGGCCCGCAACAATATGAAAGCGTCGTCGATGCGGTACATCGTGCGCTGCCGCCGATGCACGATCCGTTTCTCGATCTGGTGCCGCCGGAAGGCATCAAGCTGACGCCGCGGCATTACGCCTATTTGAAGATTTCGGAGGGTTGCAACAACCGCTGCACCTTCTGCATCATTCCAAAGCTGCGCGGCGATCTGGTGTCGCGGCAAGCCGGCGACGTGCTGCGCGAAGCCGAAAAGTTGGTTATCGCCGGCGTCAAGGAACTGCTGGTGATCTCGCAGGACACCTCCGCCTACGGGCTCGACATCAAATATGCCGCGAGCCAATGGCGCGGCCGCGATGTGTCCGCCAAGTTCATCGATCTCGCGCGCGGTTTAAGCGAACTCGGCATCTGGGTGCGGCTGCATTACGTCTATCCCTATCCGCATGTCGACGACATCATTCCGCTGATGGCCGAGCGCAAGGTTCTCCCCTATCTCGACATTCCGTTCCAGCACGCCGCGCCCGACGTGCTCAAGCGCATGAAGCGCCCGGCCGCGCAGGAGAAGACGCTGGAGCGCATCGCGCGCTGGCGCGAGATCTGTCCCGACCTCACGCTGCGTTCGACTTTCATTGTCGGCTTTCCCAGCGAGACCGAGGCTGAATTTGAATTTCTGCTGCAATGGCTGGAAGAAGCCGCGCTCGATCGCGTCGGCTGTTTCAAATATGAGCCGGTGCGCGGCGCGGTTGCCAACGATCTGGGCGCGGCCGTGCCGGACGACGTGAAGGAAGACCGCTGGCACCGCTTCATGCAGGCGCAGCAGAAGATTTCGGCCCGCCGGCTCAAGCGCAAGGTCGGCACGCGGCAGCAGGTCATTATCGACGAGGCCGGCCCGACCGTCGCGAAAGGCCGCTCCATGGCCGACGCACCGGAGATCGACGGCGCAGTTTATGTGGCGAGCAAGCGGCCGCTACGCGTCGGCGAAATCGCCACCGTCAAGATCGAACGCGCTGACAAATATGATTTGCACGGGACGGCGGTCGGATTTTAGATCGCGCGCTATTCCTAACTTAAGTTCGCCTCGATCAGAGTCGTTTGAACGAATTATAGACGTTCTTGGTATGGCCCGTGGCGTGTTGCGGATTGTTGCCCCAGGTCGCGTCGAGATCGGCCAGCGGCTGGAGCGCGACCATTTCTTGCTCGCTCTTGCCCTCGTCGTACAGTTTCTTGATTCGATCGTGCGAGGTCACCAGCATGTCGCGGAACACGGTGAGATCGGTCTTGGTTGCGAGCGGGCCGTGCCCGGGCACGATTTTGGTGCGGTCATTCGACGCCTTGATGTAGGTGTCGAGCGCCCGGATCATGCCGCGCACGTCGCCGCCATTGGCGTAGTCGATGTTCTGGTAGCGCTTGAGATTGTTGAACGTGTCGCCGGTGGCGAGCACGTTGGCGTCGACAAAATAGACCCAGGTGTCGCCGTCGGTGTGCGCGTTGGAAATGTGGGTAAGTTGCGCCTTGCGGCCGCCCGCTTCCAGCGCGAATGAGCCGCCATAGTAGGTTTGCTTCGGCAACGCTTCGGGCGGACGCGGCGGCGCCCGGTTGCCTGACATCATCGAGACGGTGCCGGCTGCGAGCCGTACCCGGATGTTATCGTGCGCGACGATAAGAACACCGTCCTTGGCGAAGTTCTCGTTGCCGCCGGTGTGATCGCCATGGAAATGGGTATTAACCAGGTATTTGATTGGCAGCGGCGCGATCACCTTGATCGCCGCCTTGATCTTGTCGGAAAGCGGCGCGTACTGGCTGTCCACCATGATGATGCCATCGGCGCCCACCGCGACGGTGATATTCCCGCCCCGGCCCTCCAGCATGTAAGTGTTGTTGCCGAGTTCGACCGTCTTGATCTGGACATTGGCCCAATCGATAAACGGTGGCGGCGGGGCGGCGGCAGGCTGTTGCGCGTTGGCGATGCTTGCTGTGCCGATGATAGCAAGGAATGCGAGTGCGGCTTTGCCGGGTTCTGTTCATGTTGATGCCTCCCTTGGGCTAAGACCATGCCATCGCCCGTCCCATTGGGAACCGGGCAGCCCCTCACGATTTCGTGCGCGCTGTCTGACTTCTCGTAGGGAATATTGTGCGCGCCTTAGTGTTCCTAACGGCCGCAATCAAAGCCGATAGAACTTTACCGCATTGTCGTGCAGCACCTTGCGCTGTTCGGCCTCGCTATATTCCGCCAGCGCCGTGCGATAATGACCGAAGAAATCGGCATAGCTCGCGTGCAGCTTCTCCAGCGGGAAATTGCTGCCATAGATAGCCCGCTCGATCCCGAAAATCTGGATCGCATCGCGGATCCATTGGCGCGCATGCGGTGTCGTCACGCCCTGCGTGAACATCCCAGGCCCGGACAGCTTGACATGCAAATTGGGGAACGCGGCCATCGCCGTGAGCGCGGCGCGCCACTCATTGATCGCCTGCGGCGTGCGCGCGGTCAGCATGCCGGCATGCACCAGGATCATACGCACATTGGGAAACGCCTTGATCAATTCGACCGCGTAATTCACTTGCCCGGCATAGATCTGCAATTCGAAATGCAAATCGTGCTTTTCGAGCAACGCGAAGCCGCGGCGGAAACCGGGATCGTTGCAATAGTCGGCGCGTTTGGCCGCCTGCCGGATCGGGTCGGCGTCCCAATACAGCATCTGCCGCACACCGCGTAGGTTGGGAAATTGTTTATGCGCCTTGAGCGCCGCCTCGATATCGGGGTCCGCCAGATCGGCATTGCAAACGATGCCGTGCGGAAAGCCGTGCTTGTCGGCTGTGGCTTGCAGCCAGCGCGTCTCATCGAGAGCGCGGCCCGGTCCCCACATGGCGGTGACATGCACCGACTTCACCACGCCCTGCGGCGCGATATCGTTGATCCATTCCTCGACCGGATAATCGCGGCGCAGGCCAAAATAGTCGCCGAACATGCGCGGGATCGGCGGATCGGCCAGCCACGAAACATCCTTGCGCTGCCAGATGTGATGGTGGGTGTCGATCACCGGTCCGCTATAGGCAGGCATGTTTCCCCCGATTATGATTTCAACGAGCGTACGACTTTTGTGACGGCGCCGGTCAGCGTTTCTAATTCATCCGTTGCGATGGTGAAAGCCGGGGTGAGATAAATCACGTTGCCGAACGGGCGAACGAACACGCCCTCCTCCACAAAACGCGCGCGCACGGCGTCGAGATTGCCGATGCGTTCCATCTCGACCACGCCGATGGCGCCTTTGACGCGCACGTCCTTGACGCCCGGCAGATTGCGGCAAGGCTCAAGCCCGCGCAACAAAGCGGCGGATACAAAAGCTACCTGTTGCAACCGCGGCTCGCGCTCGAATAGATCGAGCGAAGCATTCGCCGCGGCGCAAGCCAGCGCATTGGCCATATAGCTCGGCCCGTGCATCAGCGCCTTTTTCGGATCGTCCGACCAGAACGCGTCGAACACTTTACGTGTTGCGACCGTGGCCGCCAGCGGCATCGTGCCGCCGGTGAGCGCCTTCGATAGAGTAATAATGTCGGGCTTGACGCCCGCTGCTTCGCAGGCGAATAGGGTTCCGGTGCGCCCGAAGCCGGTGAAAATCTCATCGAAGATCAGCAGCACATCGTGCTTGTCGGCGAGCGCGCGTAATTTCTTGAGCACATTTGCATCGTGAAATTTCATGCCGCCGGCGCCCTGCACCAGCGGCTCCACGATGATGCCGGCCACGGCGCCAGCGCACTCGCCAAGCAATTTATCGAGCGCTGCCGCGCGTTCGGCACTGTCGGGAAGATCGACGATATAATTCTTCGGCAACAACCCGCCGAACAGCGCATGCATCCCACTTTCGGCATCGCTCACCGCCATGGCGCCGGTGGTGTCGCCGTGATAGCCGCCTTTGAAGGCGACAAACTGACTGCGACCCCGCTGCCCAAGATTGATCCAGTATTGCACCGCCATTTTCATGGCGACTTCGACCGCGACCGAACCGGAGTCGGAAAAAAATACGCGACTGAGATCGTCCGGCAGCAGCGCCGTGAGCCGCCGCGCCAAAGTGAGCGCCTGCTCATGCGCCAGCCCGCCAAACATCACATGCGGTAATTCGTTGAGCTGGCGCTCAACCGCCTGCTTGATATGCGGCTGGTTGTAGCCGTGACAGGCGGTCCACCAGCTCGCCACGCCGTCGATCAGCTCGCGTCCGTCGGCCAGCACGATGCGCGAGCCATGTGTTCGCACGACCGGCAGTGGCGGAGACGCCGTCTTCATCTGGGCATAGGGCAGCCAGACATGGTCGAGGCCGCCCGCATACCAGCCGGGCAGCTCGTTCTTTTTGCTGGTATCGCCCGCCATTTGGCGCTTTCCTACACCCGTGCACTCGCTCGATCAATTCGCTCAAGGCAAGCTCGACGATTTGCAGCGCCGGCACCTGCGCCGGCAGCTTACCGAGACCGTGCGCGAGGACGGCATCTGGGTCGAGCGCGACGGGCGGCGGCTGTTGTCATTTTCCTGCAACGACTATCTCAACCTGACCCAGCATCCCGCCATCAAGCAAGCGGCTCAGGCCGCGATCGAAAAATATGGCGCTGGCTCCGGCGCCTCGCGCCTGGTCACCGGCAATCACCCGCTCTATGCGGAGCTGGAGGCGCTTCTGGCGCGCATCAAACAGACCGAGGCGGCCTGCGTGTTCGGCTCCGGCTATCTCGCCAATGCCGGCATCATTCCGGTGCTGATCGGCCGCGAGGGGCTGGTGCTGGTGGACGCGCTCTCGCACGCCTGCATCTTTGCCGGCACGCAATTGTCGCGCGGCAAGGTGATGACATTCCGCCATAACGACATCGACCATCTGCGCAGCCTGCTCGCCGAGCATCGCGACGCGCACGAACATGTCTTGATCGTGACCGACGGCGTGTTTTCCATGGACGGCGATCTGGCGCCGCTCGCCGAACTCAACGCGCTCGCCGGTGAATACGACTCCTGGCTGATGTCAGACGACGCTCACGGGCTGGGCGTGGTCGGTGGCGGGCGCGGCACGAGCTTTACCGGCAACACACAGATCCCGATTCCGTTGCAAATGGGCACGCTGTCGAAGGCGGTCGGCGCCTATGGCGGCTATCTGTGCGCATCGAGCGCGGTGATCGATTTGATCCACAATCGCGCGCGCACGCTGATTTATTCGACCGGCCTGCCGCCGTCTTGCGTTGCCGCCAGCATCGCAGCCCTCGATCTGATCGAGCGCGAGCCCACCTATGCGGCGCTGCCCGTGCAAAAGGCCAAAGCCTTCACACGCCGCGCCAAATTGCCCGAGGCGCAAAGCCCGATCGTGCCGGTGATCATCGGCGCGGAGGAAGCAACGCTCGCGGCTTCACAAATGTTGGCCGACGAGGGTTACCTCGCCGCCGCCATCCGCCCGCCCTCGGTGCCGGCTGGCAGCGCGCGCCTGCGGCTGACATTTACGGCGCAGCATCCCGACGAGGCGATCGCGCGGCTTGCCGATATCGTGCGCGACAAGATTTTGGTAAATTAAATCGTGGCCGCCTATTTCGTCACCTCGACCGGCACCGATATCGGCAAGACCTTCGTCACCGCCGGGCTGATCCGCTATTTGCGCACCGCCGGCACAAACGCCGCCGCGTTGAAACCGATTGTGAGTGGTTACGATTCATCCGTGGTCGAGACCAGCGATCCCGCGGTGCTGCTGAAAGCGCTCGGGCGGGCCGTGACGGCCGACGAAATCGCCAGCATCGCGCCCTGGCGCTTCCGCGCCCCACTGGCGCCCGATATCGCCGCCGCGCGCGAAGGCCGCAGCATCGATTTCGAGCAACTGGTCGCCTTCAGCCGCAATGCGATCAGGGCCGCGACCGGCATGCTGTTCATCGAGGGTGTCGGCGGCATCATGGTGCCACTCGACGGCAAGCGCACGGTGCTCGACTGGATGGCGGCATTGAATATCCCGCTGCTGCTGGTGGTCGGCGGCTATCTCGGCGCCATCAGCCACACGCTCACGGCGCTTGACGTGCTGTGGCAACGCAAATTGAAAATCGCGGCCATCGTGGTGAGCGAGAGCGAGCGCGGCACGGTTGAGCTCGACGATACGGTCGCCAGCATCGCGCGCTTTTCCAACGGCATCGATGTCATCGGCCTGCCGCGCCTGCCGGGCGGCATCAACGATCACCCGGCCTTCGCGCAGATTGCGGCGCTATTTTGAACTCAATAATTCCCGAAGCGTCGCTTCGATGACTTTAGTGGCGGCCTTGAGATCGCTCAGCTTCAAATGCTCGTCGGCGCCGTGCGCATTGGCGTCGAGGATGGTGCGGGGTCCTGCGCCGTAGAGCACGGTCGGAATGCCGGCGGCGCTGTAATGGCGTGCGTCGGTATACAGCGGCACGCCCTTCACATCGATCTTGGTCTTCAACTCACGCTTGCCGTGTCGTATCAGCGGCTCGACCAGTTTGCCGATCCCGGCACGCGGTTTCAATGGCTCGGCCAGGATGATGCGTTTGCATTCAATGCGAATGCCCTTGCGCTTGTCGGCGCGCTTGATCAGCGCGATCAGCGCGCGCTCGACCTTGGCGCCGTTCTCTTCCGGGATCAGGCGGCGGTCGAGCCGCATGACGATGCAATCGGGCACCACATTGGTGTTGATGCCGCCCGAGATCAGCCCGACGTTAAGCTGCGGCGAACCGATGCCGCGAATCTTCGATTTTTTCTTCTTGAGCTTCTTGCGCTCGCCATAGAGCGCACTCAGCACGTGATTGGCCGCTTCCAGTGCATCAGCGCCGGTGGCGGGCATGGCGGCATGCGCCTGGTGGCCATGAACGGTCACTTCCAGATGCAGCACGCCGTTATGCGCGGTGACGACGGCATAGGAGAACCCGGCCGAGATCGCGTAGTCCGGCTTGCTGATATTCTGGTCCAGCAGAAACTTCGGTCCGAGATAGCCGCCCGCCTCTTCGTCAAAAGTCAGATGCAATTCAATCGTGCCGTCGAGGCCGCCGGGATAGGCCTTGAGTGCGAGCAGCGCGAAGGCATAGGTCGCGAAATCCGATTTCGATACCGCTGCGCCGCGGCCATAGATCGCGCCGCCCTTCTCCTCCGCGCCATAGGGATCGTGATGCCAGCCCTGACCCGGCGGCACCGCGTCACCATGCGCATTGAGCGCGATCACCGGCCTCTTGCCGGCGCCGAAACGTTCGCGGATCACCAGATTGATGACCGAGCGCATGCCGTACTGGCGTACCAGCGCCTCCGGCACGCGGTGGCGGTCGACGATGAAGCCTAATTGTTGCAACAACTCTGCCGCCTTCTCGGCGTGGCACGCGCAATCGCCCGGCGGATTGTCCGACGGAACGCGTATCAGCGCCTTAAGGAAGCCGACCTCGCGTTCAAAATTCTGGTCGATGAAGTTGCTCATAACTTGAACCGCTCAATGAAGCGGATCAGCGCGGCCACCGCCATGCCCATATCCGCCGGCGCACAATATTCCGCCGGGTTATGGCTGATCCCGGCCCGGCAGCGCACGAACATCATGGCGGACGGGCAGAGCCGCGCCATCATCTGCGCGTCGTGCCCGGCGCCGGACGGCATGCGAAGGGCGCGCCCACCGAAATCGCCGATGGCGGCGGCAAGCCTATCCTGCAATGACACATCGCAGGGCGCCGCCTCGGCGTCGTGGAATGGCTCGAACGCCACGGCAAGATTGCGCGCCTTGGCAATTCCTCGTGCTTCATGCTGGATGGTGGCAACCGTTGTGTGCCGCAGCTTATCGCTCATCGCGCGGAGATCGACGGTGAATGTGGCCGTACCCGGGATGATGTTGGTCGCACCCGGCAATGCCTCGATGCGGCCGACGGTCGCCACCATGCTGGCGGCCGCATTGGCCTTGGCAATCCTTTCCACCATCATGATCATCGCCGCGGCGCCGGCGAGCGCGTCGCGCCGCAGGGTCATCGGCACGGTGCCGGCGTGGCCGGCTTCGCCGGTCACGGTGACGCGAACCCGGCTTTGCCCGACAATTCCGGTGACCACGCCAAGCGGCTGCTTCTCAGCCTCCAGTAGCGGCCCTTGCTCGATGTGCAGTTCGACATAGGCCGCCGCCTCGCCCGCTTTGTAAGCCGCCTTGGGAATGTCGCCGGTGTTCTTGCCATAGGCGGCCAGCGCATCGGCGAATGTCATGCCGTTGCGATCGGCAAGCCTCAGCGTCTCCATCTCGAACACGCCGGCGCAAGCCGCTGACGACGACAACGTCGAAGGAAAGCGCGAGCCTTCTTCGTCGCCGAACGCCAGCACATCGATTGGCACCGGGGGCCTGCCGCCGAAATGCGCGGCCGCGAGAATTCCCGCGATAACGCCGAGCGGCCCGTCGTAATTGCCGCCATCGGCCACGCTGTCGAGATGCGAACCGATCAGCAGCCGCGGCCCCTCGCCGATGCGTCCGCGCAGAGTTCCGAGCGCATCCTCCGTCACCGCCAGTCCCGCCTCGCACATCCATTGCGTCACAAGGTCCGCGGCGCGGCGATGCTCGGGCGACAGAAACAGCCGCACCAGCCGGTTCGGCTCGGCCGAAATCGGCGCCAGCGCCTTGATCATCGTCTCGGCGCGCGCGCCAAGCTTTGCAGGATCTATGTCAGCCATTTCAAGGCCACAAAAGTTTCAATCATGCCTTCGAGATTGATCATCGCATGCAACACGATGGTCAATATGGTCGAGCCGGTTGCCCAGCGCATCCAGCCGAGCAGCAGTCCGAAGACGAAAACCTGCCCGAGAACATACCAGTCATATTGCACGTGGATCAGCGCCCACAGCAGCGCGACGGCAACGATAACAGGCCAGACATCTCGCGGCGATTGCAACCAGCCGCGAAACAGAAATCCGCAAAACAATATCTCTTCACCGATCGGCGTCACCACCACCACGGCCAGCCACAACGACAGCAGCGCCAGACCGCCCGCCTCGCCCGCGGTGCGCGATATGCCAGTCTGAAACGGCGTGACGATATTTTGGCCGAGCAGCCAACTTAAAACATTGCCGGCAATGATGAGAGCGGCGGTCGCCGCGACGCCGAACACCAGTTCGCTGCGGCGTGGCATGATCAGGCCGAGATATTCGGCGGCACTGACGCTGGCGCGCTTGGCGAAAGTCGCGAGCAGCATGAGTTGAACCGGCGTCGATACTAAAATGATGAACGTGACCGCAATGCCGTCGCCGCTGAAATCGGGTAATCTGCCGAGGCCTGCGCCGTACCACCAGGTCAACGCCATCAGTCCGGCCATCTGGCCGGACAGCAGTGCGATAAACGCAAGGCCGAAACTGGCAAACCGCCCCCACGGCCTCGGAGCGCCGAACAATGGACGATCCGTCATCTGAGCGCCCTCAGCCAGCGGCCGAGTGCGGCGCGTTCGTCGTCGGTCATGACGGTCTGGTTGCCGAGCGGCATCGCCTTGTTCTGCACGGTCTGCACGTAAATCAACTGGGCGTATTTCTCTAAGTCCGAGATCGACTCCAACGTCATGTTTTTCGGCGCTTCCTGGAAGGCTTCATGCGTCGGTTTGGCAGCGTGGCACATGACGCAATGCTTGTGCGAAATCGCCAGCGCCTGCGTATCGGATACCGCGCCGCCGTCCCTCGGCGCGCGCGGGCTCGTGACGTAAATCGCCGCCAGCAGCGCCACCACGGCGACCGGCGCGGTCCAGCCGAATTTTTTCCAATCGTCCCCGGCGTCGGTGCGGTTGAGGTAATGGCGGATCAACGCGCCGGCAATCAGGATCAGCGCCACCACCATCCAGGCATGGCTGTGCGAGAACAGAAATGGATAATGCGGCGCCACCATCATCACCAAAACGGGCAGCGTGAGATAATTATTGTGGATCGAGCGCTGCTTGCCGATGGCGCCATGGCGCGGATCGGGCGTCTCGCCGCGCAGCATTTGCGCGATCAGTTTCTTCTGGTTGGGAATGATCACGGCGAACACATTGGTCGCCATGATGCTGCCGGTCAGCGCGCCCACATGCACAAAGGCGCCACGGCCGGAATAGACATGGGTGTAGAACACGGAAGCGCCGACAATGAGTGCGAACACGCATAATGCGAGAAGCGGTGCGTTCTGGCTGATGGCTGAACGGCACAGCACCTCGTAGATCGCCCAGCCGGTTAAAATCGAACCGAGCGAGATCGCAATCGCCTGCCAGGCGTTGAGCGGCAACACGGACGGATCGATCAGATAAGCATTCGCGTGCAGATAATATTGCACGATCATCAGCCCGAAGCCGGTCACCCAGGTCAGATAGGCTTCCCACTGGAACCAGTGCAGATCGGGCGGCAATTGCGCCGGAGCGACGGTGTATTTCTCCACGTGATAGAAGCCGCCGCCATGCACCTGCCAGGTGGCGCCGAGCACGCCCGGATTCATGCGCTCGCGTTTGCTAAGCGAATAGTCGAGCGCCATGAAATAAAAAGAAGTGCCGATCCAGCCGATGCCGACAATCAGATGCGCCCAGCGCAACAGAAGGTTCACCCATTCGCCGAGAAACACTTCCAAGGACTAGCTCCCGCGATAGGTCGAATAGCCGTAGGGCGAGACCAGCAGCGGCACGTGGGTATCGCGCACCTGCACGACGGAAAAACGCACCGGCACCACGTCGAGGAATGCCGGATTGGTGAGCGTGGCGCCAGTGCTGCGGAAATAATCGCCTACATGAAATGATATTTCGTATGCGCCTGGCTTGAACGCCTCGCCTTCCAGCAGTGGCTTGTCGAGCCGGCCATCCGCGTTGGTGGTTGCCTCCGCCAGCGCAGACGGCGTATCGGCGCGGCGCAGCACCACGCGCATGCCCGCCGCCGGCTGGCCGGACGCGGTATCGAGCACGTGGGTGGTCAGTTTGGGCATGGCGTCAGTTTAGATTGAATAACCAGCCCCGGATACATGCGCGCTCCCTCTCCTAAGGGAAAGGTGAAGAGCGCGCGTTGCAACCCTCTGTATTCATTACGGCACCAATATCGACGAACCCGTGGTGCCACGGCCTTCCAGCTCCTTGTGCGCCTTGGCGGCATCCTTGAGGGCATATTTTTGGTTGACCGGAATTTTCACCGCGCCGGAACCGACCTTCTCGAACAGGTCTTTTGCCGTGGCAACGAGATCCTCGCGCTTGGCCGCGTAGTGGTTGAGCGTCGGACGGGTTGCAAACAGCGAGCCCTTGGTTTGCAACAGATTGATGTTGAACGCCTCGACCGCACCCGACGCGCTGCCGAAGCTCACGAACGTACCGAGCGGCCGAATGCAATCGAGCGAGGCCGGGAACGTGTCCTTGCCGATGCCATCATAGACCACGTCGCACAATTTTCCGCTGGTGATCTCCTTCACCTTCGCCACGAAGTCTTCGTCGCGATACAGAATAGTGTGGTGCGCGCCATTTTTCTTGGCAAGTTCGGCCTTGTCCTTGGAGCCGACGGTGCCGATGACGGTGGCACCGATATGATTGGCCCATTGGCAGGCGATCAGCCCGACGCCGCCGGCGGCGGCGTGAATGAGCACGATGGTTCCCTTGCCGACCTTGAAAGTCCGGTTGAGCAGATATTGCACGGTCATGCCCTTGAGCATCATCGCCGCGGCCTGCTCATAGGTAATATTGTCGGGCAGCTTCACCGCGCGCTCGGCCGGCAGCAGGCGCTCAGCCGAGTAGCCGCCGAGCGGCACCACATAAGCGATACGGTCGCCCACCTTGACGTCGGTGACGCCCGGCCCAACCGCGGTCACCTGGCCGGCGCCCTCGTTGCCGGACACGAATGGCATGCCGACCGGCGAGGGATACATGCCGACGCGGAAATAGGTGTCGATGAAATTCACGCCGCAGGCATATTGCTTGATCTTGATCTGGCCCTGGCCGGGCGCCGGGACTTCGATGTCGTCCAGCGTCAAAACGTCGGGACCGCCGTGTTTGTGTACGCGCACTGCCGCAACCATGTTTCACCCCTTGAATAGACATTGCTTGTTATGTGGAAGAGTTCGCTGGCGATCATAGGGAGCCAAGCGCCGAACACAAGGCACATGCCGAGGGGGTGTGCGATACGGACTAGCGCGCACCTGAGACGTTTATGGTGGCGCCGCTAATATATGAGGCTGCATCCGATAGCAGGAATAGGATCGCCTCGGCGATTTCCTGCGGCTGGCCCGGCCTGCCCATGGGCAATAACGGCGTAATCCGCTCGAGCCGGCCAGGTTCGTGGATCTCCGTGTCGGTCGGTCCCGGGCGGATTGTATTGAGGCGCACGCCTTCCTTCGCCACTTCTCGGGCAAGCCCGATTGTTAGTGCGTCGATACCTCCCTTCGCTGCGGCATAGAATACATATTCGCCGGCGCCTCCGGTGACGCTGGCAATTGAGCCAAGCATGACGATCGATCCGCCGCCGCCGCCATTCGCCGTCGACATGCGCCGCACCGCCGCGCGCGCGCAAAGGATGCCGCCGTAGAGGTTGACGTCGATGACGTCACGAATGGTAGCTGCGCTCGCCGCGTCCAGCCGTGAGTTTTTGCCGGGAATGCCGGCGCTATGGACGAAATGCGTGATCGGTCCGAGCTGCTTGGCGGCTTGGTCGAACACCCGTTCGATATCCGCCTCGATTGCCATGTCGCCCTGTATCGCAACGGCCTTGCCGCCCGCAGCCTTGACAGCATCGACGACACCGGCGGCCGCCTTGGCATTGCTTTTGTAATTGACCGCAACGTCATAGCCGCGCGCGCCCGCTAGCTGCGCGGTCGATGCGCCGATGCCGCGGCTGCCGCCGGCGATGAGAAGGACTGGTCGTGGCATGGAAGTCTCCCGTTAGTCAGGGCGGCGCAACAGGCCGGCAATCAGGAAATAGATCGCAATCGCTGCCAGCGGCCAGGTCACATAAGGCCCGGGCTCGAGGTTTTGAATCAACGCCAGCAGCGCAAGCGCGGACCAAAGCGCCAACAGCGCGATATTGAGAACACGCAAATGCTTAACCCGCAGCGGATGCACGAAACGTATCGGCGCAAAGGTCAAAGCGGCTAGCACCACCACCATCCCGGCGGCAACCCAGGGCGGCGGGGCCAGCACGTAAAGATAGAAGGCGGCGAGGTTCCACACCGCCGGAAAGCCGCGGAAATAATTGTCGCGCGTCTTCATTTCACGGTCGGCGAAATAAAGCGCGCCAGTGATCACCACGATCATGCCGGCGGGAATTGCCAGCGCATCCGGCAGAAACCCGCTAGCCGCGATCGCATAGGCCGGAATGAAAACATAAGTGACAAAATCGACGACAAAATCGAGCCCCTCGCCCGACCAGCGCGGCAGCAATTTCGTCACCTTGAAGGCGCGCGCCAGCGGTCCGTCGATCCCGTCGACGATGAGCGCAAGGCCGAGGCAGAAGAACATCGCTGCCCAATGACCGCCGGTCGCCAAGATGAGCGCGAGCAAGGCCAGCGCCGCGCCGCAGGCGGTGAAGATGTGAACCATGAAAGCGCGGATGTGCGCGAAGCTCATCGTTGCTGATTACCCCAATCGAGCTTGACGATCTCGGCGGAACGGCCGGCCAGATTCCAGTTGCGTCCAAAGCCGCGAAAGCGCGACTTATCGGCGCGCGCGATGATGACATCCGGCCCGATCCAGTATTCGCTGTTGCGGATCACGACATTGCCGGCCTCCTTGCCTCGCACCGGCGTGATGGCGCCATCCACATATTTCTCAATGCGGACGATGCGCGTTTCGCCCTGCGTCTCGTAACTGATCGGCACCTGCCGCACGCCGAGGAATTGTCCGACCAGAATCGACAGCAAATGCGTGGTGCCGCCAACGCGGCCGGTGAAAATGCGCGTGAGGCCTTTCACGGCCATGGCCGAAGCTTTGTCGTCGACGAACAGCGCCGCGGTCCAGTTGCCGCGCGACATGATGCCCGGCAGGTCCATCATCAGACCCACTTTGAGCCCGGACAGATCTTCACTGTCGATATGCCCGTCGTCGATGCGAATGCCGGCCCAGGTCTGGCAGCGTTCTTCGGTCGGCGGATGATCGCCGAGCGAGAGCACGCAGGGACAGAACACCGTGCAGCTGCACGATAGCGCCATCTCGCCTTTCAACGTCCACGCTTCAGTCAAAGTTTCACTCCCGGAGCTTCATGTTTTTCTAGCTTAAATGATGTTCCCCGGCCAATGGACAGCGAATGCCGACAGCACAAATGCAATTCCAATGGCGATCAAGCCAACGCCCACGGCATAGGTGAAGCGCTTGCCGGTACCGATCTTCTCGATGGTCATCACGATGCCGAGCGCCGCCATCCAGATCACATTCATCACGCCGACCGCGAACATCACCAGCATCATCGCCCAGCAGCAGCCGAGGCAATAGAGGCCCTGTTTGACGCCGAGGCGGAACACACCGCGCGGTGTCGTTGACCAATTGGAGAAGAAGAATGGAAACGGGCTCTGGCATTGCGTGAGGCAGGCGTGCTTGAGGCTTGAGAATTGATAGGCACCGGCGGTGATGAAAATCGCGCCCGAGAACAAGCCGCTCGCCGAGGTCGTAATCGGATCGAGCAACGCGGCGCGCGTGAGCACGAGTTGCGCCAGCGTTGCGGCGACGGCAAAGCCGAACCACACTGCGGTGAAGCCGGCGGCAATCATGAAGGGCGACACCACCGGCTCGCCTTTGCGCGCGGCGGTGTCGGCGATCTCGGCGTAAGTCAGGATCATGGGCGCCGCGCTCGGCAGCATCATGGCGAGCGTCATAGCGCCCCACATCGCCGCGACGACGGCGATGCTGGCTGCGCCAACCGGACCGCTGCCGGAAAACGCACGGCACAAGACATCGAGCGCGCTCACACTGGCGGCTTGCAGGCCGAGGGTGATCCAGCCCAAGCCCGCAAGCACGACCACGCAGACCACGGCGATCGTTTTCGGCCGCGCGAAGACGGCGCCCAGCCGGCTGGCGGCGGGCGACAGATGGACAAGTTTGTAACCGGCGGCTTCGCTCATCGAGGCGTGTCCTGAAAGTCGTTCCCGTGCATAGCGCATCGGGCCGTGCTAGTTAACGGTTAACAGAACAGGGCTCATTGATGCCGAACAAAAACGGCCATAGGGACGAAATACCGTCTGCCATTGTGGTGGGTGGCGGCCCTGCCGGCCTGACCGCGGCGATTGCGCTGAGCCAGGGCGGCATCGCCACGGTGCTGGTGGGAAAACGCCCCGTGCGGGCCGACAACCGCACCACCGCCCTACTGGGCGGCTCTGTCACGGCACTGTCGACCCTCGGCGTGTGGGAACTGTGCGCGGCGCAGGCAGCACCGCTCAAGACCATGCGCATTGTCGACGATACCAGGCGGCTGTGGCACGCGCCGGAGGTCAAATTCGAAGCGCACGAAATCGATCTCGATGCCTTCGGCTACAACATCGAGAATCTTCATCTGGTCGCTGCGTTGGAACAACATGCGCGCACGCTCGGCAGCCTGCGCATGATCGAGGACGAAGTTCTGCGTATAGAGCCTGGCGCCGATGCGGTCGCCGTCACGCTCAAGAGCGGTGAGTCATTGCGTGCGCCGCTGACGATTGCCGCCGACGGACGCCGCTCGATGGGCCGTGACGCCGCCGGCATCGCACTCGATGAGCGCGACTACAAACAGGCCGCGCTCACGCTATGCCTGAAACATTCGCGTCCGCACCGCGACACATCGACCGAATTCCACACCCCCAGCGGGCCGTTCACGCTGGTGCCGTTGCCGGGCCTGCGCTCAAGTCTGGTCTGGGTGCTCGATCCGATTCAGGCGGATGAAATCGGCGCGCTTGACGATGCGGAATTGTCGGCCGAGATCGAACGCGCCTCGCATTCGATCCTCGGCAAAATCGAAGTCGAGTCGGGTCGCGGCTTGTTCCCGCTCGGCGTCGCCACCGCCCGGCGCTTTGCCGATAAACGTATCGCGCTGGTCGGCGAAGCCGCTCACGTGATCCCGCCAATCGGCGCGCAAGGCTTGAACCTCGGACTGCGCGATGCCGCCACCATTGGCGAGCTTGCCATCGCGGCGCATCGCGAGGGCGGCGATATCGGGGCGCAGGATGTGCTCAACGCTTACGACAAAATGCGCCGCGCGGATGTCGGCAGCCGCACGCTCGCCATCGATCTGCTCAACCGCACCCTGTTGACGGATTTCTTGCCTGTGCAAGGCATGCGCGGCTTAGGTCTTTATTTGCTCGACCGTATCGGCCCGTTACGCCGCGCCGCCATGCGCGAAGGCGTGGCGCCCGCCACCGCGCAGCCACGGCTGATGCGCGGTGAGGCGCTCTAAGCCTTCTTCAAAGGCGGAGCTTTCTTCGCGCCGGGCTTGTCGCGAAATTTCGGCGATATCGGCAGCGGAAGTGCCGGCATGGTCTTGCCCGCCGCAATGTCAATTTTATGCGCGAACAATCCACGCTTGACGAAATGCGGATCGCGCATGGCCTGTTCGAGCGGCACGACAATGGTGGCGCAGCAATCGGCGGCGGCGAGGATCGGCTGCCATTCCGCCGACGTTCGCGCCACGATCAATTTCGCCACCGCATCGCGCGTCGCCTGCGAATCACGCCGGTCGTCGATGAATTGCGCCGGTAAGCCGATCGCTGCGGTGAATGCTTCCCAAAATTTCTGCTCGATAGAGCCGCAGGCGACGAGTCTGCCGTCCTTGGCCGGATAGAGCTGATAGCGCGGCGAACCGCCGGCCAGCGACATTTCGCCGGGCTTGGGAAACCGCCCCGTCGCGCTGCCCAGCGCCAGCGCGTACCAGGCGAAGGTGAACATCGCATCGGTCATGGCGATGTCGACATGGCAGCCCTGCCCGCGTTGGTCGCGCGCGCGCAGCGCCAGCAGAATATTGATCACCGCCGGAAAACTGCCGCCGGCAATATCCGCGATCAATGCCGGCGGCACGACGGGCCGCTCGGCCGGCCCCGGCTGTAGATCGAGCAAACCGGCGTTGCCGATATAATTGATGTCGTGCCCGGCCTCGTCGACGCGCGGGCCGCTCTGGCCGTAACCGCTGATCGAACAATAGATCAGCCGCGGATTGAGTTTGCGCACATCGTCGTAGCCGAGAGCAAGCCGCGCCATCACGCCGGGACGAAACTGCTCGATCAGAATATCGGCGCGCTTGATCAGCGGAACGAGTTTTGCGCGGTCTGTTTCGTTTTTAAGATCGAGTGTGAGGTTTTTCTTGCCGCGATTGAGCAGCGCGAAGGCCGCGCTTTCGCCATCGACGAGCGGCGGAAAACGCCGCATGTCCTCGCCACCCGGCCGCTCGATCTTGATCACCTCGGCGCCGGCTTCCGCCAGCATCAACGATGCCAGCGGCCCCGGCAGCAGCGTGGTGAAATCCAAAACCAGGAGACCGGATAGCGGTTGCATGACATTACCGGAATAACAGCGGCGGCAGCGTACCGGTTTTCACCATCCACATCACGCTGGTCAGCGACAGTACCGAGACGACAGTCCCGACCAGCACCGCGCCCGAGGCCTGCTCGACCCAGGTGTCATATTGCCGCGCGAAAACGAATACGTTGAGCGCCGGCGGCAGCGCCGCCATCAGTACGGCGGTGTAGACCCAGGTCTGGTCGAACGGCCCGAACATCGACAGCAGCAGGAACATCAGTAGCGGGTGGAGGATGAGTTTCACCGCCGTCAAGAACGGTACCTCCCACGGCATCTTCTTCAGCGGACGCAGCGCGACCGTCACGCCCAGCGTGAATAACGCGCAAGGCGCTGCGGCGTTTTGCAGGAACTGCATCAGCCGGTCGAGCGCGACCGGCGGCTGGAAATGCACCGCCGCGGAAACAATGCCGACCGCGGTCGCAATGACCAGCGGATGGGTGATGATGCGCTTGACCACTTCGAGCGCGGTAGCGCCAAGGCTCATTTGTTGCGGCTTGGCCAGCGCCATCAAAAACGGCACGATGGTGAACAGCAGCAGCGTATCGAAGCAGAAGATCAGCGCCACCGGCACCGCCGCTGGCGGGCCTAACGTCGCCAGCGCCAGACCCGGGCCCATATAGCCAATATTGCCGTAGCCGCCGGCCAGCCCCGCAATGGTCGACTCGCTGATATTGCCGCGGCGGATCGCCATGCCGATAGTAAACGACACCGCGAAAGCCCAGAACGTCGCCAGCGTGGTGGCGAACACGAAATCGACCTGCGCCAGTTGTTCGAGCGAGGTCTGTGCCAGGATGCGGTAGAACAGCGCCGGCAGCGCCACATAGACGATGAAGAAATTCATCCAGGCCAGCGCAGTATCGGGGATCTGCTTGAGTTTGCCGCAGGCAAAACCAATGAAGATGAGCCCGAAAAACGGCAGCGCGAGGTTGAGAACGTCGATCATGCGGGCTCCGGCGGCGTCCAATGACACCCACTTGGCGCGGCCTTTGCATTCCTCTAAACGGCAGACCGGCCTTTTGGAAGGGACAAGCCTGTGAAGCTTCCACGCCAGTTCTACGCACCGCTTGCCATCGGCGCGCCGGCACCCCTCCGCGACCTGCCGGTGCGGCTGGAGCGCATGATCCATTTCGTGCCGCCGCACATGGAAAAGATGCGTGCCAAGGTTCCCGAACTCGCCCACCAAGTCGACGTGGTGCTCGGCAATCTGGAAGACGCCATTCCGGTCGAGGCCAAACAGGCGGCGCGCGCAGGCTTCATCGAGATGGCCAAAGCGGTCGAGTTCGGCCCGACCGGCCTGTGGACGCGCATCAACGCGCTCAATTCTCCCTGGGCGCTCGACGATGTGACCGCGATCGTGGGCGCCATCGGCGACAAGCTCGACGTCATCATGCTGCCCAAGGTCGACGGCCCCTGGGACATCCATTATCTCGATCAGCTGCTGGCGCAGCTCGAAGCGCGGCATAAAATCGAAAAACCGATCCTGATCCACGCCATTTTAGAGACCGCTCTGGGCGTCAATAATGTGGAGGCCATCGCGTGTGCCTCCCCGCGCATGCATGGCATGAGTCTCGGGCCTGCGGACTTGGCGGCATCACGCGCGATGAAGACAACGCGCGTCGGCGGCGGTCATCCCGACTATAAAGTTCTGGCGGATGCGAAAGGCGACGCGCCGCGCGCGGCCTATCAGCAAGACCTGTGGCATTACACGACAGCCAAGATGGTGGACGCCTGCGCCGCCGCCGGCATCAAGCCGTTCTACGGACCGTTCGGCGATTTTTCGGATGCCGCCGCCTGCGAGGCGCAATTCCGCAACGCGTTTCTCATGGGCTGCCTCGGCGCCTGGTCGCTGCATCCGTCCCAAATTGCCATCGCCAAGACGGTGTTCTCGCCCGATCCGGCCGAGGTCACCTTCGCCAAGAAGATTGTGGCGGCCATGCCGGATGGCGCCGGCGCGGTCATGATCGACGGCAAAATGCAGGACGACGCCACCTGGAAACAGGCAAAGGTGCTGCTCGATCTCGCCAAACTGGTCGCCACCAAGGATCCTGACATGGGCGCGCGTTATGGGCTCTAGCCAATGCCGCGACGATGACTTATCTGGTCACTGACATGAACAAGATGCGCACGGCCAAATACACGATCGGCCAGGTAGTCAAGCACCGCCTGTTCACCTTTCGCGGGGTGATCTTCGACATCGATCCGGTGTTCGACAACACCGAAGAGTGGTGGCAGTCGATCCCGGCCGAGGTGCGCCCGCGCAAGGACCAGCCGTTTTACCATCTGTTCGCGGAGAACGCGGAAACCGAATACGTCGCCTATGTCTCCGAACAAAACCTGCTGCCGGATACGTCCGACCTGCCGATCCGCCATCCGCAGGTGGCCGAAGTGTTCGTGCGCGACAACGATGGCGCCTACCGGCCGCGCAATAATCAGTTGAATTGATTTCTTTGTCATTCCGGGACGCGCGCGTAAGCGTGCGAACCAGGAATCCAGAATGAAATACCGAGTATGCATCTGGTTTCCGGGTCCGGTGCTGCGCGCCTCCGGAATGACAGCCGAAAAACAAAAAAGGCGCGGCCGAAGCCGCGCCTTTGGTATTTATCGGCTTGCCATCGCCGATCTATTTTTTCTGCGCGGGCGCCGGCGCCTGTGCGGCAGGTTGCTGAGCTTCCAGATTTTTACGGGCCTCTTCGGCTTTCTTCTGCAGCTCTTCCTGCAATTTGCGCTGCTGCTCCTCGAACGCCTTCGGGTCGGTGGCCGGGCCGTCATAGGCCTTGCCAAAATCGACCAACGGCATCGGCAGACTGATCGGCGTGCCTTGCATGTTGATCGCCTGCACGGTGAGCATCTGCCCCTTTTTCATGATGGCAACCATGGCGTCATCCACCGGATAGTCGGACATGCAGCCGACCGGGAAACAGATCTTGTAGGGCTGCTGCGTAGGCTGACCTTGGTCGATGATCATGCGTGTGCCGTGCGACAATTGCATGCCGAGCGGAACCGTGACGCGCAGGATTTTCTGTTCGCCTTCCGGCGCGAACAACTGGACGATAGCGACTGGCATGCCGTTTTCCAGCCGCCCGTCCTTGGTGATGACACAGACCTGTTTGTTGTTGGTGTCGGGACCCTTGCCGCAGACCTTCATCCAGGACGAATACATCAGCTGCGGGTCGGCGGCCTGCCCTGCCGCCGGGGGAGCGGCTTCCGCCGGCTTAGCGGCGGGCGCCTGCTTTGGCGCCGCCGGTTTGGCCGGCTGTTTCGGGGGCGGGGTCTGAGCCAGCGCTGGCGCCACCAGCAACGCGGCCAGCAATCCGGCGGCGGCCAATGTGGCGGTCAGCGCCCGGCCCATTGGCCGAGCCGACGCGATCCGATGATCCATGCAATTATTCCTTTGTTCGCACCGCTCGCGGGTCCACGCATGGCCCCGACGGTCGCCTCTTTAGATCGGGTCTTTCCGCGTGAATACGGCGGGAGCGTGACCCTGCTGCGTTGCGTGATACCCGATATTGCTCCTGCAATAAAGCCACGAATGTGCCCAAAATACAGGACCCGCCACCGCCCCGCCCCTGTGATAAATTGCGCAAAACCGGAAACGAATCGCATTCGACCTTTGCCCGCGCCCAATTCCGCTTCCCACCAGGTGACGCAATTTTATGCGTCCCGTCGCACGCTCTTGCTTGGCGCGCTCGGGACATTGCTCACCGCGACCGGACTGGGGCGTCGGCCCGCGCGGGCAGCGCAAGCGCGTCACGCCATCGCCATGCATGGCGAACCGGCCTGGGGAGCGAATTTCAGCAGTCCCACTTACGCCAATCCGACGGCGCGCAAAGGCGGCCAGCTGGTGCAAGGCGTGCTCGGTACCTTCGACAGCCTCAATCCGTTCATCATCAAGGGCCTGCCCGCCGCCAATATCCGAAGCTACGTGATCGAGAGCCTGCTCGCGCGCGGCTATGACGAGCCGTTCACGCTCTATGGCCTGCTCGCCGACAGCGTTGCGACCGATGCCGCGCGCAGCTTCGTCACCTTCACGATCAATCCAGCGGCACGCTTTGCCGACGGCAAGCCGGTCACGCCCGCCGACGTGATTTTTTCATGGGAGCTGTTGCGCGACCGCGGCCGGCCGAACTACCGCACTTATTACATCAAGGTCACCAAGGCGGAAGCGAGCGGCCCGCGCAGCGTGCGGTTCGAACTCACCGGCGCCGACGATCGCGAATTGCCGCTGATTATCGGCCTGATGCCGGTGCTGGCCAAACACGCAATCAATCCCGGCACCTTCGAGGACACGACATTCGAACCCATACTCGGCAGCGGTCCCTATAGCGTAAGCGCGGTGAAGCCGGGCGAGAGCGTCACCTTCAAGCGCGATCCGAATTATTGGGGCCGCGATCTGCCGATCAATCGCGGCTTGTGGAATTTCGATCAGATCAAGTTCGATTATTACCGCGACGGCAATACGCATTTCGAAGCCTTCAAGAAAGGCAATTACGACGTACGCATGGAGACCGACCCCGGCCGCTGGCAGACCGCTTACGATTTTCCCGGCTTGCGCGAGGGCAACGTGATCAAGGAGGAATTTCCCTACGGACTCCCCAAGGGCATGCATGGCTTGGTGTTCAATACGCGCCGGCCGATATTTGCCGACATCCGCGTGCGCGAGGCGATCCTGCATCTGTTCGACTTCGAATGGATCAACCACACTTATTTCTTCAGTCTCTATAAACGCACCGCCAGTTATTTCGACGGCTGCGATCTTTCTGCCCATGGCGTGGCCGCCAATGCGCGTGAGCGCGAATTGCTGACGCCGTATCCGGGCCTGGTGCGCGCCGACATCATGGACGGCAAATGGGCGCCGCCGGTCACCGACGGTTCGGGCAGCAATCGCGCGGGTTTGCGCCGCGCCTTCGCGCTGTTTGCCGAGGCCGGCTACGAACTCAAAGGGACCGAGCTCGTGCACCGCGTCACGGGCCGGCCCTTCGCATTCGAAATTCTCACCACCGCCCGCGACCAGGAGCGCCTGGCACTTGCCTTCGTGCGCAGCCTTAAGCGCGCCGGCATTAACGCGCAGGTGCGCAGCATCGACGCCACACAATTCGAGCGCCGCCGCATCGGCTTCGATTTCGACATGATCGACTATCGCTGGGAGCAGTCGCTGTCGCCCGGCAATGAGCAATATTTCTATTGGGGCTCGGCTGCCGCCGACCAGCAGGGCAGCCGCAATTACATGGGCGTCAAATCGCCCGCGGTCGATGCCATGATCGCGGAAATGCTCAGCGCCACCGGCCGGGAGAATTTCGTCGCCGCCACGCGCGCGCTCGACCGCATACTACTGTCGGGCTTTTATGTGGTGCCGCTGTATTTCCCGCCCCAGCAATGGGTGGCGCGCTGGAAGCGAATCGAGCATCCCACAACGACGTCGCTGTTCGGCTATTTACCGGAGACGTGGTGGCAAAGAGACATTAAATGATCTTGGACGCCAAATGATTTTAGGCGACGAAAATCGCGAAGCGGCCGGCAACCGCACCACGCTCGACGACTTGTTCCGCCGCACCGGCGTGCGGCGCCCGGATGCGCTGGCGCTGCTCGATCCGCCCAACCGTGAGACTTTCACCGACGGTGCACCGCGCCGGCTGACTTACGCGCAAGCCGACCGAGCGATATCGGCGCTGGCCGCGCAACTGCGGCGGCTCGGCCTGCAGACCGACACCGTGGTGGCGATCCAGCTTCCCCATACGGTGGAAAGCGCCATCGCCCTGCTCGGCGTGTTGCGCGCCGGCATGATCGCGGTGCCGCTGCCGCTGCTCTGGCGCCAGCAGGAAATAGCCGCCGCGCTCAAACGCATCGGCGCCAAAGCGATTGTGGCAACGTCGCGCATTGGCGCAACCGCTCATGCCGAGATCGCCATGCAGGTGGCGGCCGAGTTGTTTCCGATCCGCCAAGTCTGTGGCTTCGGGCGCGCGTTGCCGGATGGCGTGGTGCCACTCGACGAAGTCTTCGCGCCCGGTCATTTTGATTTCGTGCAGCCGCCGGCGCGGCCCGGCAATGGCGCCGCCCATGTTGCCGTCGTCACTTTCGATGTCGGCGGCGACGGACTTGTCCCCGTCGCGCGCAATCACATGGAGCTGATCGCCGGCGGGCTTGGCCCCTATCTGGAAAGCGGTGCCGCACAGGATGCGAATGTCCTGTCGGCAATCCCGCTTGGTTCGTTTGCCGGCATCGCGCTCAGCGTCATGCCGTGGCTGCTTGGCGGCGGCACACTCGCGTGCACCACGGTTTCGATCCCGGCACCTTCGCCGCGCAATGCCGAGAACGGGACGGCGGCACTATCGTGTTGCCAGGCCCCGCGCTCGCTTCCCTTGCCGATGCAGACTGTCTCGCCCGGCCGGCAAACATCATCGCGCTATGGCGCTCACCCGATCGGCTCGCGCGCACCGCGCCGTGGCGCGGCGAGGCCGGGCTGGTGGATGTGGCCAGCTTCGGCGAAACCGGCCTGCTGGCGGGCCTGCGCAGACGGACGGACTG
>SHVM01000035.1 GCA_009694265.1 Pseudolabrys sp.
GCTGAAATTTCCTTCTACACCATGCGCTGATAACGAAATTGACCGCAGGGTCTTGAGATGACAGGTTTTACGGGCATTTTTTCGGTTTTGCTTACCCCTGCCGCAGGCTATATGAGTGTGGCTCGGGCGCCATGACCCTTGAAGGTCCCGCGTATTGCCAAGGTCACCTATGACGCTTCGACCGGTCAGCCTCGATGACAAATACGACCTGAACCAGTCACACGTGCTCGTGACGGGGTATCAGGCGCTGATCCGCGCCTGCCTCATGCAAAAGGCGCGCGACCGTCAGGCCGGCTGCAACACCGGCGGGTACCTGACCGGCTATCGCGGTTCGCCGCTCGGCGGCCTCGACCAGGCATTCATCCGCGCCGCTCGCCCGCTGAGCCAGGCCGACATATTGTTCCAGCCCGGCATCAACGAAGAACTCGCTGCCACCGCGCTGTGGGGCACACAGCAGGCCGAGCTGCGCGGCGAGGGCAAGTTCGATGGCGTGTTCGGTATGTGGTACGGTAAGGGTCCGGGCGTCGACCGCTCGGGCGATGTATTCCGCCACGCCAATCTGGCCGGCACGTCCAAACATGGCGGCGTGCTCGCGCTCATGGGCGACGACCACACCGCGGAATCCTCCACCACCGCGCACCAGTCGGAATTCCATTTCGTCGACGTGATGATGCCGATCCTCAATCCGGCCGGCGTGCAGGAGATCATCGACTACGCACTCTATGGCTGGGCGATGTCGCGCTTTACCGGCACCTGGACCGCCCTCAAATGCATGCATGAGACGGTGGAATCGACCGGCGTGGTCGACGGCAGTCTCGACCGCTTGAAGATTGTCACACCGGCCGACTTCCGCATGCCTGAGGGCGGGCTCAACATCCGGCTCGTCGACAGCATCCTCGGCCAGGAAGCGCGCCTGCACGATTTCAAGCGCGACGCCATGCTCGCCTTCGTGCATGCCAACAAGCTCAATCAAATGATTACGTCCGGCGGACGCAATCCGAAGATCGGCATCATCACCACCGGCAAGGCCTATCTCGACGTCCGCCAGGCGCTCGACGAACTCGGCATCGACGAAGTTAAATGCAACGACCTCGGTATCCGCCTGTTCAAGATCGCCTGCGTGTGGCCGATCGGCCGGCAGGAGCTGTTAGATTTTGCGCAAGGGCTCGATCTCATCATCGTGGTCGAGGAGAAGCGCTCGCTGATCGAAGTTCAAGTGCGCGAAGAATTATACAGCACCGCCAATCAGCCGGTTTGCATCGGCAAGAAGGACGAGCAGGGCAACTGGCTGTTCCCGGTCAAGGGCGCGCTCGATCCCAACGATGTCGCGGTCTGCATCGGCGAGCGGCTGCTGCGCATGGGCTCCCAAATAAGATTGGGCGCCAACGAAGAACTGGCGGCCAATGTTGCGCGGCTTAAAGCTGCGCAGCGCTCGCTCGCCGAGACTGCCGACGTGGCGCAGCGCGTTCCCTATTTCTGCTCGGGCTGTCCGCACAACACCTCGACCCGCGTGCCGGAAGGCAGCCGCGCCTATGCCGGCATCGGCTGCCATTTCATGGCGCAATGGATGGACCGCGAAACGCTGGGCTTCACCCAAATGGGTGGCGAAGGCGCCAACTGGATCGGCGAGGCGCCGTTCTCCACGCGCGAGCACGTGTTCCAGAACCTGGGCGACGGCACCTACAATCACTCCGGTTATCTCGCGATCCGCGCCGCCATCGCCTCCGGCGTGAAGATGACCTACAAAATTTTATTCAACGACGCGGTGGCGATGACCGGCGGCCAGGCCAATGACGGCGGCCTCACCGTCCCGCAGATCGCCGCTCAGGTGGCGGCGGAAGGCGCCAGCCGCGTGGTCGTGGTCACCGACGAGCCGTGGAAATACGCCAAGGGCACCGACTGGCCGCGCGGCCTGACCGTGCATCACCGCGACGAACTTGACGTCATGCAGCGCGAGCTTGCGACGGTGCCGGGCGTGAGCGTGCTGATTTATGACCAGACTTGCGCCGCCGAGAAGCGCCGCCGCCGCAAGCGCGGCACGTTCCCCGATCCCGACAAGCGCGTCGTCATCAACGATCTGGTCTGCGAGGGCTGTGGCGATTGCGGCGTGAAATCGAATTGCGTGTCGGTGCAGCCGCTGGCGACCGAATGGGGCCGCAAGCGCACCATCGACCAGTCGAGCTGCAACAAGGATTATTCCTGCATCAACGGCTTCTGCCCGTCCTTCGTCACCGTGCATGGCGCCAAACTCAAGAGAGGCGAGGGCGTTGCCGCGCCGAGCGACTGGCCGGCGTTGCCGGCGCCAAACGTGCCGCTGATCAATCATCCTTACGGCATCATCGTCACCGGCATCGGCGGCACCGGCATTGTCACCATCGGCGCCATTGTCGGCATGGCCGCGCATCTGGAAGGCAAGGGCGTCGGCGTCATCGACATGGCCGGTCTCGCGCAGAAGGGCGGCGCGGTCTATAGCCATATCCGTATTGCCAATAAGCCCGACGATATTCATGCCATTCGCGTAGCCGCGGCCGGCGCCGATTTGGTGCTCGGCGGCGATATCGTCGTGGCCGGCAACAAAAAAGTGCTCAGCGCCATCAAGCCGGGCAATACGCGCGTGATCGTCAACACCGCCGAATTCCTGCCCGGCGATTTCACCCGCAATGCCGACTACTCGCTGCCGACCGAACGGCTCAAGCGCGCCATCGTCAATCATGCCGGGCCCGGGCGCAGCACCTTCGTCGACGCCAGCCGTCTGGCGACGGCGCTGCTCGGCAATTCGATCGGCGGCAATATGTTCATGCTCGGCTATGCCTATCAGGTCGGCGCTTTGCCGCTGTCGGCGGAGGCGGTCGAGCGTGCCATCGAGATGAATGGCGAAGCCGTGCCGATGAATATCGCGGCGTTCCGTTATGGCCGCCGCGCGGCGGTCGACCCGGCTGCGGTCGAAGCGCTGATCGCGCCGGCCTCGCAGCAGGAATACGACTCGCTCAAGCTCTCACAGTCGTTCGCTGAGACCGTGGAGCGCCGCGTGGCGTTCCTCACTTCCTATCAGAGCGCGCGCTATGCGCGGCGCTACAGTGCCTGGGTCGAGAAAGTACGCGTGGCGGAAGCCGAAAAGGCGCCGGGCCAAAGCGCCCTGGCTGAAGCGGTGGCGCGCTATCTATTCAAGCTGATGGCCTATAAGGACGAATACGAGGTGGCGCGGCTTTATACCGACACGTCATTCGTCGAGCGCGTGCGATCGACTTTCGCCGGCGACAATCTGCGCTTCGAATTCCACATGGCGCCGCCGCTGCTGGCCAAGCGCGATTCCGTTACCGGCGAGCCGAAGAAAATGTCGTTCGGGCCGTGGATGCTCACAGCCTTCGCGGTGCTGGCGAAGTTCAAGTTCCTGCGCGGCACACCGTTCGATCCGTTCGGCTATACGGCCGAGCGCAGAACAGAACGGCGATTGATCGCAGAGTACTTGTCCGAACTGGACGACATCGTCGAACATCTGACCCCGAACAATCACCAGCTTGCGGTAGCTCTGGCATCTCTGCCGGAAAAAATCCGCGGATTCGGCCCGGTCAAGTCTCGCCATCTGGTGGCCGCCAAGGCCGAGGAAGCCGTTTTGCGCGAGCAATTCCGCACCGGTTCAGCGCAATTTCTCAAGGCAGCGGAATAATTTAGCCCCCTGTGCGACCAAATACCGACAGCCCCAAGGCTTGACCGGCCTGCATCGGTGTTTTCATATCGTGGCAACAAGACCGCCCCCAGGCGGCGTGCTGTGGGAGGGAATTGCCCGTGCCGCTTAACGCCTCCGCTACGGCGGATACGTTTCCTAAGCTATTGATTCGTAACGCCCTTTTATATGGGTCGCGGCCGTCTATGCGGCACAAAAACCTCGGCGTCTGGCAAACCTGGACTTGGGGTCAGGTGATCGAGATCGTGCGCGCCTATGCGGTCGGTCTCCACCGGCTCGGCCTTACGCGCGGCGAAACCATCGCCATCGTCGGCGCCAACCGGCCAAAACTCTATTGGTCGGTGATGGCGGCCCAGATGCTCGGGGCGGTTCCGGTACCGGTTTATGCGGACGCGGTGGCCGAGGAGCTTTCCTTCGTGCTCGCCCATGCCGAAGTTCGCTATGCCGCGGTCGAGGATCAGGAACAGATCGACAAGATTCAGTCGGTCATGGAACGTCTGCCGAAACTCGAGCAGATGGTCTACGACGAAACGCGCGGGCTTCGCGATTACGATCACGCCCGCCTGCGTTCCATGAACGACATCATCGAAGATGGGCGCAAGGCGCTTGCCGACCCAAAGGTCGGCGCCTGGCTCGATGCCGAGATCGCCGCCGGCAAGGGCTCCGATCCGTCAATTATTCTCTATACCTCGGGCACCACCGGAACATCCAAGGGTGTGGTGCTCACCGGCGAACGCTCGATCAAGGCAGCGACCGACACGGTGGTGTTCGACAAATTGACCGAGAACGACGTGGCGCTCGCTTATCTGCCACTCGCCTGGGTCGGCGATCATTATCTCAACTACGCGCAAGGCCTGGTCTCCGGCTTCTGCATGGCCTGTCCGGAAAGCGCCGATACCGCGATGTCGGACCTGCGCGAGATCGGGCCGAGCTTCTATTTCGCCCCGCCGCGCACGCTCGAACTTCTGCTCACCCGCGTGATGATCCGCATGGAGGACGCCAGCCCCATCAAACGCAAAGCGTTCCACTATTTCATCGGCGTGGCGCGGCGTTATGGCGAGCGCATCCTCAACGGTCAATCGGTGCCGCTGACCGGCCGGCTGCTCTATTGGCTCGGCAATATCCTGGTCTACGGCCCACTCAAGAATGTGCTCGGCTTCTCACGCGTTCGCGTGGCATACACCGCGGGCGAAGCCGTCGGACCCGATCTGTTTGCGTTCTATCGCTCGATCGGCCTGAACCTGAAGCAGCTTTATGGCCAGACCGAAGCCTTCCTCTACGTCACGGCGCAGCCGGACGGTGAAATTTATTCCGACACCGTGGGTCCGGCCTGCCCGAACGTCGACATCCGCATCGCCGACAATGGCGAGGTGTTGTTCAAGTCGCCGGGCATGTTCTCGGGCTATTTCAAGGATGATGCCAAGACCGCGGAGACAATGACGCCGGATGGTTATGTGATGACCGGCGATGCCGGCTATTTCGACGAGAAGACAGGCCACCTGAAAATCATCGACCGTGCCAAGGATGTCGGCCGTCTCAACGACGGCTCGCTGTTCCCGCCGAAATACATCGAGAACAAGCTCAAATTCTATCCCAACATTCGCGAAGTGGTGGCTCTTGGGGACAAGCGCGATTTCGTCTGCGTGATGCTCAACATCGATCTCACCGCGGTGGGAAGCTGGGCCGAGCGCAACAATTTAGTCTATGGCTCCTATCAGGAACTCGCCGGCCACAGCCAAGTCTACGACATGATCGAGAAACATGTCGCCGAGGCGAACCGGTCGCTCGCCGAAGACAAGGTGATGGCGGGCGCGCAGATCAAACGTTTCCTTATCCTGCACAAGGAGCTCGATGCCGACGACGGGGAGCTCACGCGTACCCAGAAGGTTCGCCGCGGCTTCATTGCCGATCGCTACGCGCCGCTGATCAAGGCGCTCTATGACGGATCCAAGGAAGCCGACATCTCCACCGAAGTCATGTTCGAGGACGGCCGCAAGGGCGTCATCAGCGCGCGGGTGAAAATTCGCGACATGACGACCGTGCCGGCGCCCACCGTCATGGGGAAGGCGGCATGAGAGCGCCGGGCGGTCCCGAAGTTGCGGCCGGCGATGTGCTCTTGTCAGTGGAGAACGTCTCGCTGTCGTTCGGCGGGGTGAAGGCGGTGAGCGACGTCTCCTTCGATATCCGCAAGGGCGAGATCCGCGCCATCATCGGGCCGAACGGCGCCGGCAAGACCTCGATGCTCAACATCATCAATGGCTTTTATCACCCGCAGCAGGGCCGCATCACTTTCCAGGGCAAGACCCGATCCAAAATGCGCCCGCACGACGCCGCCCATGGCGGCATTGCGCGCACTTTTCAGAACGTCGCGTTGTTCCGCGGCATGACCGCGCTCGATAACATCATGGCCGGCCGCACGTTGAAGATGAATAAGAATCTGTTCTGGCAGTTGCTGCGCTACGGGCCGGCGATGGCGGAGGAAGTCGAGCATCGCCACCGGGTCGAGGAGATCATCGACTTTCTCAAGATCCAGGAAATCCGCCGCACGCCGGTGGGCCGGCTGCCCTACGGTTTGCAGAAGCGCGTCGAGCTTGGCCGCGCGCTCGCTATGGAACCTGAATTGCTGCTGCTCGACGAGCCGATGGCCGGAATGAACATGGAAGAAAAGGAGGACATGTCGCGCTTCGTGCTCGACGTGAACGACCATTACGGCACCACCATCGCGCTGATCGAGCATGACATGGGCGTGGTGATGGATTTATCCGACCGCGTCGTGGTGCTCGATCACGGCATCAAGATCGCCGACGGCACGCCTGACGAGGTGAAGAAAAATAAGGGTGTGATCGACGCCTATCTCGGCGTGGCGCATTGAGGGCGATGTGATGGGCATCCTCTACAACATTTTCATCGACCCCTTCGTGCAGATGGGCCAGGCGCCCGATTTGTTCGTGCAGACGCTGTGGGAAGGCCTGGTTGGCGGCATGCTCTATGCGCTGATCGCGCTTGGCTTTGTGCTGATCTTCAAGGCCTCGGGTGTGTTCAATTTCGCGCAAGGCATCATGGTGGTGTTCGCGGCTCTCACGCTGGTCGGGTTGCACACGGCCGGCGTCCCCGCTTTCCTCGCGCTCGGGCTGACCATCGCAGTGATGTTTGCTCTGGCATGGACGATCGAGCGCGTGGTGTTGCGGCCATTGGTGAACCAGCCCGACATTATCCTGTTCATGGCGACGTTCGGGATCACTTACTTCCTCATCGGGTTTGGCGAATTCGTGTTCGGCGGCGATCCGAAGGTGATGATCACCGAAGCGCTTTATCTGCCGAAGGGCTCGATCACCTACAAGGCATTCGGCGGCATCGTCAGCTTGCAGCGGCTCGATATCGTGGCCGTCATCGTCGCTTCGATCATGGTGGCTGTGCTCGCCGTGTTTTTCTCCAAGACCCGCATTGGGCGGGCGTTGCGCGCGGTCGCCGACAGCCATTCGGCGGCGCTGTCGGTCGGTATCTCGCTCGAGCAGATCTGGGTGATCGTCTGGTTTGCCGCCGGCCTGGTGGCGCTGGTCACCGGCATCTTTTGGGGCGCGCGCTCGGATGTCTCCTTCGCGCTCGAAGTCATCGCGCTCAAGGCGCTGCCGGTTCTGATTCTCGGCGGGTTCACCTCGATCCCGGGCGCCATCGTCGGCGGCCTGATCATCGGCATCGGCGAGAAGCTCGGCGAATTCTACTGGGGGCCGCTGGTCGGCAGCGGCACCGACGCGTGGTTTGCTTATGTGATTGCGCTGGTGTTCCTGCTGTTCCGTCCGCAGGGTCTGTTCGGCGAAAAGATCATCGAGCGGGTATGAGGGCCAACTGATGTTTTACCGCGAAGCCGGGCAATTCAAGACCAGTTACGCCAGCGACCAGGCGGTGTTCCCGATTCTTCAGGACCGCATCGGCGTCTTTATCATTCTGGCGATTGCGTTCGTCGTCATTCCGCTCACGGGCAATGACTTCATCATCAACGCGGTCATGATCCCGTTCCTGGTCTTCTCGCTGGCGGCGATCGGACTCAATCTGCTCACCGGCTATACCGGCCAGTTGTCGCTTGGCACCGGCGCTTTCATGGGCGTCGGGGCATACGCCTGCTACAAACTGACTACGATCTATCCCGGCGTGAACATTATAATCTGGGTCATCGCCTCCGGCTTCTTTGCTGCCGCGGTCGGCGCGGTGTTCGGCCTGCCGTCATTGCGCATCAAGGGTTTCTATCTCGCGATCGCGACGCTGGCGGCGCAATTTTTCCTGGAATGGTGCTTCATCCGCATTCCTTGGCTCTATAACTACAATGTGTCCGCAGCCATCGAGGTGCCGCAGCGTGAACTCTTTGGCATCATCGTTACCGGCCCGCGCGCCAGCGCGGAGACCCGCTACTACATCGTGCTCAGTATCGTGGTGGTGATGACCTGGATGGCGTCGAACCTTATGCATGGACGTATCGGCCGGATGTGGATGGCGGTGCGCGACATGGACATCGCCGCCGAGCTCATGGGCATCCGGTTGTTGCCGACCAAATTGCTCGCCTTCGCGATTTCTTCGTTTTACTGCGGCGTATCCGGGGCGTTGATGGTGTTTCTCTGGTACGGCGGTGCGGAATCGGCCGTATTCAACATCAACCAGAGTTTCACGATCCTTTTCATGATCATTATCGGCGGGCTCGGCAGCCTGCTCGGCTCGTTTCTGGGCGCGGCGCTGATCTACATTCTGCCGATTATCCTGCGTTTTGTGCCGCCTCAACTGGGTATTCCGCTGCATGCGGCAACCATCGAGCACATCACCTTTATGACCATAGGCGCGCTGATTGTGTTCTTCCTGATCGCCGAGCCGGCCGGCCTCGCCCGGCTTTGGCAGATAGGTAAACAAAAGTTGAGGGTGTGGCCGTTTCCATACTGATGGTGCAATATAGACCCAATTTCCGGCTGTGGCGGTCGCCACGGCTCCGAAATCGCCCAAGAGACCAAGAGACCAAGAGACCATGAGACGAAGCCGGGCGAATCTAGAAACGAAAGGCGCGCCGGAAAAGGCGCGAACCATAGGGAGGAATGCAATGAAGGCAAGACAACTGTTTGTTGGAATTGCTTGTGCAGGCTTGGTGGCAACCGCCGTGTTCGCCAGCAAAGCTGAGGCGCAGGGCATCTATGTGCCGCTGCTGACCTACCGCACCGGCCCCTACGCCAATTCGGGCATACCGATCGCCAATGGCATGCACGACTATCTGACCATGCTCAACGAACGTGACGGCGGCATCGGCGGCGTGAAGCTCAACGTCGAGGAATGCGAAACCGGTTACGACACCAAGAAGGGCGTGGAGTGCTGGGAATCGCTCAAAGGCAAAAATCCGGCGGTGGTGAATCCCTATTCGACCGGTATCACGCTGCAGATCATTCCGAAGGCAGCTGTCGACAAGATCCCGATCCTGTCGATGGCCTACGGCCTGTCCGCGTCGGCTGTCGGCGAAAAATTTCCTTGGATCTTCAATCCGCCGACCACCTATTGGGACGGCATGTCGATGATCATGCGGTATATCGGCGGTAAGGAAGGCGGCCTCGACAAACTCAAGGGCAAGACCGTCGGCTTCATTTTCCTCGAAAGCGGCTACGGCCGCGAGCCGCTCCCTCTGCTCCAGCAATTCGCCAAAGACTACGGCTTCACGGTGAAAGAATATTCCGTGGCCGGCAAGGAAATGCAGGACCAGTCGGCACAGTGGCTCGCCGTCCGCCGCGATCGTCCGGAGTGGATGATCATGTGGGGCTGGGGCGCCATGAACCCGACCGCGATCAAGCGCGCGGCCGAGAACGGCTTCACGATGGATCGCTTCATCGGCATCTGGTGGTCTGGCAGCGATGACGACGGCCGCGGCGGCGGAGCGGCGGCCAAGGGCTATCTCGCCCTCAACATCAACGGCCTCGGCTCTAACTATCCCGCCATCCAGGACATCAAGAAATACGTCGTGGACAAGGGCAAGAGCCAGGTCGAAAAAGACAAGTTCGCGGAGAATTTTTACAACCGCGGCGTCTACAACTCCGTGCTGGTCGCGGAAGCGATCCGCAATGCGCAGAAACTGTCGGGTAAGAAGGTTGTGGTCGGCGAGGACGTCCGCCGCGGTCTCGAAACGCTTCACATCACCGACGCGCGCTGGAAGGAACTCGGGTTCCCGAACTTCGCCGCGCCTATCACCGGTGTGAACTGCACCGACCACAACGGCCACGGACCGGCCTACATGACACAGTGGGACGGCGCCAAGTGGGTGAAGGTCTCCGATTGGATCCACCCCATCAAGGAGAAGGTGCGTCCGTTGCTGCAGGAAGCGGCTGACGAATACGCCACCAAGACCACCGGCTGGCCGAAGCGCACCGAAGCTTGCGACAAGGCATCATAAGCCAAATGCAAGACAGCCCTTCTCCCCGGTCGGGGAGAAGGGCGCATCAATCAGTCAACCTCTCCCCGTTCGCGGGGAGAGGATTACTTTCGGAGATTGACCGATGTCCGCCGTTGAGCAAACGAGCGTCGCGCCCGCCGCGCAGAACGAGCACATCCTTAAGGTCAACAATATCGAGGTGATCTACGATCACGTCATCCTGGTGCTCAAGGGCGTGTCGCTCGACGTGCCGAAGGGCGGGATCGTGGCGCTGCTCGGCGCCAACGGCGCCGGCAAGACTACCACGCTGAAGGCGATTTCAAATCTGCTGCACGCCGAACGCGGCGACGTCACCAAGGGTTCGATCATATTCGAAGGCAGCGAGGTGCAGGATCTCTCGCCCAACGAGCTGGTGCGCCGCGGCTGCATCCAGGTGATGGAAGGCCGCCATTGCTTCGGCCATCTCACCATCGAGGAAAACCTACTGACCGGCGCCTTCACCCGGCGCGACGGCAAGGCCGCGATCAAGCGCGACATCGAATTGGTCTACGGCTATTTCCCCAAGCTCGCCGAGCGCAAAGGCGCGCTGGCCGGCTACACTTCCGGCGGCGAGCAGCAGATGTGCGCGATCGGCCGCGCGCTGATGTCGCGCCCGAAAATGATCCTGCTCGATGAGCCGTCGATGGGGCTCGCCCCGCAGATCGTCGAAGAGATTTTCGTGATCGTCAAAAACCTAAACGAGCGGGAAGGCGTCTCGTTCCTGCTCGCCGAGCAGAACACCCACATGGCGCTGCGTCTTGCGCGCTACGGCTACATTCTCGAAAATGGCCGCGTGGTGATGGATGGCGAAGCCAAGGCGCTGGCCGACAATGAGGACGTCAAGGAATTTTATCTCGGCATTTCCGAGGGCCGGCGCAAATCGTTCCGCGACGGCAAGTATTACCGCCGGCGCAAGCGCTGGCTGGCGTAACGGATGCCTGATCACTACGACGCCCTGGAAACACGCGATCCTGCGATACGCGAACGCGAGCAATTCGCAGCGCTGCCGGGAATCGTCGCGCGCGCGGTTGCTGCACCGGGCTGGGCGAAACATCTCAACGGCGCCGATGCGAAATCGATCAATTCGCGCGCCGCGCTGGCGAAGCTACCGGTTCTGAGCAAAGCGGACATTGCCACGCTGCAAAAAGAATATCCGCCGTTCGGCGGGCTTAACGTCACCGCGCCCGGCAAAGTACGCCGGCTGCTGATGTCGCCGGGTCCGATCTTCGAGCCCGAGGGGGAGAGCGCCGACTACTGGGGCGCGGCGCGCGCCTGTTATGCCGCGGGCTTTCGCGCCGGCGACATTGTGCATAATTCGTTCGCCTATCACCTCACGCCCGGCGGCTTTATCCTTGAGTCGGGCTGCCACGCGCTTGGCTGCGCGGTCATTCCCGGCGGTGTCGGCAATACCGAGCAGCAGCTTGAAGCGATCGCCCATTACAAGCCTAGCGGTTATGTCGGCACGCCGGACTTCCTCAAAATCCTGCTCGATGCCGCCGAGAAATCGGGCAAAAGCGCGGCGTCGATTAAGCGCGCACTGGTGTCCGGCGCCGCTCTGCCGGCCTCCTTGCGCGCGGAACTCGGCAAGCGCGGCGTCGCGGTAGTGCAATGCTATGCCACCGCCGAGCTTGGCGTGATCGCATACGAAAGTGAATCGCGCGAGGGCATGATCGTCAACGAAACGCTCATCGTCGAAATCGTGCGGCCCGGCACCGGCGAGTCCGTCGCCGCAGGCGAGGTCGGCGAGGTGGTGGTCACCTCGTTCAATCCGGATTATCCAATGATCCGGCTTGGCACCGGCGATCTTTCCGCGCTGATGCCGGGTGTATCGCCCTGCGGGCGTACCAACAGCCGGATAAAGGGCTGGATGGGCCGCGCCGACCAGACCGCCAAGGTTAAAGGCATGTTCGTGCATCCCAAGCAGATCGCGGAAGTTGGCTCCCGTCATCCACAGCTTGCGCGGTTGCGCCTTGTCGTCGGCCGCGAAGCCGAGCAGGACACCATGACGCTCATGGCGGAATGCACTTTGCCCGATGCCACGCTGGAGGCCGCGATTGCCGCAAGTTTGCAGTCGGTCACCAAGCTCAAGGGCGCGGTCAAGCTGGTCGCGTTGGGCGCACTGCCGAACGACGGCAAGGTGATCGCCGACGAGCGCACACCATGAGCCCGACAACCGTTCCGGCAACGGGCGGCCGCATCGGCGTACTGCTGGTCAATCTCGGCACGCCCGACGCCACCGACTACTGGTCGATGCGCCGTTATCTGAAGGAATTTCTCTCCGACCGCCGCGTGATCGAGGAGAACCGCATCAAATGGTGGCTGGTTCTTAATCTCATCGTGCTGACCGTGCGCCCCGGCCGCAAGGGCCGCGACTACGACAAGATCTGGAACAAGCAGCGCAATGAATCGCCGCTCAAGACCACCACGCGCTCGCAGTCCGACAAACTCGAGGAGATGCTCGATAAGGTCGACAAGCGCATTCGCGTCGATTGGGCGATGCGCTACGGCAATCCGTCGATCCGTTCACGCATCGAGGCGCTCGCGGCTCAAGACTGCGAACGCATTTTAATCGTGCCGCTTTATCCGCAATATGCGGCCGCGACCACGGCAACCGTCTGCGACGAAGCGTTCCGCGCACTCGCTAAGCTGCGCTTCCAGCCAAGCTTGCGGGTGGCGGCGCCCTATTACGCTGAGCCCGTCTATATCGACGCGCTCGCCAATTCGCTCAGCGCCGAGCTGGCGAAGCTTCCCTTCAAGCCGGAGGTGGTCGTAGCCTCGTTCCACGGCATGCCGGAAGACTACGTCGCCAAGGGCGACCCCTATTACAAGCATTGCGCCGAGACCGCGGCGCTGCTGCGCAGGAAGCTCAAACTTGACGAGGAGGGACTGATCATGACCTTCCAGTCGCGCTTCGGCCCCGCCGAATGGCTCAAGCCCTATACCGACGCCACGGTGAAATCGCTGGCTGAGCGCGGCGTGAAGAATATAGCCGTCATCACGCCCGGCTTTTCGGCCGATTGCCTGGAGACCCTGGAAGAGATCGCCATGGAAAATGCCGGAATCTTCAAAGCCGCGGGCGGCAAGAAACTGGCCGCCATCCCCTGCCTCAACGACAGCCCCGGCGGCATGGCGGTGATCCGCGACGTGGTGCTGCGCGAGCTCAAGGGCTGGATTTAAGCCCACGGCGGTGGCTTTAGAGCCAATCAACGTACCGCCAACGAACCCAGCACATCGTCGGATCACGCCCGAGCCGCTCGGCGTCGTTCACATCCTCGTATCCGCAAGGCGACCAAACACAGACTGCCGCAGCATTCCGATCAGATCGTGCCGACCGTTCCTGCCCGTGCGTCCATCAGCCAGAGTTTGCCGCGCGATGACCATCAGGCCGAGCACATCATCCAGTTCCCGGAACGGCAGCAGACCAGCATCAGAGGTGACGCTGGAACCGTGGAACTCCAACTTGAGGCGACGGTCAAAATTGAGCCGAGGAACGTCCGATCCCGATTCACCCGCTGGGTGCGCCATGATCGCCTCGCTCGATCCAGGATAAGGTTCTGATGCCTATATCTGAATCGGCGTGAGCGTTGCGGAAATCAGAGCGTCATCCGGTGAATGCGGGTTACAAGCTCAACCGCTCGGCGCAGATCAAGGGCGAGTTCCGCCAGGACTGGCTGCGCTCCAACGTTACCGGCAACGACTATAGCGCGAGCATCTTCCTGCTCGGCCTTCGCATCCAGCAGTGATGAAGAGCTATTTCCCGCCGAGCAGGCGGGTGATCTCGCGGCGAAGTTCGGGAGCGATATCCGGCCGTTCGAGCCCATAGGCGATATTGGCGGTGAGAAACCCGATCTTGGAGCCGCAGTCGAAGCTGCGGCCTTCGAATTTGAGACCGTAGAAGGGTTGCGTGCGCGCCAGCGCCACCATAGCGTCGGTGAGCTGGATCTCCCCGCCGGTGCCGGCCGTCTGTTTTTCCAGCAGGTCGAAAATCTGCGGCTGCAGGATATAGCGCCCGGTGATGGTGAGATTGGACGGCGCATCCGCCGCCTTTGGCTTCTCGACCATTTTGGTGATCGAAAATGCCTTGCCCTTGGCGGCGCCGACGCCGACCACCCCGTACATGTGAACGCGATCGGCCGGCACTTCCTCCACTGCGATGATGTTGGCATTGTCGTCGAGGCTCGCAGCGGCATCGATCATTTGGGCGAGGCAGCCGCTCTTATGCTGCACCAGCACGTCGGGCAGCAGCAGTGCGAACGGCTCGTTGCCGACCAGTTCGCGCGCGCACCAGACCGCATGGCCGAGGCCGAGCGGCGACTGCTGGCGGGTGAAACTGGTCGTGCCCGGCTCCGGCAGGTCCTGCGACAATAGAGCGAGGTCGGCCTTCTTGCCGCGCTCGACCAAAGCGGCTTCCAGTTCGAACTGGCGGTCGAAATGATCCTCGATCACGCTTTTGCTGCGGCCGGTGACAAAGATGAAATGCTCGATGCCGGCCTGGCGCGCTTCGTCCACCACGTGCTGGATGAGCGGCCGGTCGACAACGGGGAGCATTTCCTTCGGCATGGCCTTGGTCGCCGGCAGGAAGCGGGTTCCCAGGCCGGCCACGGGAAATATGGCTTTGCGGATGCGGGTCATGCGAGTCTAGCCAGAGCCTTGCGAGTCGTGATTTTGTCCAAGATATAGCCCAATTGAGCAGAAAGCATGCTGAACCGGATAAGGCTAGACTATTAAGGTGCTCGAAACGAGTTCGCGGCACCCATAGGTGTAGTCGAAGCTAGGGATCAGTCTGTAGCATCATGCGAACGACGCGACTAACTTTCATCGCCGCCATCCTGGTGGTTTCCGCCATCGGCGGTGCATCGGCGCAAAATGCGCGCGACGACCGCTATCCGGGTGCGACCGGGACCATCCCGCTGGTCGCCGCCGGCACGCAAGGCGGCGCGCCAGAATGGACGGGTGAGCCGGGGGCCTCCGGCCATCCGCTGATGACCGCCGCTGCTATCCGCCATGCTGCGGCGAATTTTAACACATGCATCGAGCACCTCTGGCCGTTGGCGGCGCGGCGCGGTATTTCGCGCAACGTCTTCCAGACCGCGACGGCGTCGCTCACGCCCGATTTGCGGATCATGGATCTGCTCGACAACCAGCCCGAATTCACCAAATCGTTCTGGGACTATCTCGACATCCTGGTGAACGACGCGCGCATCCAAAAGGGCCGTGAGGTCCTGGAAAAATATCGCGCGATCTTCGACGCGGTCGAGAAGGCCTATGGCGTCGACCGGTATATCGTCACCGCGATCTGGGGCGTCGAGACCAATTACGGCGCTATCGGTGGCAAGCGTCCGGTGGTCCGCTCGACCGCAACGCTTGCCTGCGTCGGCCGGCGGCAGAATTATTTCCGCGAGGAATTCCTCTCGACGTTGGAAATTCTCCAGCGCGGTGATGTGCATCCCGACCGGCTGGTCGGCTCATGGGCGGGCGCGTTCGGGCCGACGCAATTCATGCCGACGGCGTTCAAGCGCTTTGCGGTGGACTTCGATCGTGACGGCCGCCGCGACGTGGTCGACTCGGTGCCCGATCTGATCGCCTCGACTGCCAACAATCTGAAGAAGGACGGCTGGGTGGCCGGGCAGACCTGGGGCTACGAAGTGGTGATACCGGCGACGCTGAATTTCATGCTGGCCGACAACCACCGGAGCATGCCGATCCGCGACTGGGAGCGGCACGGCCTGACGCGCCCCGGCGGCAAGCCGTTCCCGCGGCCGGACGATCGCGCCTTTCTTTTGGTGCCCGCCGGGGTGCAGGGCCCCGGTTTTCTGATGCTGACGAATTTCCGCGCCATCATGAAATACAATCCGGCCGAGGCCTATGCGCTGGCGATCGGCCATCTCGCCGACCGGCTGCGCGGGGGTGAACCGTTCGCTCAAGAATGGCCGCGTTACGAGCGCGTGCTGTCACGCAACGAGCGGCTGGAATTGCAGCAATTGCTGGTGCGTCACGGCTACGATGTGGGAGAGCCGGATGGCCGCCTCGGCGCCAAGACCAGATCCGCGATCCGCGGTTTTCAGGCCAAGATCGGCCAAGTTCCCGACGGTTTTGCCTCCGCCGTCGTACTCGACCGGCTGCGCAGCCGTTAAGGGTAATTGCCCGGCGACCATCGAGTTGACATTTTTGACGTGCTATTGACCCATGCGGGGAAGGGCGCGGCTTGGGCTCAGACTTGCGGCCGGCCTTGACGCTATTAGAATTAAGTTTTGGACGATCGGCATGTTTGGGAAAATCCGGTTTTCGCGCTGGCTCGTCGGAGCGGCCATTCTGGCCGCGGCCGAGTGCGCCAGCGTGACCGCGATCGAATTTGCACTCACGGTTCCTGCCCAGGCCCAGTTCTTCGATAGCCGCTCCCAGTTCAACAATCGGCCGCGTCCGCAACGCGGCGGCGGGTTCTTCGACAATTTGTTCGGACCTTCTTACCGGCCGAATTTCGAAGACGATCAGGCTCCCGTCGACAATTCGCGGGCGCCGAGCCCGCGCAAAATCGACCCGAAAGCCGAGCCGGTCACAACGACGACGTCGATCATGGTGTTGGGCGACGGCATGGCCGACTGGCTCGCCTATGGTCTGGAAGATGCGTTTTCCGACGCGCCTGAGATTGGCATCGTCCGCAAGAACAAGCTTCACTCCGGTCTGTTGCGCTACGAATCCAAAGGCGATCTCGACTGGTGGCACGTTGCGCGCGACATCCTCACGCCGGAAAAGCCCAATTTTGTGATCATGATGCTCGGCGTCAGCGACCGCCAGAATATTCGCGAGAAAGATCTCGTCAAAGGGACCGACAAGAAGAAATCCAAGGATCAGCAGGGCAAGCCCGACGCCGACCAGTCTGCGCAGAAAAAAGATCAGGCCGACGATCAGAATCAGCCCTCGATCATCTCACCCGAGCCGCAGCCGGGTAAAAGGGTCAACGGCATTATCGAATTTCGCACCGATCAATGGGCCGAGATTTATTCGCGCCGCATCGACGAGACGGTTGCCGCCCTCAAGAGCAAAGGCGTGCCGGTGTTCTGGGTCGGCCTGCCGTCGATCCGCGGTACGCGCTCCACCGCCGACGTGGTCTATCTCAACGATCTCTATCGCGCCCGCGCCGAGCGGGCCGGCGCCGTCTATATCGATGTGTGGGACGGTTTTGTGGACGAGGGTGGAAAATTCACCTCTAACGGTCCCGACTTTGAGGGCCAGGTGCGCCGGTTGCGTTCGGGCGACGGCGCCTACTTCACCAAATATGGCGCGCGCAAGCTGGCGCATTATGTCGAGCGCGAATTGCGCCGCTACATGAACAATCGCTCGCTGCAAGTATCGCTGCCGTCCGGGCCGCTTGGGCCGCTGCCGGCCGATGGAAAAACTACCGTGCGGCCATTGGCCGGGCCGGTGGTGCCGCTGACGGTGACGCCGGGAAACTCCGACGAACTGCTTGGCGGTTCCGGAACCAGCACCGCGCGTGCCGATGCCATCGCAAACCAAGTCCTGGTCAAGGGCGAGCCGGTGGCAGCGCCCGCAGGCCGCGCCGACGATTTCGCCTGGCGGCAGGGCAGCGAGGCCAATGCGGCTGCGCCACTGGCGGCGGTGCGGTGATGCCGGTGAATGCGCCTGCCGCGGCCGAAAATAAGCCGGCAGAACCCAAGAGTGGCACGGCCGGAAAGACCACGCAGGCGGCTAAGCCCAAGCTGCAGCCCGCTGAGACGAACAAGCCGAAACAGCCGCTGCAAAACACTGCGCCGCGTCCGCAGCAGCCGATCCGCTCGTCGGGCCCATTCGGTTGGCTGCGCTAGCCATCAGCGCGGTAGCGTCGTCGTTCCCATCAGGAATTTATCGACCGCATGGGCGCATTGGCGGCCTTCGCGGATCGCCCACACCACCAGCGACTGGCCGCGGCGCATGTCGCCGGCGACGAAAATCTTGGGCACCGACGTCAGATAGGCATCGGTGCTGGCGCTGACATTGCCGCGCGCATCGAGCGCCACCCCGAGCGACTTCACCATTCCCTCGTGCAGCGGGTGCACGAAGCCCATGGCGAGCAGCACCAGATCGGCCTCGATCTCGAATTCGGTGCCGGCGACCGGCTTAAACTTGGCGTCGAGACGCGCGCAATGCAGGATTTTCACCTGGCCATTATCGCCGGTGAATTTCTGTGTCCCCACCGCGAAGTCGCGCTCGACGCCTTCTTGGTGACTCGACGAGGTTCTCATCTTGAGCGGCCAGTCCGGCCAGGTGAGTTGCTTGTTCTCGTGCTCGGGTGGGGCCGGCATGATCTCGAAATTGGTGACCGACAACGCACCTTGCCGGATTGACGTGCCGATGCAGTCGGAGCCGGTGTCGCCGCCGCCGATTACCACGACTTTTTTACCCTTGGCGAGGATTGGCTCGATGGTGCCGAGCGGTTCGTTGCTCACGCGGCGGTTCTGCTGCGGCAGGAATTCCATGGCGAAATGGATGCCCTTGAGTTCGCGGCCGGGGATCGGGAGGTCGCGCGGCTTCTCGGCGCCGCCCGAGAGCACGACGGCGTCGTGATCCTTGAGCAATTTCTCGACCGAAAAATTGACGCCGACATCGGCGCCGTAATGGAATTGCACGCCCTCGGCCAGCATCTGTTCGACGCGGCGCTCGACGTGAATCTTTTCCATCTTGAAATCGGGAATGCCATAACGCAGCAGCCCGCCGGCCTTGGCCCAGCGCTCGTAGACATGCACCTCATGCCCGGCGCGGGCCAGTTGCTGCGCGCAAGCAAGTCCCGCCGGCCCTGAGCCGACGACAGCCACCTTCTTGCCGGTCTTGCGTGCCGCACGTTCCGGCTTCAGCCCTTGCGCGATGGCGCGGTCGGCGATTTCGCATTCGATGGTTTTGATGGTGACCGGATTGTCGTCGATATTGAGCGTGCAGGACGCCTCGCACGGCGCCGGACAGACGCGGCCGGTGAATTCCGGAAAATTATTGGTCGAGTGCAGGTTGCGCGCCGCCTCGTCCCAGTTGCCGCGGTACACCAGATCGTTCCAGTCGGGGATCTGGTTGTTGACGGGGCAGCCGGTGGGCGCGCCGGTCAGCAGGCTGGTACCGTGGCAATAGGGCACACCGCAATCCATGCAGCGCGCCGCCTGGTCGCGAACTTCCTTCTCCGGCAGCGGCAGAACGAATTCCTGCCAATTCTTAATACGCTCCTCGACCGGGGCGTATGTGCGATCGTGCCGATCGATTTCCAGAAAGCCGGTGACCTTACCCATACTACTCCGCCGCCTGCATGGTGGCGGCCTTTTCCTTTGCCATCTCAGCGAGCGCGCGGCTGTATTCGACCGGCATCACTTTCTTGAACAGCGGGCGATAGCGTTTCCAATCGGCGATAATTTCGGCCGCGCGCTTGGAATTGGTATAGCGCGCATGGTTGGCGATCAGCATGTGAAGCCGCTCGGCATCTCTGCTGGTCAAGTCCGACAACACGTCGACGCGGCCGTGGGTTTCCAGATCGTTGTAGAGGCCGAACTCTTTTTCGGCGACCGCTTCCTCTTCCGGCACCGGATCGAGCGCGACCATCGCCATGTTGCAGCGGGATTTGAAAGTGTCGTCCTCGTCGATCACATAGGCGATACCGCCCGACATGCCGGCGGCAAAATTGCGGCCGGTCACGCCCAGCACCACCACCACGCCGCCGGTCATGTATTCGCAGCAATGGTCGCCGGCGCCTTCGATCACGGCGATGGCGCCTGAATTGCGCACGGCGAAACGTTCGCCGGCGACGCCGCGGAAATAGCATTCGCCCTCGATCGCGCCGTACAGCACGGTGTTGCCGACGATGATCGATTCTTCCGGCACGATGCCGCTATCGGTCGGCGGGCGGATGATGATGCGTCCGCCGGACAGGCCCTTGCCGACATAGTCATTGGCGTCGCCATCGAGTTCGAAGGTGATGCCGCGCGCCAGCCAGGCGCCAAAGCTTTGCCCGGCGGTGCCGGTGAAGCGCACATGGATGGTGCCATGCGGCAGCCCGTCATGGCCGTAGCGCTTGGCCACCTCGCCGGACAGCATGCTGCCGACGGCGCGGTTGGTGTTGCCGATGGCGGTTTGCAGCCGCACCGGTGCGCCGCGGTCGAGCGCGGCCTGCGACTCGGCGATCAGCTTGCGGTCAAGAATGGTGTCGAGGTGGTGATCCTGCTTCTCGCAATTGTAGATGGCGGTGCCGGCCGCGGCCGCGGGCTTCATGAACAGCTTGGAGAAATCGAGGCCTTTGGCCTTCCAGTGTTCCACCAGCTTGCGCTGGTCGAGCATTTCCATCTGGCCAATCATTTCGTTGAAGTTGCGGTAGCCGAGCGCGGCCATCAGTTCGCGCACTTCCTCGGCGACGAAGAAGAAAAAATTGATCACGTGCTCGGGCTGGCCTTTGAAGCGCTTGCGCAGCACCGGGTCCTGCGTCGCGACGCCGACCGGGCAGGTGTTGAGATGGCACTTGCGCATCATGATGCAGCCGGCCGCGATCAGCGGCGCGGTGGCAAAGCCGAATTCGTCGGCGCCGAGCAGGGCGCCCACCACCACGTCGCGGCCGGTGCGGATGCCGCCGTCGACCTGCACCGCGATGCGGCCGCGCAGCCGGTTGAGAACAAGCGTCTGATGGGTCTCGGCCAGGCCGATTTCCCATGGGCTACCGGCATGCTTGATCGAGGTCAGCGGCGAGGCGCCGGTGCCGCCTTCGAAGCCGGCAATGGTAACATGGTCGGCGCGCGCCTTGGAGACACCGGCGGCGACGGTGCCGACGCCGACTTCGGACACGAGCTTGACCGAAACGTCGCCGGTAGGGTTGACGTTTTTCAGATCGAAGATGAGCTGCGCCAGGTCCTCGATCGAATAGATGTCGTGGTGCGGCGGCGGCGAAATCAAGCCGACGCCGGGCGTCGAATGGCGCACCTTGGCGATGGTCTTATCGACCTTGTGGCCGGGCAACTGGCCGCCTTCGCCGGGCTTGGCGCCCTGCGCCATCTTGATCTGCATCATGTCCGAATTGACGAGATATTCAGCCGTCACGCCAAAACGTCCCGACGCCACCTGTTTGATGGCCGAGCGCATGCTGTCGCCGTTCGGCAGCGGCTTGAAGCGATCCGCCTCCTCGCCGCCTTCGCCGGTGTTCGACTTGCCGCCGATGCGGTTCATGGCGATGGCAAGCGTGGTGTGCGCTTCGCGCGAGATCGAGCCGAACGACATGGCGCCGGTGGAGAAGCGCCGCACGATACTCTTGGCGGGCTCGACCTCCTCGATCGGTATTGGCTTGCGGCCGACATCTTCCGCGGATTTGATATTGAACAGCCCGCGAATGGTCACCAGCCGTTCGTTTTGTTCGTTCACGATTCGAGCGAAGGCGCGATAATGATCCTGCGAATTGCCGCGCACCGCGTGTTGCAGCCGCGCGACCGTCTCCGCGGTCCAGACATGGTCCTCGCCGCGCATGCGCACGGCGTAGTCGCCGCCGACGTCGAGCATCGAACGGTAGATCGGCGAATCGCTGAAGGCGTCGCGATGGCGGCGCACCGCTTCTTCGGCGATCTCGGCCAGTCCCACGCCCTCGATGCGGGTATGGGTGCCGGTGAAATATTTGTCGACGAATTCCTGGCGCAGACCGACCGCGTCGAAAATCTGCGCGCCGCAATAGGACTGGTAGGTCGAGATGCCCATCTTGGACATCACCTTGAGCAGGCCCTTGTTGATCGACTTGATGTAGCGCTTGACGACTTCCTTCGCGTCGGGCTTGCCCGGCAGGTCGTCCTTCATGGCGATCAGCGTCTCGAAGGCGAGATAGGGATTGATCGCTTCCGCGCCGTAGCCGGCCAGACAGGCAAAGTGATGGATTTCGCGCGGTTCGCCAGTCTCCACGACGAGGCCGACCGAGGTGCGCAACCCGCTGCGGATGAGGTGGTGATGCACGGCGGCGCAGGCCAGCAGCACCGGGATCGCAATGCGGTCGGCGCTGGCCTTGCGGTCGGACAGGATGATGATGTTGCAGCCCTTGCGCACCTCTTCCTCGGCGCGCTCGCATAATTGTTCGATCGCCCAGCCCATGCCGGCGGCGCCGTGCTCGGCCGGGAAGGTGATGTCGAAGGTGCGTGACTTGAAATGATCTTCGCTCATCTCAGAGATTGAGCGAATCTTCTCCAGGTCGCCATTGGAGAGGATCGGCTGGCGCACCTCGAGACGCTTGGTGTTCGACATGCCCTCGTGATCGAGCAGGTTCGGCCGCGGTCCGATGATCGAGACTAGGCTCATCACCAGCTCTTCGCGGATCGGGTCGATCGGCGGGTTGGTGACCTGTGCGAAGTTCTGCTTGAAATAGGTGAACAGCGGCTTTGGCCTGTCCGACAACGCTGAAATCGGTGTGTCGTTGCCCATGGAGCCGATCGCTTCCTCGCCGGTTGTCGCCATAGGCGTCATCAGCAGCTTGATGTCTTCCTGGGTGTAGCCGAAGGCCTGCTGGCGATCGAGCAAAGCCAGGTTCGAGATCGGCGCCTCGTTGGCGGTGCCGGGCAGGTCCTCCAGCACGATCTGGGTGCGTTCCAGCCATTCCTTGTAGGGATGGCTTTGCGCTAGCGTCGCCTTCAATTCCTCGTCGGGAATGAGGCGGCCCTCGTCGAGATCGACCAGCAGCATCTTGCCCGGCTGCAACCGCCACTTCTTGACAATGTCCTTTTCGGGGATCGGCAGCACGCCCATTTCGGACGCCATGATGATGCGGTCGTCGCGGGTGAGCAGATAGCGCGCGGGCCGCAAGCCGTTGCGGTCCAGCGTGGCGCCGATCTGGCGCCCGTTGGTGAAGGCGATCGCCGCCGGCCCGTCCCACGGCTCCATCAGCGCGGCATTGTATTCGTAGAAAGCGCGCCGCTCCTCGTCCATGAGCGGATTGCCCGCCCAGGCCTCGGGGATCATCATCATCACGGCGTGGGCGAGCGAGTAGCCGCCCTGCACCAGGAATTCGAGCGCGTTGTCGAAGCAAGCGGTGTCGGACTGGCCTTCGTAGGAAATCGGCCACAGCTTGTTGATGTCCTTGCCGAACAGCGGCGAGGACACCGTCGCCTGCCGCGCCGCCATCCAGTTGTTGTTGCCGCGCAACGTATTGATTTCGCCGTTATGCGCGACATAGCGGTAGGGATGCGCCAGCGACCAGGTCGGGAACGTGTTGGTCGAGAAGCGCTGGTGCACCAGCGCGATCGCGCTTTCGAAATCCGGATCGTGCAGATCGGGGTAATAGTCGCCGAGCTGGTCGGCCAGGAACATGCCCTTGTAGATCACCGTGCGGCAGGAGATCGACACCGGGTAATAGCCGGATGTGCGCCGCTCGCGCCGGCGATAGATCGCATTGGAGATCGACTTGCGCAGGATATAGAGACGGCGCTCGAATTCATCCTCGGAAAATTTCTTTTTGCCGCGGCCGATGAACACCTGCATGTGCTTGGGCTCGGTCGGCTTGACCGATTCACCGAGGCTCGCATTGTTGCTCGGCACGTCGCGCCAGCCGAGCAGGCTCAAGCCTTCGCGCGCGATCACTTCCGCATAGATGTCGCGCACGATCTGCCGCCAATTGGGATCCTGCGGCATGAACAGATAGCCGATCGCGTATTCGCCCGGCTTGGGCAGCGTGAAGCCGAGTCTGGCTGTTTCCTTGGCAAAAAATTTGTGCGGGATCTGCACCAGGATGCCGGCGCCGTCGCCCATGCGCGGGTCGGCGCCGGTGGCGCCGCGGTGTTCCAGATTGCACAGGATGCGCAATCCGTCTTCGACGATCAGGTGCGACTTGCGGCCCTTGATGTCGGCGATGAATCCGACGCCGCAGGAATCCTTGTCGAGCGCCGGATCGTACAGGCCGTGCGCCAGCGGCGAGCCGGGATCGGCGGTAGAGCCAAGAAATGGTTCAAGCAACGGCGCAGCGTCGCGCAAGCTGAGCGTGGCTTCGCGTTCACCAAATCTTGCGCTGCTCTTGTCCTTGCTCATCTCGTCCTGCCTCGCCGGAAAAGCCTGAGGCCCCCGGCGTATTCACCTTGTCCGCAGAGCCGTTCATGGGCGCCGCGGTCAAAGTGCAACCGATCTCGTGAAGGGCAGCCTTGCCCGGTCGCCGTCGTGGCTGCTCCCGTTGGGCGCCGCCAATGTCTGCCCCGCAATCCAAGGCTGGCACCGTGGTCACCGCTATTAGGACAGTAATACTGTCCTAATAGACCATGCCAAATTTTGCCCTGCCACACAAGGCTGGTCCACGCCGGAATTCGCCGGACCTTTCGCTTCGTTGCGGCCGCGCTTCCTTAACAAGCAAGAAGAGGACCACGGGACCTGCGTTCACGCAATGCCGTTGCGCGGACGCCCGTTCTAAAAACTGTGGCGGGTTAACCGTTTAACCGTGGAATCGGGAAAAAGCGGCGGCCTGCCGGCGCCCGGCTATGGTGCGGGAAAATACCAGTGGAGACGTTTGATGACCGACATGAGCGCGAACGCGCATCGCCCGGTGGACAACGGTCACGGCGAAGTGGCGATGTCGCGGCTGGCCGACCGGCTGGCGGCGATGGCCCCGCCGCTGAACCTGACGACGGCGCAGATGGCGCCCCTGCCGCGGCCTTCGCCGGCGGTGGCGGCGGCGCTCGCCACTAGCGCGGCGATTTCGGCGCGGGCGGCCGAACGCGCACGGCGCTCGCGCTCAATCACCGGCTTGATGGTCGACAGTTTCGTTTCCGCCTGCTCGTTCATTCCCTATGCGCTGGTGGCGCTGGTGGCGCTGGGGTTGCGGCTGGCGATGGCGCGGGTGTTCTTCCTCGACGGCCAGACCCGGGTCGAT
>SHVM01000036.1 GCA_009694265.1 Pseudolabrys sp.
GGCGCCCGATCTGGTGATCATGGGCAGTCATGACGTGGCGCTCGATGTGGTGGTGGGCGCTCTGGCCGCGCGCGGCTTTTCAGCGCGCACGCTGGCGGTCGGCAGCCTCGGCGGCGTGGCGGCGGCCAGCCGCGGCGAATGCGACGTGGCGCCGGTCCACCTCATCGACCCGTCGAGCGGACAGTATAATGTCCATCTTGTATCGCCCGGCCTCACGATGGTGCCCGGCTGGCGGCGCATGCAAGGACTTCTGTACCGCCCGGGCGATAAGCATTTCGAAGGCAAGACGGCAGCCGAAGCGCTCAAGGCCATCCTTGCCGACCCATCCGCGCTCATGGTCAATCGCAATGCCGGCGCCGGCACCCGCGTGCTCATCGACGATCTGCTCAAAGGCGCGCGGCCCGCCGGCTATGCCAATCAGCCGAAGTCGCACAACGCGGTGGCGGCAGCCATCGCGCAAAGCCGTGCCGATTGGGGCGTCGCCATCGAGCCGGTGGCGCGGCTCTACGGCCTCGGCTTTCTCGCAGTCGCGCCGGAACATTACGATTTTCTGCTGGTCGAGAGCCGGAAGGATCGCCCCGCCGTGCAGGCCTTTCTCGCCGCCTTGCGCGACGACGAAACGCGCATCCGCATCAGGGCGCTCGGCATGGAACCGAGCGCAACCTGATGTGGACGGGACGATCGCTCAAGTTACGGCAGCAAGAAGCCGGCGGCGAGAATGACAACGGCCAGCACCACGTGCAGATAATTGTCCGCGGCGTTGACGTGAACGAGACCGAGCAGCATGCCGGGCCCGACGACCAGGCCAAGCACCGCAACCGCGCCATAGACGATGCCGACGATCTTCAATGCGAGGCCCGATCCGAGCGAGGTATAAACTCCACCGAGCAGTACGGCACCGGATACAAGATGGACAACATTGTGCATGGTATTCACGGCGAACATCCCGGTCGGCGATACGATCGGATTCGGGAAGAAGCCAAGGATGCCGACGGCAATAAAGACGATACCGATGACGGTTGCAGCCAATTTGGTAGTCATGGAACCCTCCTCAAAAGCATGATGATGCGTTTACGCCCACTATTCTGCGCGTTTGAGATACGCGTCCTGCGTGGCGAAGGACGCACCCTCTCCAGTTGTAAGGGCAAGGTCGGAAGGTCATCCCTGTTGCGATGCAGCGCAATGTTGATCGCGCTCGTGTTTTTCACCGGCGGCGCGCTCGGTATCGCGCAAGCGCAATTGCGCGGCCACGGCGGGCCAGTGCGCGCGCTGGCGATTTCGCCCGATGGCAAGAGCGCATTGTCCGGCAGTTTCGACACATCGGCGATCCGCTGGTCGCTTGAGCGCAATGCCGCGGAGCAGGTGCTGCGCTTCCACGATAGCGCGGTGAACGCGGTGGCGATGCTGCCGGACGGTCGGCTCGTGACCGGCGGCGAGGATGGCAAAATCGCGATCTGGCGGCCGGGCCTTGGCGAGCCGATCCAACAGTTCACCGGCCATACCGCGCCTATTGTGTCGCTCGCGGTGTCCGCCGACGGCAAGCGCATCGCCTCGGCGTCGTGGGATCGCACGGTGCGGGTCTGGCCGGTGGACGGCGGCCCGGCCATGCTGCTCGAAGGCCATCAGCAAAATGTCAATGGCGTCGCATTCATGCCGGATGGCAAGGCGCTGGTGAGCGTGAGCAGCGATCCGGAGGTTCGCATCTGGCCGTCCGGTGGCGGCGCCACAACGATCGTGAAATTGTTGACGCCGCTGAACTCGGTGGCGATAGCGAGCGACGGGGAGATCACCGCCGGCGGCGCCGATGGCAAAGTGTATTTCTTCTCAGCCAACGGCGAAGCGCGCGGTGATGTGCAGGCGTCGCCCACGCCCATCATTGCGGTTACCGCCTCGCCCGACGGCAAACTGGTCGCCGCCGCCGGCATCCGCGGTTCGGTGGCGGTGATCGAGCGCAAGTCCCGCAAGCTCGAACACACGCTGGTCGGTCCCGGTCTGCCGGTGTGGTCGGTGGCGTTCTTTCCCGACAGCCGTACATTATTGACCGGCGGTACCGACCGCATGATCCGGCGCTGGGATGCGGCGAGCGGCGAGCCGATCGGCTCGGTGGTGTTGGGCGCGCCCAGCGATCCGCTGGCGGCCTATGCCGGCGATCCCGGCGCGCAAGTGTTCCGCGCCTGCGTCGCCTGCCACACGCTCACGCCCGACGAGGGCAACAAGGCAGGACCAAGTCTCGCCGGTATTTTCGGCCGCAAAATCGCGACCCTGCCAGGCTACAATTTTTCGCCCGCGCTCAAAAAAATGAATATCGTTTGGACGCCGGAGACGGTGGCGAAAATGTTCGAGGTCGGCCCGATGGCCTATACGCCCGGCACCAAAATGCCGGAGCAGACGATCGGCTCGGCCGGGGACCGCAAGGCGCTGGTGGAATTTTTGGCGAAAGCGACGGGGAAGTAATTTAACTCTCGCCCTTGCGCGCGGCTTCATCGCGCTCGCGCAGATAATCGTCGGTGGTGCGCGGGGCCGGGCGCGGATTCTTGGCGAACGGATCGAAACTCTCCGCCGCCATCGCCTCGACGCGGCAGTCGGCGCACATCCTGATGACGTCGAGCCGCTGCTTGCTATCCTTGAACATCCAGTGCTGGCCTTCCAGCTTGGCCACCACGCGATCGACCGAGCTTTTCACGCCGAACGGCTTGCTGCAGCGGACGCAGAGGAATGGCTCTTCCTGCTTTATGACGCGGCTCATGGCGGTCGCCGCGCGGAAATCGATCTGCGGCTTCAAGCTGATGACTTTCTCGGGGCAGGTCGCCGCACACAGCCCGCATTGCACGCAGGCATCCTCGGCAAAGCGCAGCATCGGCTTCTCGGGATCGTCCGACAGCGCGCCGGTTGGGCAGGCTGACACACAAGAGAGACACAGCGTGCAGCCTTCGACATTCACAATGAGCGTGCCGAACGGCGCGCCCTGCGGCAGTGCCACGATGTCGACAGGCGTGGGCGCCGCCGCATGCAGTTCACGCAAGGCGAGCCGCACCACGTCGCGCTTCTCACCGACGGCGGAGAAGGTCGCGGGCTTGGCCGCGCTATCCATCGATGGCATAGCGCGCAAGACTTCGCCGAGCGCATCCGGATCGTCGGTCTCAATCGTGCCGGCGCGGCTGCCCACAAATCCGAGCCCGGCGAGGATCGGCTGCGCCAGCGCGATGGTCTTGCTGAGGCCTGCCATGTCGTGGCGCGGCTTGGCGCGCGTGAGAAAGCGCACGGCGGATGCGCCATAGGCCAATGACGCCGCGACGGCTTCCAATCCGACCTGCGTGATTTCGTTGACTTGCACCGGCAATACATTGGCCGGCAATCCGTCGCCGTGGTGCGCCAGCGCGTCGATCAAGTCAGCGCCGTGCTCGCCGTCGTGGAACATCACGACGGCCTGCTTGCCGCCGGCTTCTCGATAGGCGCCGAGCAGGGCGCGCAGTTTGCGCAGCAGCGCATCGGACGGCGGCAAGGCATAGGCCGCAGCGCCGGTCGGGCAGGCGGCGGCGCATTGGCCGCAGCCGGCGCAGATTTGCGCATCGATGGCGACATGATCGCCGTTCGGCGCAATTGCTCCAGTCGGACAGAGATCGAGGCAGCGGCGGCAGCCGACGATCTTGGAGCGCGAATGTGCGCATAGATCCTCGGTGAATTTGATGTAGCGCGGCTTGTCGAAGCTGCCGGTGAAATCGCGAGCTTTCAGCACGGCGCGCAACACTGCTGCCGGATCGCCCGGATCGGCGCGCAAATATCCGTCGCGCAGATCGGAAGCCGGGAATAGCGGCGCGCCGCCGGAGAGATCGATCAAAATGTCGCAGCGCGACACCGCGTCATTTTTCGCCGCGCCGAATGTGAGCGAGCCGCGCGACGACGGATGGGGCGCGGCATAATCGTCGACCGTGATTTCGAACTTGCCGAGATGGCCTTTGGCTTGCCGGATGGTGCCCTTCACGACGGGAAACTCGGTCACCCGCAGCGGCGTGACGCCAGCCGGCTGCTTGATCAGCACGGTGAGGTCGAGATGGTCTTTCAGCAGATTGGCGGCCTCTAACGCCTGCTCGTCCTTGCCGTAGAGTAGTGTGACGCCTTCGCTGTTGAGGCTGACATAAGGAACTTCCGGCGCCGGCTCGGCCGCCGCTGCAATCAGCGCGGCCATTTTCGGTCCGGCCGCCTTAGCGTTTTCTTTGGCGTCCTTCGACCAGCCGGCGGTCTCGCGAATATTGACGAAAGTAATATTGCCGCCGCCTTCGCCCGCGAGTTCCGTAAACAGCGGTGCTTCCTGGGTGCAGGCCACCATGATCGGCTCGCCGCCCGCCGCCGCTTTGCGAAAACGCTCAAGCTCGGCGCGGCAGAGCTGGCGGCCTTCGATCACCACGGAATCGCGGCAGACACGCTGCACCGCCTTGGCATCGAGCGGCATGGTGTCTTCGCAGGAACAAATCAGGATATTGCGCGGCCGGTCGGCCATCAGGCTCTTTTTCCTTGTCGCTAGCCCGCTATATCAGGCGAAATCGCCGGCCGAGCCGCGGGACTGGCCTCGGGACCTTCTGAAGCGTAATTATAGGTGTTCAAACAAGAAAGTAACAGCGAGGATCAATGCCGCAAGGGACGCGGACGCGAGCGAGGACGCCGCTGGGGCAGGAACTCACTTTGCCGCCGCCGTTCACAGCCGTGCGCCTGCGCGAAGTGGGTGACGCTTTTGCGCATGCCATAGCGATTGCGGGCGAGCAGGGTGCCGGCACGCTGGTCCATGTCGGCCGCTTCGATCTCGCCGAATTCGCCGTGGTGCTGGAGCCGGAGGAGCCGCTTTCCCAGGCGCGGCGTGCCTTCTATGCCGGCATGGTGGCGCTGGCCGATGCGCTGGCGGCCCACGCGCAGCCGGAAACCGCGATCACCATCGACTGGCCGGATTCAATTTCGGTCAATGGCGGACTAGTGGGCGGCGGACGGCTCGGCTGGCCGCAAGGAATAAAAGAAGACGAGACGCCGCCGTGGCTGGTGTTTGGCGCCATGATCCGCACGGTTTCGATGACCGGAGTCGAGCCGGGCCTCAATCCGCTCTCCACCGCGTTGGAGGAAGAAGGCTTCACCGACGAGATGTCCAACGAGGTGGTGGAGAGCTTCGCGCGCAATTTGATGGTCGCCATCGATTCCTGGCAGGAGCGCGGCTTCGGCGCGGTGGCAAAAGATTATCTGGCGCGCCTGCCCATCGAAAAGGGAATTCGCCGCGATATCGGCGACAACGGCGATCTGCTGATCCGCCGCATGGGCAAAGTCGAAGTCGATCACAAGCCGCTGCTGGCGCGGTTCGCGACGCCGGCCTGGCTCGATCCCATCAGCAAGGGTCCGCGCGCGTGAAGCTGCTGCGCACCATACGTCTCGACCCGTCTGACACCTTTGTGTTCGACAATGCGGCCGAGCCCGGCGAATGGGCGGTGTCCGGCGCCTTCGTGTTCTGGAACACGGATCCGGCCACGCTCGAAGGTAAGGCGCGCTCGGCCTTCCGCGGCGGTTTCCTCGGCGTCGCATCGCTCGGCTGGTCGACGCTGGTCCAGATCGTGGAGGCGAGCGCGGCCGATCGTGCCAAACTTGTCGACGCGCTGGCGCAACGCCTGGTCGGCGACTTCGGCGCGCCCAATATGCCAGCAGCGGTCATCGCGGCGGAGGAAGAAGTAGCCTTCGCCGAATCCCTGTGCACCGAGCAGCAGGACACGCTGGTGGCGGTGCATCGCACCACCGAGGACGGCGCGGTGCATGAAACTTTCCGTACTTTGCGCCCGCGCAATGGGCCGAAGCCGCTACGCGCGTTTTCATTCCTCGAAGTCGAGGGCGACGACGAGGCGCAGCCGGCTGAATCCGTCGATCTGATCGGCATGGCCGCAAAAGAATCCGCTGGAAGAGACCGCAAATGAACGATTTCTGGATTTCCTGCGGCCACCATCTGCTCGACCGCGACGAGGGCGGTGGTCTTTTACTGACCGACGACTTTCTGAAAGTTTACATGGCGCGTCCGGAAATGATCCCGCCGCCGGAAGCCTGCGCGGTCGAGCGCACGCTGCATGGCGCGCTGCTGGCCGATCCGCGCATGAAGGTCGCGGCTTCCGATATCGCGGCCATCGCCGATGCCGATGCGCGCGAGAACTGGCAGACGCTGGTCGCCTTCCGCGACCATTTAATCCGCCACAAGACGCTGGAAGCGGCCTATTCCAAGCTGGTGAAGCAGGGGCTTCAGAATACGCCGCAATTGTTCGTCAATCAGCTCGTGCATGTGGTGATGCGCAATGCACTCGACGGCGTCGAGGATGCGAATGTGGTGCGTGCCGCCGAGATGTTTTATCGCACCCAGCGCGTCACCATGCATGAGGGGTCGCTGATCGCGGCCGACGAGGAAAAGATCGGCGGCGCCAATCCGGCCTCGGTCTCGCCGCTTGTTTCCATGCTCGGCATTCCGGCCGAGGCCCATATCCACGTCATCAACGAAGAGAATGCCGCAGGCTATTGGGAGCGCAGCGATCAGTTCGACATGGCGATCGATTTGACCGGCGGCCGCGACGGGCTGGTGGCGCTGGCGACCGCCATGCAGCGCTGGATCGCCCATGTGCTGGGCGTCGATGTGACCATCGAGCCGCTTACCGAAATGCGCGAGGTCAATCTGGCCTGGTATGTCGGGCTCGACGCCGTCGCCACCAAGATCGGCGATGCGTTGTGGAACGGCGAGGATATCGACGAGGCGACCATGGCGCAGGTGATCGGGCTGTTCCAGCTCACCTTCCGCGATCCCTCCATCGTACTCGACAAAGTCAAGGGCGAACCGGTCTATCTGATCCTGGCGATGACGGCGGACAAGCTGATCCGCCTGAAGCCGCAGAACCTGGTCACCGGTCTGCCGATCCGCCATCTGGAGGCCGTCAGTTGAGTGCTCTCATAACTATTCCGGTCGGCGTTCTCGTCGAACGCAGCAAGAGCATGAATCAGTGGGCCGATTTCTATTGGCGCGCGGTCGGCGTGCTGGCGGGCCAGCCGGAGACGCCCGCCTGGACCAAGCTCAGCGACGACGGCGAGCGCACAACATATTATGCCGGTACCGCCACTGTCGAATTGAACCGCACAGAGACCGGCTTTTATCGCGACAATCTCGCATCCGGCGTGCCGTCGCTATGGGTCGCGCTGCGCGCGGCTGATGGGGAGCCGCCCTTCACGGTGGCGGCGGTTACCGCCGATCCGGCGGAAGGCGAAAGCTTCACCGAAGCGGGAACGGATTTGGTCGAGCAGGTGCCGATGCCGTTGTCCATCCAGCAGGTGGTCGCGGCTTTCGTGGCGGAACACCACGTCGAGCAGCCGTTTTACAAACGCAAGCGCGACCGCGCCGATCCTGAAGCCATGGCCCGGCGCAGGCCGGTGTCCGGAGACGATGTCGAATGAGCGAACCGGAAAATTTCATGTCGCGGTGGTCGCGCCGTAAGCGCGTGGCCGAGGCGGCGCCCGAAACGCCGGCGCCAACCGGCGCGGCTGCGCCGGATGCGTCGGTACCGGAAGACAAGCCAGGAAGCAATCCTGCGTTCGCGCGCGCGCCGGAAACGAGCGCAGCTCCTGAGTCGGCCTTCGACCCGGCAAGCCTCCCATCGCTCGATTCAATTGGTGCGCAAACCGACATCCGCCCCTTCCTGCGCGCCGGGGTGCCGAGCGAATTGCGGCTTGCGGCGCTTCGTCGCGCCTGGACGATGGATCCGGCGATTCGCGATTACAAAGGTCTGGCGGAAAACGATTGGGACTTCACCGTACCCAACAGCATGACCGGATTTGGCGAAATCGAGCCCGGTACAGACATAAAAAAAATGTTGGCGCAAATATTTGACGAAACGCCGCGTTTGGACGAGCCGGTTGCCGAATTACCGGCGCCGCAGGAGCAACTCACTCCACCATCACACGAATTGAGTGCGCCAACCGAGCATGCTGCGCTTAATTCGGTGCGCGATCCGGAAATCGCCAAGTCACAGCGCACTGAAACGGCCGAAACTGACGAAATGATGCAACGCGATAAAAATATTGCATCGCAAGATGACGATGCGGAACCCGGCGACGCGCCGATCAAACGCCGCCGTTCACAAGGCAGTGCTTTGCCGCAATAAAGACCTTGCCCATAGCCTCAAGCTATTGACCCACGCTTCGATGGGCCAGTACCCTTACATTGTAACTATTTGAAAGTGAGCCGGATGCGTGACCCGGGTCTGAACGAAGCTATTCGTGCTGTCGGCAGCGTGAGTGCACTCGCGCGCCAACTGGGTATCTCGCAGCCTTCGGTTTCCAATTGGACCCGCGTACCGGCGGAACGGGTGATGTCGGTCGAAACCTTGACCGGCGTCAATCGCGTGGTGCTGCGGCCCGATCTATTCGGCGAAAGACAGATGGCCGGCGATGTCGATGAAATCGATGCGGGTCGTGCGCAGGAATATGCGCTGCTGTCGGCGTTGCTGGCGCGCGCGCCCGATGCCGGGCTGCTCAAGCGGCTGGCCGGTCTACGCGGCGATGCAAGTCCGCTCGGCGTCGCGCATGTCGCGCTGGCGGAAGCCGCCAGCCGGACCACGACCGAACAAGTCGAGCGCGAATTCTTCAATCTATTCATCGGCGTCGGCCGCGGCGAGCTGATGCCCTATGGTTCTTATTATCTCACCGGCTTTCTGTACGAGCGTCCGCTGGCGCGGTTGCGCGAGGATCTCGGCAAGCTCAGCATCGAACGCACCGAGGGTAACGCAGAGCCGGAAGATCATGCCGCCACGCTGTGCGAAATCATGGCCGGTCTTGCCGGCGGCCGCTTCGGCGCGCAAGCCGGCAGCGACCAGGAAATATTCGAAAATCATATGGCGTCGTGGATGGGGCGCTTCTTTAGCGACCTCGAACGCGCCGATGCGGCAAATTTCTATCGGTCGGTCGGGACGATCGGACGCTTGTTGATGGACATCGAGACGGAAGCTTTCGCGCTTAACGCATAAAGCCAAAAAACTAAGCGCGACCAGAATACATACGACCAAGGAGGGCTAGCGATGAAATCGGAACCCAAAACAACACTCGGACGGCGCGATTTCCTGCGCGCGCTCGGCGCTGGCGCCGGCGTTGCGGCCGCAACCGCCGCCCCGCTCGCCACGCAAGCCGTGGCGGACACCGAGAACAACGATGAGAAGCGCAAGGCCCGCTACAAGGCGGATTCCGCCAACGTGCAGGCCTTCTATCGCGTCAACCGTTATCCGAGCTGAGGGAGGCTAAGCCGTGTTAATAAAAAGATCAGAACGCCAAGCACGTCGCGGTAGTCTTGCAGCGGCGATCGGCAGTCAAAGCGGCGGCGGATTCGATCGCCGCACGTTCCTGCGCAAATCCGGCCTGGTGGCGGGCGGCCTCGCCACCATCGGCGCGCTCCCGCTCGGCAGCGTGCGCAAGGCGGAAGCAGCCGGCACCAATATGTCCGGCGCCACCATCCGTAAGAACATCTGCACTCACTGTTCGGTGGGCTGCACCGTGCTCGCGGAAGTGTCGAACGGCGTCTGGGTCGGGCAGGAGCCCGGCTGGGACTCGCCGATCAGCCGCGGCTCGCATTGCGCCAAGGGCGCGGCGACGCGCGAACTGGTGCATGGCGACCGCCGGCTGAAATATCCGCTCAAGCTGGTGAACGGCCAGTGGACGCGCATTTCCTGGGACGTCGCGATCAACGAGATCGGCGACAAGCTGATGGAGATCCGGGGCAAGTCGGGCGCCGATTCGGTCTATTGGCTGGGTTCGGCGAAGTTCACCAACGAAGGCGCCTTCCTCAATCGCAAGCTGGCCGCGTTCTGGGGCACCAACAACTCCGATCACCAGGCGCGTATCTGCCATTCAACGACCGTCGCCGGCGTGGCCAATACCTGGGGCTACGGCGCGATGACCAATTCCTACACCGATATCCGCAACTCGAAGACCATCATGTTCATGGGCAGTAATGCCGCCGAGGCGCATCCGGTGTCGCTCCAGCACGTGCTGGAAGGCAAGGAATCCAAGCGCGCCAATATGGTGGTGATCGACCCGCGCATGACGCGCACGGCCGCCCATGCCACTGAATATGTCCGAATCCGTTCCGGCACCGATATCCCGATAATCTGGGGTATGCTGCACCATATTTTCAAGAACAACTGGGAAGACAAGCAGTTCATCGAACAGCGCGTCTACGGCATGGACGACATCCGCAAGGAAGTCGCCAAGTGGACGCCGGAAGAAGTCGAACGCGTGACCGGTGTGCCGGGCGCGCAGCTCGAGCGCGTCGCCAAGTTGTTCGCGACCGAGAAACCCTCAACGCTGATCTGGTGCATGGGCGCGACCCAGCACACGGTCGGCACCGCCAACGTGCGGGCATTCTGCATCCTGTGCCTGGCCACCGGCAATGTCGGCGCACCCGGCACCGGCGCCAACATTTTCCGCGGTCATACCAACGTGCAGGGCGCCACCGACCTCGGCCTCGATATCGGGACTCTGCCGCTCTATTACGGCCTGATCGAAGGCGCGTGGCGGCATTGGTCGCGTGTTTGGGAGGTTGACTATCAGTGGTTCGTCGACCGCTTCGACAAATCCACCGCGGCGGACGGCAAAGTCACCAACACGATGAACACGCCGGGCATTCCATCGACCCGCTGGTTCGACGCCACGCTGTTTGACAAGAAGGACGTGAAGCAGAAGGACAACATCAAGGCGATGTTCGTCATGGGTCACGGCGGCAATACCGTGACGCGCATGCCGCAGGCGCAGAAGGGCATCGAAAAGCTCGAATTGCTGGTGGTCTGCGATCCGCATCCCACCACCTGGGCGGCGCTGGCGCCGGCGCGCAAGAACGGCACTTATCTGCTGCCGATCGCAACCAGCTACGAGACCAATGGCTCGCGCACCTCATCCAATCGGGCGATCCAGTGGGGCGAGCAGATCGTCAAGCCGATCTTCGAGTCGAAAGACGACAACGAGGTGATGTACCTCCTCGCCAAGAAGCTCGGCTTTGCCGACGCGATGTTCAAGAACATCAAGGTTGTGAACAATCTGCCGGTACCCGAGGACATCCTCAGCGAGATCAATCGCGGCGGCTTCTCCACCGGCTACTGCGGCCAGTCGCCTGAGCGGTTGAAGTCTCATATGGCCAACCAAAAAGACTTCGACATGCTCACGCAGAAGGCCGACAGCGGACCGAACAAGGGCGACTATTACGGTCTGCCGTGGCCATGCTGGGGAACGCCGGCGCTCAAGCATCCCGGCACACCGCTGCTCTACAACACCAACCTTTCGGTCAAGGATGGCGGCGGCACCTTCCGTCCGCGATTCGGTCTCGAGCGCGAGGAAACACTGCCGGACGGCACCAAGCGCAAGGTCAGCCTGCTCGGCAACGGTTATTACTCCAAGGACTCCGAGATCAAGGACGGCTACCCGGAATTCACCCTGGGCGTCCTCAAGAAACTCGGCTGGGACAAGGATCTGACCGAAGCCGAAATGGCGGTGATCAACAAGATCAATCCGACCACGCCGGATGCGGTTGGCTGGGCGATTGATCTGTCGGGCGGCATCCAGCGCGTCGCCATCGCACACGGCTGCACTCCCTACGGCAACGGCAAGGCGCGCGCCAACGCGTTCGGTTTGCCCGACCCCATTCCGGTGCACCGCGAACCGATCTACACGCCGAGACCCGAACTGGTCGCGAAGTATCCGACGCTGCCGAATGCCGTGCAGTTCCGGATGCCGAATATCGGCTTCGACGTTCAAAAGGCCGCGGTCGACAAGGGCATTGCCAAGCAGTTCCCGCTGATCCTCACCTCCGGCCGTCTGGTCGAATACGAGGGCGGCGGCGAAGAAACCCGCTCCAACAAGTGGCTCGCCGAGCTGCAGCAGGACATGTTCATCGAGGTCAATCCGGCCGATGCCTCCGATCGCGGCATCAAGGATGGCGGATGGGTCTGGGTGACCGGCGCGGAAGGCGGTTCCAAGGCCAAGATGAAGGCGCTGGTAACCGAACGCGTCGGCAAGGGCGTGACCTGGTGTCCGTTCCACTTCGCCGGCTGGTTCGAGGGCGTCGATCAGCGCGGCAATTATCCAAAGGGAGCCGATCCGATCGTGCTGGGCGAGAGCGTCAACTCGCTTACCACCTACGGCTTCGACCCGGTCACCGGTATGCAAGAACCAAAAGCCACCCTCTGTCAGGTCAGAGCGGCGTAAGGAGCAACGATCATGGCACGTATGAAATTCCTCTGCGACGCCGACCGTTGCATCGAATGCAACGCTTGCGTCACCGCCTGTAAGAACGAACACGAAGTACCGTGGGGCATCAACCGCCGGCGCGTCGTCACGATCAATGACGGCAAGCCGGGCGAGCGGTCGGTCTCCATGGCCTGCATGCATTGCACCGACGCGCCCTGCGCATCGGTCTGCCCGGTGGATTGTTTCTACACCACGGCGGATGCGGTGGTCCTGCACTCCAAGGACCTGTGCATCGGCTGCGGCTATTGCTTCTACGCCTGCCCGTTCGGCGCGCCGCAATATCCGAAGGTCGGAAACTTCGGCTCGCGCGGCAAGATGGACAAGTGCACCTTCTGCGCCGGCGGCCCGGAAGCCGACCACAGCAAGGAAGAGTACGAGAAATACGGCGCCAATCGGCTGGCCGAAGGCAAGCTGCCGCTGTGCGCCGAGATGTGCTCGACCAAGTCGCTGCTGGCCGGCGACGGCGACATCATCGCGCAAATCTACAAGGCGCGCGTAACCAAACGCGGCTACGGCTCCGGCGCCTGGGGATGGCAGACCGCCTATCGCGAATCGATCGCGATCTGATCCAAACCGATCCATGTCGGCGGCGCGGGAAACCCTGCGCCGCCGGTTTCGACAACAAGAAATTGAGAAGACAAAGGGGAGGGAATGCCAATGTTGGGCATTTTGGCGAAATTCTTAATGAAGGTTCGCTTCATCGCCGGCGCTCTTGCGCTCGCTTTCATTATCGCCGTTGCGGCGCCTGTTTCGGCGCAGCAGCCAATCTCGGTCAATCCGACCGCCAGTGCCGTGCAAGAGCAGCAGCTGCTGAAGGAGCTCAACAAGATCCAGGGCCGCGTCTCGATCCCGGACAAGAGGTCCGATGTGCTCGAACAGCCGGCCGGCCGCGAATGGCGGCAGTGGCATCAGGTGACGCTGCGTTGGATCGGCGCCATTGCTATCCTCGGCATGCTCGCGCTGCTGGTGCTGTTTTATCTGGTGCGCGGACAGGTCAAAATCGTGAGCGGCTTATCCGGCCGTAAGGTCGTGCGCTTCAATGCGTTCGAGCGTTTCGTGCATTGGCTGACCGCCACCTGCTTCATCATCCTCGCGATCTCCGGACTTAACGTCACGTTCGGCAAGTCCCTGCTGCTGCCCTTGCTCGGGCCGTCAGCTTTCACCACCTGGTCGGAGCTGGCGAAATATTCGCACAACTTCCTCAGCTTCCCGTTCACGATCGGCGTGGTGCTGATCTGCCTGATGTGGATTGGCAGCAATATCCCGAATGCGACAGACGTCGAATGGGTCAAGCGCGGCGGTGGCATCGTCGGCAAGGATCATCCGCCGGCCGGCCACTTCAACGCCGGCCAAAAGCTGATCTATTGGATCGTCGTGCTCGGCGGCGGCGCCTCGGCCATATCCGGCTATCTGCTGCTGTTTCCGTTCTACGGCACCGGCATTTCGGGCATGCAGCTTGCCCAGATCGTTCACTCCGTGGTGGCCGTGCTGTTCATCGCCGCCATGCTGGGCCACATCTACATCGGCACCATCGGCATGGAAGGCGCCGCCGGAGCTATGGGCGAGGGCACCGTCGATATCAATTGGGCCAAGCAGCACCATAGCCTGTGGCTTAAGGACGAAATGTCCAACGCCAAGGGCTCGGGGCAGTCTCGGCCGATGGGCACGCCCGCCGAATAGCGCGATTACCCGATCGATCGTGAGACGCCCGGCTGCAAAGCCGGGCGTTTTGCTATAAGGAGCCCATGAATAGCCCTACGAATAGCCGCATGCGCATCATCGGCCTCGCCGGCTGGAGCGGTTCCGGCAAAACCACCCTGATTACCAAGCTGGTCCCATGCCTGATCGCGCGGTCCTTGCGCGTGTCCACGCTCAAGCATGCCCATCACGGCTTCGACCTGGACAGGCCGGGCAAGGATTCCTTCGTCCACCGCGCCGCCGGCGCCACCGAGGTGATCATTTCCTCGGCCAAGCGCTGGGCGATCTTGCACGAGCTGCGCGAGGAGCCGGAATGGGATCTGGCGGATCTCGTCGCCAAGATGTCGCCGGTCGATCTGGTGCTGGTCGAAGGCTTCAAGCGCGATGCCTTTCCCAAGCTGGAAATCCACCGGGCCGCCAACGGCAAGCCGCTGCTGCATCCGGACGACCCGTACATTGTCGCGGTCGCTTGCGACACGGCGCTGCCGAATGCCAAAATCCCCGTGGTCGATCTTAACGACATCGAGAAAATTGCCGACCTGCTTTTGAAGCAGGCCGTGCCGGTGAATTTTTCGGCGAAAAGCTAATGGCGCAACTGACCGACGACTGCTTCGCATTTTCCGGCCCGCTGCTGCCGCTGGCCGAGATGGAGCGGCTGATCGGCGAGCGCGTCGCCCCGGTTATCGAGACCGAGCGTGTCATGCTGCGCGGCGCCCGCGGGCGCGTCACCGCCGCCGATCTGAAGGCGCCGGTCGACCTGCCGCCGTTCGATAATTCCGCGGTCGACGGCTATGCCGTGCGCCATGCCGATCTCAAAGCCGGCGGCGACACCAAACTGCTCGTCGGCGGCCGCCTGACCGCCGGCGCGCGTTCGGACATGCCGCTTAAAACCGGCCAGGCCATCCGGATTTTCACCGGCGCGGCCATGCCGTCCGGCACCGATACGGTGTTCATGCAGGAAGACGTGACGGTGGAGGGCGATCATGTGATCGTGCCGAGCGGACTTGAATTGGGCGCCAACCGCAGGCTGGCCGGCGAGGATGTACCCGCCGGCAATATCGTGCTGCCGGCCGGCACCGTGCTGGAAGCGCAGCACATCGCGCTGGCCGCGGCGCTTGGCCTCACCGAACTCGACGTGCGCCGGCGGCTCAAGGTTGCGATCTTTTCGACCGGCGACGAGGTGGTGGAGCCGGGAGCCGCGCGCGGCGCCGCCGCGATTTACGACGCCAACCGCTATTTGCTGAGCGCACTTCTCGACCGGCTCGGCGCGGTGGTGACCGATCTCGGCATTCTCGCCGACGACCCGGCCGAGCTCGCGCGCGCGCTCGCCAAGGCGGCGGCCTGGCACGATCTGGTCATCACCTCGGGCGGCGTCTCAACCGGGGAAGCTGACCATGTGCGCAGCGCGGTCGAGCGCATCGGCAGCCTGGTGTTCTGGCGCGTCGCCATCAAGCCGGGCCGGCCGGTGGCCATGGGCGTGATCCGCGCCGCCGCGCGCAAGGATTACGCGGCGGATAGCGGCGCCGCCTTTGTCGGCCTACCGGGCAATCCGGTGGCGGTGTTTGTGACATTCGTGCGGGTGGTGAAGCCGCTGCTGTTGCGGCTGGCCGGCGCGCGGCCGCAGACGCTGATGCCACTGCCGGTGCGCACCGCCTTTGCCTATAAGAAAAAGAAGGACCGCCGCGAATATGTGCGCGTCGCGCTCAGGCTAAGGCACGATGGCGAGATCGAGGCGGTCAAGCACCCGCAGGATGGCGCGGGCATTCTGACGTCGCTGACGGAAACCGACGGCTTGCTGGAATTTGGCGAGGACGTCACCTCGGTCAAGCTGGGCGATCGCGTCGGGTTTTTGTCTTACGCGGCGCTGACGGGGTAGTCGTCATTCTGGGTTCGCGCTAACGCGCGAACCGGAATGACAGATAAATTACGCCCCCAGCCGAACGCCGGTCGAGCTGGAGAAGGCCTTGTCGGCCTGCTCCTGGATGCCGCTGAGCACGACGCCGCCGATGACCGCAATGGCGATGGCCGCGGCGCAGGCGATGAGAAATGTTTTCATGGTTTTGATCCTCCCGAGAAGCCCTTAGCTTAGAACTATACCAGAAGCAGCGACGAAGCGAGAGGCCCGTCAATATTGTTGCGTCGCAACCTGTTCGGCGCGCGCCGCGTCTTCCGGCGTATTGACGTTGAAGAACGGATCGATCGGCTGGTCCGGCCAATCGGCGATGGCGACACCATGCCGCGCCGTCCATACCTCGATCTTGCGCAAGCCCTCCTCGACCAGCGCCTTGCGCAAGTCGGCCCGCAACGCCAGCGGCCAAAGACCCACCACCGGGTGGCGCCATTGCCCGGAGCGGGCGCAGGCCAGCCCCACGCCGGCGCCCATCTGGCGGCGGGCCGTATGCAGCCGCTCCACCAGGTTGTCGGGCAGGAACGGGCAATCGCCCGGCACGCTCACCAGCCATTCGATGCCGTTGTTTTGCGCCGCCAGCCAGTCAAGCCCGGCGAGAATCCCGGCGAGCGGGCCGGCAAAGCCCGGCACGCTGTCGGGCACCACCGCGACGCCGGTATCAGCGAAGCGCTGGGGATCGCCATTGGCGTTGATGATGATGCCGGTGCTTTGCGCGGAGAGACACGCCAGCACGCGGTCGAGAATGGTCACGCCGCCGATTTCGATGCGCGCCTTGTCGCCGCCGCCCATGCGGCGCGCCAGGCCACCGGCCAGCACCAGGCCGAGCGTGGGGGGAGTGGGAATGTCCATTGTCATTCCGGGGCGCGAGCCAACGGGTCCGCGCGAAGCGCGGCCCGATGACAGGCTCCGCGAGCGAACCCGGAATCCAGGGGCCGCGGGTGCCGTGCGATTTGGCTCTGGATTCCGGGTCCGGCGCTACGCGCCGTCCCGGAATGACAGAAAAAACTACTCATCATGCACGGCCGCTTTGCGCCGGTGCTTGGAGCTTTCCTCCTCGACGCTGGCGAGGTCTTGATCGAACACGATGCGGTCCTCGCCGGCGAGCGCGACAAAGCGCTTGCCGCGCGCGCGCCCGATCAGCGTCAAATTAGCCTTGCGCGCCAGTTCCACGCCCCAGGCGGTGAAGCCGGAGCGCGAAATCAAGATCGGAATGCCCATGCGCACACACTTGATCACCATTTCCGAGGTGAGCCGTCCGGTGGTGTAGAAAATCTTGTCGCTTGGCGAGATTTTTTCCTTGAACATCCAGCCGGCGATCTTGTCGACCGCGTTGTGGCGGCCGACATCTTCCATATAGACCAGCGGCCGGTCTTTATGCGCCAGCACGCAGCCGTGGATCGCGCCGGCTTCCAGATAGAGCGACGGCGTGGTGTTGATCTTGTGGGTCAGCGCATAGAGCCACGAGGTGCGTAAAGCCGCCTTCGGCAGCGTGACATTCTCCAGCGCTTCCATCAGGTCGCCGAACACGGTGCCCTGCGCGCAGCCGGAGGTCTGCACTTTTTTCTTCAGCTTCTTTTCGTAGTTGGTTTTGCGCTTGGTGCGCACCACCACCACCGCCAGTTCCTCGTCGTAATCGACGCCGGTCACCACATCGTCGGGCAGCAGCATGTTCTGGTTGAGCAGATAGCCGACCGCCAGATAATCCGGGTAATCGCCGATGGTCATGGCGGTGACGATTTCCTGCGAGTTCAAGAAAATCGTCAACGCGCGCTCGACCGTGACCGAGGTCTCGATCTTGGCGCCGGTCTGGTCGATGCCGCCAACGCGCTCGGTCAGCCGTGGGTCGGCCGGATTGGGCCGGATGATGTAGCTGTCGCCGTCTTTGCTCATAGCTCAATTATAGCAGAGATTTGGCTGCAATCTGCCCATCATAGGTGGGCAGCTCCGGCGCTATTATCCATGCCGGACCGGCAAAATTTCGTATCCTTGGTTCCTTGTCGCGCATCCCGGTCATACAATGCCGCAAACGACAACAAGCCCGGGGAGACGCCTGCCATGCTTCGCGCCACCAAAGACATCATGCTGCCGACCACCATCACCGGCTCGCTGCCGCGGCCGAGCTGGTACACGGAAAATCTCGGGTCCCGCAGCTTCCTCGATGCGATGGTGAACAACCAGTTCCGCGAGCAATATGTCGATACGGTTTCGATCTATCTGCACGAGCAGGAAATCGCCGGTCTCGACATTGTCACCGACGGTGACGCGCATTTCGATTCGGATGTCGGCGGCCAGAGCTGGACCAATTATCCGCCACGCCACATGGGCGGCTTCGACCGCAATCCTCAGCCGACGCCGGCCGGCAAAGGCGGGCTGCTGTTTCCGCCCGGACACATTTTGCATGATTATCTCGAAGCTCGCGTGATGCCCGGCATCGAAGGCCCGGTCACGCGCGGCGATCTGCAATATGCCGCCCTCTGGAAAGTGGCGCAGCGCATGACCAAAAAGCCGGTCAAGTTTGGCACCATTGGGCCGGAACTGGTCGCCTTCGCGGTCACCGACAAGCACTACAAGTCGATCAAGGATCGCATCCTGGCAATCACCGACGCGCTGAACCAGGAGCTGCATGAACTTGCCGACGCCGGCTGCCCAGTGATCCAGTTCGAGGAGCCGCAGATCCATCTGCTGTCGGTGCGCAAGATCGTCGACGACGTTATCAATCCAGCCTTCAGCGTCGAAGTGTTCAATCGCACCGTGAAGGGCCTGCGCGCCAAGACCGAGGTCTGGTGCCACACCTGCTGGGGCAACCCGTCCCAGCAGCGCATGTTCAAGGACGTGCAGAGCTATAAGTCCGCGCTGGAGATGCTGAACAAGGTCGATGCAGACGTGATTACCTTCGAGTCGGTCAGCGCCGGCGGCGCCGACCTCGCGGACTTCGGTAAGATCATCACCGGCAAGAAGATCGCCATCGGGGTCATCGACCACCATTCGTTGCAGGTCGAGCGGCCGGAGGAAATCGCCGAGCACATCCGCCGGGCGCTCAAGCATATCCCGGCCGAGCGGCTGGTGATCTCGTCCGACTGCGGCATGGGCCGCGAGGGCATGAGCCGCCGCCACGCTTATTACAAGATCGTGTCGCTGGTACTCGGCACCAATATGGTGCGCAAGGAACTGGGCTTGCCCGAAGCCGAATGCCTGGCCGCCGATAGCCGCTATTCGCTGGTGTCGCAGCCGAAATAGGGCGGGCCGTCAACTAGGCATAGTTAACAAGGCCTCAAGACAATCGCTGCAGGTTGCGCGCTCAACTTTGCCTGATTTAAGGAGGTTTCTGCCTAGTATCACGTACGTAGGAACACTTGGTTTGACATTTGGCTGGGACATCATCATGCGCACCTATATTTTCCATGCTTGCTCGCCGCCATTGCCATTGGCGGCGTTGTCCTTTCTAGCCCGACACTCGATATGCGCGCCGAAGCGGATACAATCGACTTTGCCAGCCTGCACAGTCAGGCAGCGTCCGCGATGCATCGGCTTCAAGTGTCGCAGGAGCGCCGCATGGCGTTGCTGGAAACCGGTGAATTTCACTTTTGACCGCGTGCTACTCGCGCGCGCCGATCGCCACCACAATCTCATCCGACGCGACGCCGCTGAACTGCAAAACAAACGACGTGGCGCCGAGATCGAGCCTCACGCTTTTGCGTAAAGTCGGGCAATCGCTGCGTCCGGTGCTTCCAACCGAGCGGGAGTAACGGCCGTCCTGGACCACATCGATCCAGGCTTCGTCGGACAGCGTCACTTGATAGATGCCTGGCTTTTCCAACGCGGGAAACCGGATTGAGCCGCCGAACCAACGCTCTGCCTTTGGCTTGCGCTCGGGCGGCATGACGAATGCGGCCTTCGCGCCGAGCTGAAGTTGCAGAGTGAATGCCGTTTTGGGGACAAAAGCGAGCATTTCCCCCGCCTTCACCGTCGGCTTACCCGCCGCCGCCAACAGCACCTGCTCACGCGCCAGCGGCCAGGCGAATTTATCGCAGCCGTCTGCGGTTGCCGCCGGTGTAAGCAGAGCGACGAGTGCCAGCGCAATCGCCCCCGCGCGCATCACGCGCCCGCATCGCTGGCGTTTGGATAGAACAACTGCTCGCCATTGATCTTGTAGTTGGCGATCGCCTTCTGGCCCTCCGGCGACACCAGCCAGTCGACGAACAGCTGCCCGAAGTCCTTCTTCACTTTTGGATGCTTGGCCGGGTTCACCAGCATGACGCCATACTGGTTGAACAGCCGCTTGTCGCCTTCCACCGCGATGATGAGGTCGCCGCGGTTCTTGAATGAAATCCAAGTGCCGCGATCCGCCAGCACATAGGCGCTGGAGGCCGATGCGGTGTTGAGGGCCGCGCCCATGCCCTGGCCGATCGACTTGTACCAGGGGCCTTTTTCTTTCTCGATGTCGACGCCGGAGGCTTTCCAGAGATTGATCTCGGCGCTGTGCGTGCCGGATTTGTCGCCGCGCGAGATGAACGGCGCGCCCTTGGCCATGATGGTTTTCAGCGCGGTGCCGACATCCTTTGAGCCCTTAATGCCGGCGGGGTCGCTCTTCGGTCCGATCAGCACAAAGTCGTTATACATGACTGGAAAGCGCTTCACGCCGAAGCCGTCGGCAACGAATTTTTCTTCCTGCGATTTGGCGTGCACGAACACCACGTCGGCGTCGCCGCGCCGGCCGGTATCGAGCGCCTGGCCGGTACCTTGCGACACGACCTTCACGTCGATTCCAGTCTTGCTCTTGAACAGCGGCAGGATGTAACCGAACAGGCCGGAATCCTGCGTCGATGTGGTCGACGATACGACGATGGACTTTTCCTGCGCGCTTGCGGGCGCGGCGGCGGCGATGCCGAGAGCAAGAGCGGCAAGCAGTATGCGGCGATTGAACATGTGAATCCTCCAGTTTTGGTTTTTGTTTAGATCAGCAATTCTCCGGCGATGAATTTGCTGGCTTCCTCCGTGCGTGGGTCTGCGAAGAATTGTGCCGCTGGCCCGCTCTCGATCAGCCGACCGCGATGCAGCAGCACGAGGTCGCCGGCCAGACGTTTGGCCTGGCCGAGATCGTGGGTGGACATCACGACCTTGACGCCGCGCGCCGCGACATTGCTCACGATGTCTTCGATTGCCTTGGTGGCATGCGGATCGAGACTCGCGGTCGGCTCGTCGAGAAACAGCACGGCGGGGTCGCGCGCCAGTGCGCGCGCCAGCGCAACGCGTTGCTGCTCGCCGCCGGATAATCGCCGCGCAGGACGGCTGCCAAATCCGTCGAGCCCGACCAGTGTCAGCAATTCCGCGGCGCGATCATAGCGCTGGCCATGCGGCACACCGGCAGCGGCCAGTGCGTAATGGACATTCCCTTCCGTGCTGCGCCGGAGCATGGCCGGGCGCTGGAATACGAAGGCGCGGCGCGCCGGCGCCGCCGTCTCGTTTCCGCCCCACGTGATGCGGCCGTGCGTGACGGGGATAAGTCCCATGGCCGCGCGCAGCAGCGTGGTCTTGCCGGCGCCATTGGGGCCGATCAGAACAGTGGGCGCGCCGGCGTTGAGCGTGAGCGAAATATTGTCGAGGATCGTCACCTCGCCGGCGAGGATTCCGGCTTCTACGAACATTAAAGGCAGGTCGTGACTGGGTGCGTGCATGCTCATCCCGCGGTGCGTTCGCCGGCGCGGCGCGCTGCCCAAGCCAGTGCGTTGATCAAAATCACGATGAAAATCAGCACGATGCCAAGCCCGATCGCTAGCGGCAGATCGCCTTTCGAGGTTTCCAGCGCGATCGCCGTGGTCATGGTGCGGGTAAAGCCCTCGATATTGCCGCCGACCACGATGATGGCGCCGACTTCCGCCGCCGCCCGGCCAAATCCTGCAAGTAGCGCCGTGACAAGGGAAAATCGCGCGTCCCAGACCAGGGTCGCGACCCGGCCGGCCGGGCCAATATTCATGGCGGCGAGTTCGTCGCGGTACTCGACCCACAGGTCTTCGATCGTCTGCCGCGTCAGCGCCGCGATGATCGGCGCTACTAGCACGGTCTGCGCGATCACCATGGCCTGCGGCGTGAACAGCAGGCCCCAGGACCCGAGCGGCCCCGAGCGCGACAGCGCCAGAAAGACCGCCAGCCCGACCACGACCGGCGGTAGGCCCATCAGCGCATTGAGCACGACGATGACGCCCTCGCGGCCGGGAAAGAGCGTCAGCGCGATGAAGGCGCCAACCGGCACGCCGATCAGGCCCGCGAACAGCACGGCGCTCAGGCTGATCAGCAGCGACAGCCGCACGATGGCGAATAGCCCGGGATCGCCCGAAAGCACCAATTGCAGCGCGGAAACGTCGCCCGTCATCGCGGTTCCTGGAATATTGGATAGACCAGCCATATTGCGCGCTAGTTGTCAGAATGGTCAATATATGAAACTAAAACATAAAAAAACATGATAGTGCCTAGGTTTCGGCCACGGCTAAACCACACCTGGAGGCCGACGAATGCGGGAAAGAACCTGGTTCTTGGCTTGCAAATGCGTGCGCCGGTCGCCATGAGCTAGCAACGTGTGGAGGGGTGGCCGAGTGACTGAAGGCGCAACAGCGCGCCTTGCGCGCGTCTTGAATTAAAAAGGCGAGCGCCGCTGCGAGAATGACGGAGGGGTGGCCGAGTGGCTGAAGGCGCTCGCTTGGAAAGCGTGTTTACGGGAAACCGTAACGTGGGTTCGAATCCCACTCCCTCCGCCATCATCGACTCGCCGATTCATTTCAAAAATGTTCGCCCGATCTATGGACGCGCCGGTGAACTAGCAGGCATTCGAATTCGGTGCGAGTGTCTAATTGGCAATAAAACACACAATTTTTATCTAGCAGTCTGCTGAAAAACTCGAAACGGATGTGTTGTTGAGCAACAATCGAATCAAAAGCGGCCTAATCTTGAATCTATCGTGCGTTTGGGACTCGGTTCTTGATTCAATGTTGCTCATGGACCCCCTCGAAAAACCTTTTTCAGCAAACTGCTAGGTGCCGACTGAGTAGAAAATGAGACAATTGCCATGAGTTGCGTGATCATCCGGCGCGATCTACTCACCGCCGCCAGACGCTCGCCAACCAAGGTTGCTTTTCGCGTGGCAGCCCGGCGGGGCGGTAATAGTGATCGAGCTCAGCAAATCCCGCAGCTGACATATAGCTGCGCCAAGTATCGAGATCGTGGTACGCGCCGTAGCGCCCACCGTTCCAGCCCTCCGCGTTATGGCCGCGCGGGTTTGAGCTGAACAGCACACCACCTAGTTTCAGGCTGGCGTGCAGTTCCAGCAATACGCGCGGTAATTCCTGGCTGGGGACATGAAATAGTGAAGCGTTGGCATATACGGCATCAAAATGATTGTCCGGTAGATCGAGCTTTAAGAAATCTTGCAGCCATACTTTGCAGCCACTATGGGCACGCGCCATCTCGGCGAAATGAGCGGCACCTTCCAAACCTACAGCTATGTGACCGAGTTCAGAAAACACCTTGAGGTCGCGACCGGGTCCGCAACCAAAATCCAGTATCGTAAAAGGCGTTTGACCTTCGATCCTTTGTAACAACGCAGCGATGTTCTGTTTAACGTCGTGACCGCGCGTGCCTTGCCAAAAATCTTCAGTGCGCTCGTTGTAATGATTTAGCGTCAGACCGGTAATCTTTTCCAAGTCTTGCGGATTTAGTATCATCTTTGATCCGGGCACTCGTACATCATACAGAAAACAGCCCTTTGCGTCGGACGACAATAGGCGCAGGGTGCAGCCATGTATAAGCCATGGCCTAAGTGCGTTACCTGCTCCCGTCCGATGGTTTTGAGGCATCGGAGCAATAGTCTCGATGAAATAGTTGAGGCAACCCCCAGCTCATACGTATGCGAGCATTGCCCCGCGAAAAATCCGAAGACCACCTTTCCGAACGTGCCATAATTCACGCAGGCTCGTACTGTCCGTCATCTGGCTTTGGCCGCGCAATCTTGGTCAGGAGCCCCAACATGGGCAATCAATCAAAACTACAAGCCGAGGCCGCGTCAACGTTTAGGACCTTTATTCAAAATCGCGAAAACAGGGAACAGGTCAAAGACTTGAGGGGTAGTCTTGAACGAACCGTCTCCCAAATTGAATCTACGACGGTCGAGAAGACATTAAAGATGCTGGCGCTTCGTAGTGCTAGATGTTCGGTTGATGCTTTTTTCATGGGAGAGGTTTGCTATTGGAAAGTTTATCACATTATCCGCGCGCTTCTTTCTTCCATTGAGACAGAAAACCCCGTTGCATTGGCGATGAGCACTCGTTCCTTGATAGAGCATCTCGCTTCGCTGGCCGTGGTGCGCAGCGCCTTGGAGGAGCTTATCAGTGAACTTGAAGGGCAAAACGCCGAGAAGAATATTGATAGGGCTTTGCGAAAGGCCGAATCAATAATCAGTCGATCCTATTATGGTTCAAGCCCCAAGGCGGCGGCGGCTAAAGAGAAAAAAGCAATTCATATTAATGATAGCCTTAATATTTTGCAGAAGGGCTGACCTGACCTGGCTTTTTTAGACCAAGCGTTGTGAGAGAATAGCTTGGAAAGGAGCTTGGTCATGCCGAAGAAGAGGTTTGGTGCAGAGCAGATTGTGACGCTGCTTCGTCAGATTGAAGTGTCGATGGCACAGGGCAAACCTACGCCTGTAGCTTGCCGGGATGCCGG